>JAGCTJ010000174.1 GCA_017963665.1 Lachnospiraceae bacterium | reverse complement strand
TTACTTTTTCTTCATCTAACGGAGGGTACGACTATTAGCGAATTAATGATTAACGAACAGATCCGCGACAAAGAAGTCAGGGTCATCGGAGCAGACAACGAACAGCTTGGTATCATGTCGGTTAAAGAAGCAATGGCACTTGCTGAAGAAGCGGGCGTAGATCTTGTAAAGATCGCTCCCAATGCACAGCCGCCCGTTTGCAGGATCGTAGATTACGGAAAGTTCAAATACGATCAGATGAAACGTGAGAAAGAAGCCAAGAAGAAACAGCATGTTGTTGAGATCAAGGAAATTCGTCTTACACCCAATATCGACACCAACGATCTTAATACAAAGATGAACGCAGCAAGAAAGTTCTTGCAGGGCGGTGACAGAGTAAAGATCACATTGAGATTCAGAGGTCGTGAAATGGCTCATATGCAGACATCAAAGCACATTCTTGATGATTTTGCGGAAGGGCTTGCCGATATTGCCCAGATCGATAAGGCGCCCAAGGTTGAAGGACGCAGTATGACAATGTTTTTAGCCGGAAAGAAGAACTGATAACCCGGATAAAATGATAGATTAAATGTTCAGGAGGAAATAACAATGCCTAAAATGAAAACCAGCAAATCTGCTGCTAAGCGCTTTAAAGCTACAGGAACCGGTAAGTTAAAGAGAGCTAAGGCTTATAAGAGCCATATCTTAACAAAGAAGTCTACCAAGAGAAAACGTAACTTAAGAAAGCCCGCTATTACGGACGAAACGAATGTTAAGAACATGAAGAAGATCTTACCTTACTTATAAGTCGATTGGAGGAATTAAGAAATGGCTAGAATTAAAGGTGGCTTAAATGCCAAGAAAAAGCATAACAGAGTATTAAAGCTTGCTAAAGGCTACAGAGGAGCCCGTTCCAAGCAGTATAGAACAGCTAAACAGTCTGTAATGAGAGCACTTACTTCCGCATACGCAGGACGTAAGGAAAGAAAGCGTCAGTTCAGACAGTTATGGATCGCACGTATCAATGCGGCAGCAAGACTTAACGGAATGAGCTATTCCAAGTTCATGTACGGTTTAAAGACAGCAGGTGTTGAAATGAACCGTAAGATGCTTGCAGAGATGGCAGTTAACGATGCTGAAGGATTCACCAAACTCGTTGAGATCGCAAAGAAAAGCGCATCATAAATTGAATTATTAAGAAAACACTGCCCCGCAGGTTATCCTGCGGGGTGTACTTTTGAGGGCAAACATGAATTACCTTGACTTTTTTAAAGAGCTGTGCAAAATACCGCACGGTTCGGGGAATACGGAGGCAATAGGCAATTATCTTTGCGAGTTCGCAAAAGAAAGATCGCTTGAATATCATAAAGACGAACTTGGAAACGTTATCATAATAAAGGAAGCATCCCCCGGAAGAGAGGGCGATGAGCCTGTCATCATCCAGGGACATATGGATATGGTTGCCGTAAAAGACGAAGGCATCGATAAAGATATGACAAAGGAAGGCCTTGACCTTGAAACCGACGGAGATTTTCTTTTTGCAAAGGGAACCAGCCTGGGAGCGGACGACGGTATCGCCGTAGGCTATGCCCTTGCACTTCTTGATTCGGATCTTAGTCTTCCCAGACTTGAAGTCGTTATAACGGTAGACGAAGAAGTCGGAATGGAAGGCGCAAGCGGTATAGATCTTTCCTGTCTTAAAGGGCATACGATGTTAAACCTTGATTCGGAAGAAGAAGGCGACTTTATAGTAAGTTGTGCCGGAGGGGCAAGAGTTGATTTCGCTTATGACTTAAAGGGAGAGCCCAAAGTGGAAAGGACTCCCGGCTTAAAGACATATGAGATAACGATGGAAGGCTTTATCGGAGGCCATTCCGGAACCGAGATCCATAAAAAGCGCGCGAATGCCATAAGGATCATGTGTAAGCTTTTAAGAAAGCTTTCGGATGCGGGGATCATGGCGGGTCTTGGCGATTACAAAGGCGGTGTTGCGGACAATGCGATCTGTAACGCTTGTAAGGCTGTCATTTTGAGTAAGCCTGTCGAGCCGGAACTTTTCGACATGATGAAATATGAGTCCATGGACAGTTTCCTGGGAACCGAGAAGAGCGCTCAGATCACTTTCAAAGAGATCGAAACGGATATGGATTTTTACAAGGAAGGAGATTTCCTTCACTTTTTGAACTCTCTTCCCGACGGTGTCGTTGCCATGAGCAAAGACATGCCCGAACTTGTGGAGACGTCGCTTAATCACGGTATCATAAAGATCGAAGAGGGTATCGTAAAGCTTTCGTTAAGCATAAGAAGCAACGTTAACGAGAAAAAGGAGGAACTTAAGAAGACTCTTAAAGAACTTGCCGAGATAAGACCCGTTAAGATGAACATACACGGCGATTATTCGGGATGGGCTTACAGAGAAGAATCTCCCCTTCGCGAAAAAGCGGTATCTTTGTACGAAGAGATGTTTAACGCTAAGCCCAACGTTCTTTCGATACATGCGGGACTTGAATGCGGTGTATTGTCAGGAAAGATAAAGGATCTTGACTGTATTTCCTGCGGTCCCAACATTTACGACATTCATACGACAAAAGAAAGACTTTCTCTTTCGTCGGCAGAGCGTATGTGGGAGTTTTTGAAAGCTCTATTAAAATAATACTTCGTTATATCGAAGCCATTGTTACATATATACAAATTAAGACGCCCTTTTTCGGCGTCTTTTTTTGCGTCTTTTCTTGATTTAAGGAAACAAACATGGTATCATATAGGAAACTCGAAAACCATTAGCGGTTTCTTAAAAATCAAACCCTTGTTTTTACATATGTTTGAATACTAAATGGAAACCGCAATTTAACAAAGAAAACCGTTTTTATAGGAGGAGATTATGCCGAGAATAGCAAAAGAACCCGATCAGTTGAGAATCGACGTAATGGAAGCCTGCATCAAGACTTTCAACGAAAAAGGCCTCAAACTTACCGTTGAAGACGTGGCAAAGCTTTGTCATGTAAGTAAGAAAACATTATACCTTATGTATGCCGATAAAGAGGCTATGCTGATCGCTGCCATCGACTATGTATTCAGAGCCATTAAGGCCAACGAAAAGGAAGTTTACGACGATCCTTCTCTTTCGACGATCGAAAAACTTAAAAAGATCATGGTAGGTATGCCCGAAAAACTTCAGGGTGTTGATTTCACCAGAAGTTATGAGTTCAAAGAAGCTTATCCCTCACTTCATAAGAGAGCAAACATGCATCTTGAAAATGACTGGGAGCGAACCATCGAACTTATCAAGAAGGGTATGGATGAAGGCGTCATCAGAAAAGATATCAACATCTATGTAGTGAAAGCAATTATCGAGAGCACGATAGAGAATTTCCTTTCCCATTCTACATTTAAGAAGGTCGGAATTTCTTACAATCAGGCACTTGCAGATCTTATCGACATCGTAATGAGCGGTATCGCCGTATAAACCTTACGATCACAACGGGAGTTACATTTAAATGAGAATATATTTGAACAAAGATTGGAAGTTCTTCTTTGATAAGGACGACACTTCCTTTATTAGTGTTGACCTTCCGCACACTGTCAAAGAGACTCCGTTTAATTCATTTGACGAGAGCATCTATCAGACCGTGTCAAAATATGAGCGAGAACTTGAAGTTCCCTCCGATCTTGAAAACAAAGTATTTCTTCTTCATTTTGAAGGAGCGGGACATAAAGCGTCGGTTTACATAAATAATGTTGAGCTTTATACCCACAAATGCGGATATACCGCTTTTGAGGTTGATATCACATCCGCCGTCAAATGCTTTGCCGGCTCAAACGTGATATTGACCGTTATTCTTGATTCAAACGAAAATCTTGATCAGCCTCCCTTTGGTAATGTCATAGATTACATGACATACGGCGGTCTTTACAGAGAAGTGTGGGCCGAAGTAAGGAATGAGGTTTACATAAAGTCTACATATCATCACTTCGTATCAGACAAAGAAGATTCTCTCGAAAGCAAGATAGTGCTTGCGGGAGAGGCTGATGCTTCGTATTCCATAAGTGAATCCGTCGTCGATGAAGACGGAAACGAAGTTGCTTCTTTTGACCGTATTGTCTCTTTAAAGGAAGACGAAGAAGGGAAATTTGACCTTGTCAAGTTCAATCTTTCAAACGTCAAAAGATGGGATGTCGATTCGCCTTATCTTTACACCGTTAAGACAAAGCTTAAAAAGAACGGTGAGGTTGTCGACGAAGTGAGCGAATCCATAGGTTTCAGAACCGCAGAATTTAAAGCGGACGGATTTTATCTCAATTCAAAGAAAGTAAAACTTCGCGGCGCAAACAGACATCAGTCTTACGCATATTTCGGATATGCCATGCCCGGAAGTGTCCAAAGAGAAGATGCGCGCATACTTAAGCATGAACTTGGTATGAATGCCGTAAGGACTTCTCATTATCCTCAGTCAAAAGCATTTATAGACGAATGCGACCGTCTGGGCCTTTTGGTGTTCACCGAGATTCCCGGATGGCAGCATATCGGAGGAGACGAGTGGAAAGCTCAGGCATTGGAAAACGTTAAGGATATGATGATCGGTTACAGAAATCATCCTTCCATTATTTTGTGGGGCGTTCGTATCAATGAGTCCATGGATGACGACGAACTTTACAAAAGAACCAACGAGCTGGCGCATAAACTCGCACCCGGCATATTCACCGGCGGCGTGAGATTTTTGAAGAAATCCAGTCTTCTCGAGGATGTTTATACATATAACGACTTTGTTTACAACGGAAAAACAAAACCGTGCTCACCCAAGGAAGACATTACGCCTGACGTTTCGAAGGGATATCTTATCTCCGAATACAACGGTCACATGTTCCCGACTAAATCTTTTGACGATGAGATTCACAGAAGCGAGCATGCAATGCGACATGCAGCCGTGTTAAACGAAGTGCGAAAGTACGATGATATCGCGGGAAGCTTTACCTGGTGTATGTTTGATTACAACACCCACAAGGATTTCGGTTCGGGAGACAGGATATGCTATCACGGCATAACCGACATGTTCAGAAATCCGAAACTTGCAGCGTATCTTTATAAGAGTCAGTCCGAGGAAGAGTATGTTCTCATGCCTACGTCGGATATGAACATAGGAGAGTATCCTGCTTCCGACATAAGAAAGGTTTATGTTTTTACAAACCTTGATTCCGTTAAACTCTATAAAAACGGACTGTTCATAAAAGAGTTCTATCCGGACAAAGAACACTTTGCGTATTTAAAGCATCCGCCGGTTCTGATCGATGACTTTATAGGAGAATTGCTCATTACGCAGGAAGGTTACTCGGAAAAACTCTCGGACAGAGTAAAGAGACTCATAAACTGTGTCATGGAGTATGGAATGGAATCACTTCCCTTCAAGATGAAACTGTTCATGTGTCAGATGATGATGTTCGATCATATGACCATTCAAAAAGGATACGATCTTTATTCCAAGTATGTGAGCGGTTGGGGTGACAACGTCAAAGAGTATGAGTTCGTGGGAATAAAAGACGGAAATGAAGTGATGAGAGTTAAGCGCTCACCTTCGAAGACCGTCAACCTTGAAGTTAAGACCGGTTCAACCGTACTTAAGGAGACGACTTCTTACGATGCATCAAGCATCAGGTTCAGAGTACTCAACCAAAACGGAAGTGTTGAAAGTTACGTGAACGATCCCATATATCTTGAAGCAAAAGGTTCCATAGAGATCATGGGGCCCAAGGTGGCTGTACTAAGAGGCGGTATGGGCGGTACTTACGTAAGGAGCGTTAAACCCGGCAAGGGAAAGTTAAAGGTTACGTTCAGAGATATCGTAAAAGAGATCGAGTTTACGGTTGAATGATCGATTGGGGTAAAGGCTTAGAGGCTATGTTTTGTATTACAGGAGGTTTTACCCGTTATGGAAAAACAAAATTCTTTAAAGGTTAAGGTGGGTTACGGAATAGGCGCAGTCGGAAAAGATATGGTTTACATGCTTTCCGCAAGCTATATCCTGTATTATTATCAGGATCTTTTGGGCGTATCGGCCTGGATCATGGGCGTTATACTCCTTGTTGCAAGGGTGTTTGATGCGTTCAACGATCCCATCATGGGTGTCATAGTGGCGAAGACACGTACCAAATGGGGAAAGTTTCGCCCGTGGCTTCTTATCGGAACACTCACAAACGCGGTCATACTGGTTTTGATGTTTGCCTGTCCCCCGTCTCTTTCGGGTTCAGGCCTTGCCGCATATGCGGCAGTATTTTACATCCTTTGGGGTGTGACGTACACGATGATGGACATTCCTTACTGGTCAATGGTTCCCGCACTTACCGAGTCGGGAAAAGAGCGTGAAAACCTTTCGGCATTGGCAAGAAGCTGTGCCGGAGTCGGTTCTTCGATAATCGTGGTCGTTACCATGCTCGCCGTTACGGGACTCGGAAAATTGTTCGGAGGCAGCGGCCTTGACGAGAATGCGCTGGAGATAGTCGGTTTTAAGTGGTTTGCGCTTATTGTCGCAGTGATATTCGCTGTATTTATCGTGATCACCTGCATAGCGGTCAAAGAAAATCCGACTACAGATATGAAGACTGCTTCGGTAAAAGACATGTTCAGGGCGCTTATCGAGAACGATCAGGCAATGATAGTGGTCGTAGCGATCGTGCTGGTAAACACCGCTGTCTATCTTACATCGAATCTACTTATTTATTTCTTCAAATACGATCTGGCCGGTGCTAACTGGAAAGGGGACTACACACTTTTCAATACATTCGGCGGTGCGATGCAGATCATTGCAATGATGTTTTTCTTTCCGTTATTGAGAAAGTTCTTCAACATCGCGAAGATGTATTATGTGGCTGTACTCAGTGCGGTTTCGGGTTATGTGATTTTGCTTGCAATTTCAATACTCGGGCTCAATAATGTATTTGTGTTCTTTGTACCCGGATTCTTTATCTTTTCATCGGTTGGACTTTTGAACGTTATCGTTACGGTCTTTCTGGCCAATTCCGTTGATTACGGTGAATATAAGAACTATCGCCGTGACGAGTCGGTGATCTTTTCGATGCAGACTTTCGTGGTGAAACTGGCATCGGGCCTTTCGGCATTGCTTGCTTCGCTATGCCTTCAGATCTTTAATATAAGCAAGGACGAAGAAGCCGTTACGACACTTGCGGGCGGATCGGTAATGGGCCTTAGGATGACTATGACTCTTATCCCAATGATAGGACTTACGGTAGCTTTTATCGTATTTAAGAAGAAATTTATCCTGACCGATTCCGAAGTCGAAAGGATAAACAAAGAGATAAAAGCAAGAAACAATTAGCAATATATTTAATACGAATAAGAATGGAAGATCATCCCGGGCGAGTATCTCGCGCGGGATGATACTGTGAGGACCATTATGATAAAAGTTTTTGAGAAGAGTTTTTTTCTTTATACCGAAAAGACAAGTTATGTGTTCAATATAACCGAGGAAGGCTTACCCGAGCATCTTTATTACGGGAAACGTATCGATGAGGGAACGGATCCATCGGAAACGGTTCGCGCACTTTCGGGGAAAGTGAGCCATCCCAAGGGAACGACTGTCAACTACAGGAAAGATTCCCTTACCATGCTTGAAGATACCATGCTTGAGATATCTTCCATGGGAAAAGGTGATCTCAGAACGCCGTTTGTCGTGCTTGAATACGCCGACGGAAGCGTAACGAACGACTTTGTGTTTGAATCCTACAGCGTAAACGAGGAGATCAAATATCCCAAGGGACTTGCGCATTCCGTTGACGGATGTAAAAAGGGCGAGCAGCTTGAGATAGTGCTTAAGGAAAAAGAAAAGGATGTTCTGCTTAAACTTTTCTATACGGTTTACGAAGAATGCAACGTTATCACCAGATGGTGCGAGGTAGAAAACCGATCCGGAGAAGTGGTTTACATAAAACGACTTATGAGCACCCAACTCGATCTTGATCAAAGCAACTTCAAGATGATCACTTTCGGTGGAAACTGGGCAAGAGAGATGGATAAGCACGAGACCGTTCTTACCCACGGACTCTTTGAAAATTCCACTTATTCCGGCATTTCTTCAAACAGATGCAATCCTTTTGTTATGTTAACCAAAGTCTCGACCGATGAAACCGGCGGAGAGGGCTACGGCCTTAACCTTATTTATTCGGGAAATCACTACGAAGCAGCAGAAGTAAGCGGCTTTTACAAGACTCGTTTTATATCGGGTATTAATCCGATAGATTTTTCCTGGAAGCTTGATGCGGGAGAATGCTTTGATGCTCCGGAAGCAGTTATGACGTTTTCGGATTGCGGATACCGCGGAATAAGCTTTAACATGCACGATTTCGTAAGAGAACATATCGTGCGTTCAAAATACAAATCGTCTCCCAGACCGATACTTATCAATTCATGGGAAGCCGCATACTTTAACATCAATGAATCCAAACTTCTCGCCCTTGCTTCAAAAGCGGCCGATGCGGGCATGGAACTTTTCGTAATGGATGACGGCTGGTTTAAGGGAAGAAACGATGACACCTCATCTTTGGGTGATTGGACGGTGGAGCTTAAAAAACTTCCCAACGGGATCGCAGGTCTTTCGGAGAAGATTCATAAACTGGGACTTCAATTCGGTATATGGGTTGAACCGGAAATGGTAAACGAAGACTCCGACCTTTACAGAGCACACCCCGAATATGCCATGACCATACCCGGAAGAGAAAATTCTCTCGGAAGAAACCAGATGGTCCTTGACCTTACCAATCCCGAGGTCGTGGAATACGTAAAAGATTCCATGCGTGCAGTATTTAAGGATAACGGTGTGGATTACGTTAAGTGGGACATGAACAGAATGTTCTCCGACGTATATTCAAAGGTACTTCCAAAAGACAGACAGAGGGAGACCGCACACAGATATGTGCTGGGACTTTACGATATAATGGAAACTCTTACAAGGGAGTTCCCCGATATTTTGTTTGAAGGCTGCGCTTCCGGCGGCAATCGTTTCGATCTCGGTATACTAAACTATATGCCGCAGATCTGGGCGAGTGACGATACCGATGCGATAATGCGTACTCACATTCAGGAGGGTTACAGTTACGGCTATCCCATGTCTACGGTTACGGCCCATGTTTATGCCTGCCCCAACCATCAGACGCTTCGTAACACGCCTCTTGATACGCGTTTTAACATTGCGGCTTTCGGTTTGCTGGGTTACGAGCTTAACCTTTGCGAACTGAGCAAAGAAGAACTTGATGCCATAAGAGTTCAGACTTCGCTTTACAAGACGTGGCGTGAGGTTTTACAGTACGGAGATTTTTACAGAGTCTCCGAGCATGAGTGGGTAACCGTATCAAAAGACAAGAGACGTGCCATAGCGGTTACATGGAACGAACTTGTAAACCCCAACGATTACTACGGCGTTTTAAGAACGGCGGGTCTTGACGACGAACTCATCTATCATGTCTTCAACATAAGACTTCGTCACGATCTTAAAGAATTCGGCGATCTTGTAAATCAGGTATCGCCCATCCATATAAAGAAAGGTTCCGTTCTTCATAACATACTTGCCAAGTTTGTAAAGCTTGACGGTGAGCTTGAAGATTACACGGTAACGGGGTCTGTTTTAAACAATGCGGGCATCAAACTTAAACAGGCCTACGGTGGCACGGGATTCAATGCCGAAACAAGGCTGTTCCAGGACTTTGCTTCCAGAATGTATTTCATAGAAGCAAAAGACATGACGGTGGAAATGGCGCTTACCGTACGATAAGTTAAAGGAGTCTATATTTGAACGGCGATTTTTTAAAGAGTTTAAGAGAAACATTTGACTTAAAATATGATAATCCGGGAGAGGTTTCTTCACTCATACTTGCCTATATCGGCGATGCGGTTTATGATGTGATAACCCGCACGATAGTCATATCAAAGGGCAACAGACCGGTAAACATCATAAACAAAGAGAACAAAAGCTACGTGAACGCCGAGACTCAGGCGAGACTGTCGGAAGTTTTGGAAGATAAACTTACCGAGGAAGAAAGCGCGCAGTTTAAGCGCGGAAGAAACGCAAAATCGCATTCTTCGGCGAAGAACGCAAGCCTTCGCGACTACAGAAAAGCAACGGGTTTTGAGGCGGTCATAGGATATCTTTTCTTATCGGGAAAAGACGACCGAATACTTGAGCTTTTAAAGCTTGGATTTGATGAGATAGGTAAAGGTTAAGAGGATAATTTAATGGAAAAAGTGAACGAATTTAAGATAGAGGGAAGAAATGCCGTTATCGAAGCTTTCAGAAGCGGTAAGACGATCGACAGACTGTTCATACTCGACGGCTGTCAGGACGGACCGATACTTACGATAAAACGTGAGGCAAGAAAGCAGGATACGATTATAAAGTATGTCGAAAAGGAACGCCTCGATCAGATGTCGGTTACCGGTAAGCATCAGGGTGTCATAGCCGTAACGGCGGCCTATGAATACTCGGAGCTTGAAGACATATTCAAACTGGCCGAAGAAAAGGGAGAGCCTCCGTTTGTGATCGTTTTAGATAACATCGAAGATCCTCACAACCTCGGCGCGATCATAAGAACGGCCAATATCGTCGGTGCGCACGGCGTCATCATTCCCAAAAATCGCGCGGTAGGTCTTACCGCAACGGTAGCCCGCACTTCCGCGGGAGCGCTCAACTATACGCCCGTCGTTAAAGTCACAAATCTTGCGACAACGATCGAGGATCTCAAAAAGAGAGGCCTTTGGTTTGTTTGCGCCGATATGGACGGCACCGTAATGTACGACCTTGACCTTAAAGGACCGATAGGTCTTGTTATCGGTAACGAAGGAGAGGGCGTCGGAAGACTTGTCAAAGAAAAATGCGACTATGTTGCGTCGATCCCCATGCAGGGAGATATCGATTCGTTAAACGCCTCGGTGGCACTTGGAGTTCTTGCTTATGAGATCAGGAGACAGCGCTTACGCTGAATACGAAAATGAATCCGACGGAACGCTCATTCTTCGTTTAAGAGACGGCGAAGACAAGATACAGGATTACATTCTCGACAAATACAAAAACCTTGTAAGAAGCAAAGCACGCTCCATGTATATTCTCGGTGCGGAGCCCGAAGATCTTATCCAGGAAGGCATGATAGGCCTTTTCAAAGCGATTAAGGATTACGATCCCGGACGCGACACGAGTTTTTACACGTTCGCAGAACTTTGCATCTCACGTCAGGTATATACCGCTGTTACGGCATCGGGCAGGAAGAAACATATGCCGCTTAATTCCTATGTATCGCTTTATTCGGGGGATGACGGAGACGAAGGGGATAAAATGCTCGAGGAAACGCTTCCCGGGCTTGACGGTCTAAATCCTGAGGCACAGATCATTGACAGAGAGAATGTTGAAGAGATAGAGCGGATAATCGAAAATGAGCTTTCGGTATTCGAAAGGCAGGTTTTGGAACTTTACTTAACTTCAATGAGTTACACGGAAATCGCCAAGGTGCTTGGTAAAGACGAGAAATCAACCGACAACGCGCTTTCCCGCGCCAAGGCCAAAATAAAGAAATGTATGAAGAAATAACAGGGGAGGAAACGATATGTCATCCTACGAGATAACCGAAAAAACATCAAAAGTTATGAATAAGCTCTTTAAAAAGGGCAGAAAAGCAAAAGAGATATTTGATATCAAATCCGAGATAAGCACTTGTGAGAGCGTTATCAATCGCTCATACGTAGCTATCGGAAGAAAGTATTATGCAATGTTCGCAGAAGGCGGATTCGATCCGGAATTTGAAAAGCAGATGAAGGATATCAAGAACGCAATGAAAGCGATCAAAGATCTGGAAGAGAAGATCGACGATATTAAGGCTGACATTTAATGGAAAAACTTGTAGTTATTGCGGGTACAAATGCATCGGGAAAGAGCGGTCTTGGGATAGAACTCGCTTTATTGTACGGCGGTGAGATCATCAGCGCCGATTCAAGGCAGGTGTTTAAAGGCCTGGATCTTGGATCGGGTAAGGTTACAAAAGAAGAGATGCAGGGAATTCCCCATCATATGATAGATGTGGCCAAGCCCAACGATTTCTTCTCCCTTAAAGACTTTCAGACCGGCGCATACGAAGCGATCGACGATGTGATAAACAGAGGGAAGATTCCCTTTCTTGTGGGCGGAACGGGTTTGTATGTCAATTCTGTTGTTGACGGATACAATCTTAACGGCGAGAAGCCCGATCCAAAGATAAGGCAGGAGATATACGATCTTTCCATCGAAGAGATAAAGTCAAGATTAAAGGAGTTAAATCCGTCTGCCCTTGAGAGAGTCGACTTAAATAACAAAAGAAGACTTGAACGGGCCCTTGAGAGAGCGCTTACCGGTGACGGCGACGAACTTGAAAGCGTGAAAAAGTACGATACCCTCGTGTTAGGTGTAACCTGGGATCGAAAGGTGCTTTACGAACGCATACGCGAAAGACTTGATATGAGACTTTCTCAGGGTATGATCGATGAGGTCAAAGCTTTAAGAGAAGAGGGAGCGACGGACGAATTCCTATATAAACTTGGACTTGAGTACAGATATATTCTTATGTATCTTCGGGGAGAGTTCGAAAGTTACGAAGCGTTTTACGACAAACTGTTTATGGAGATACGACATCTCGCGAAAGAGCAGATGACCTGGTTTCGAAAAAGAAAAGACATAGTCTGGATAGATATGACGGATGATCCCATAAACAGATCAAAAGCATTGATAGACGAATTTCTGGCAAAATAAGAGCGGACAGCTTAAGTGCCCGCTCTTTTTCTTTTTACTTTATTGTCGATACACAGATCGTGCCGTCTTTTCCGCTTTGGATGAGGGCGAACTCATGAAGATTTCCGAACTCGTCAAGATACGAGAAGCCGTAGCTGGGGAGTGTTCCGGGGAAGGCGGCCTCAATAATGAAAGGTGTGAACTTATCCGTATCGCCTATCTCAAGTATGGGGGTCGTTTCATAAGTCGCATTTCCGTTTTCATCCACATCGGTAAGGGAAAGACCGAGGAACTTGAAATCATATACCGCGGTTCCCATGGGGACGAAGCGAACGTCGACGGAGTTGGGATCGTCGATGGTATCGTAACGCTCGATTCCGGTTGAAAGGCCTTCGTCTTCAAAGATGTATAAAACGCAATCCACCGGCTCGCCGTAAATGTCCGAAAGAGTGGTGTAGAGCGTGGACTCAAGAAAGACTATATGATCCGACAAGGAGCTCATGTTCTGCCAGAAATCCCGGTTACTTTCGTCAAGAAGCTCGGAACTGTTTGTGTCCCATACACCGGTTTTGTTGTGATATTGCAAAAGCTCGTAGTCGTTGTTGGGGTCGCCTTCGGTGAAGAAGAAATCAACCCATTCTTTTGTGCCGTCCGATTTAAGGTAATATTTTCCTACGCATGAGTTCATGGCACCAGATGATCCTTCGGTATAGATTGTACCGTCATCGGAAAGAAAAATGCTGCTTCTGCTCCAGCCTTCGTCAATTAGCACGGGATTACCTTCTTTTACCGTAAAGATATTGAATATGTTCGTGCCATGACTGTATTCCGAGGGAGCACCCGATATGATAAGTTCCGGAATGTTATCGCCGGTAACGTCTTTGTAAAGGTATCCGACTGAATCGAGTCTTTCATAGACGTTCTCGATATACATCATGTCGTTGATCCATGTGGTTCCTTCGTGCTCCATCAAAGCATCTCTTGAATCGATACCCGCAAGAACGCGGTAAGTGTATTCAAGTACTTCATCGTATACCGAAAAGTCAAATTCTTCCGTGCCCGTCTTTTGGTCGTCAACGTTTTCTTTATCCGGCTCTGCATTATTTTGATCGTCGGCAGATGTCGAAGAAACGGATGCGACCGTATCTGAGATCGAAAGGTCTGTCCCGCTGTTGTCTTTATCTTTGTCACACCCCGTAACCGTCAACGATAAAGCCAGGACAAGCGCTGCAATCGCAGCTTTTTTCAATGTAATTCTCATAAATCAATCCTTCTTTCCAGCCTTAAAAAGCAATAACGCTATTATAGCAACCGAGGACCTTATATGCAATAAGGAGGCGGGAATAAACCTGCCTCCTTATCGCGGACCCAATACATTAAATGAAGAAAAGAGAGTATGTAAAAACTTGTTTATTGTTAAAGCAAGGCCTTTTTTGCCTGCTCGAGGGTGTCGATGACTTTGTCGCACCATGCATCGAACTCGGGATCTTCGATCTGAAGTTCCGGGGTTTTTAAAACGTTGTCCAAAGTGCGTTTAACGCCTTCCTCAAATCTTATGTTCATGTTAAGGCCCGGAACGGCCTTTTTGAGCTTACTGTTATCAAAAACGACGCTGTTTGCTTTGTCACCCAGCAGTGAACCTTCGAAATCGTATTTGTTTAACGAAGCGAGGTAAGCGGAAGAGATATAGTAGGGATTGAGCTTAACACCCAGGTGCTTTGCTATCGTCTCGAATATCTGATTCCATGTAAGCGTCTCGTCGTTTGTTATCTGGAACGCCTCGCCGATGGCATGAGGATTGTTCATAAGACCGACATAACCTTTTGCAAAATCTTCGTTGAAGGTCATAGTCCATAAAGAAGTTCCGTCGCCGTGGATGATGACCGGCTTTCCTTCCAGCATTCGCTTAATGACCTGGTAACTTCCTTTATCGCCGTGCACGCCCATGGGAACGTTTCTTTCGTCATAAGTGTGGCTTGGGCGAACGATCGTTACGGGGAAGCCCGATTCTCTGTATTCTTTCATAAGAAGTTCTTCGCAAAGTATCTTGTTGCGAGAGTATTCCCAGTATTTGTTCGCAAGGGTCGTGCCCTCGGTTATACGGTAATCTTTGCAAGGTTTGTCGTATGCGGAAGCCGAGCTTATGTATATGTACTGGCCGATGTGACCTTTAAAAAGTCTTATATCGCGCTCTACCTGAGCGGGAACAAATCCTATGAATTCACCGACCACGTCAAAGTATTCATCTTTTAAAAGAGCCTTCACTTCGTCTTCTTTGGAGATGTCCGCGGTAACAGTCTTAACGTTCGAAGGAAGTTCCGAACTTCTTGAGCCTCTGTTTAAAAGATATAGTTCCCAGTTTTGATCTTTTGCCAGAAGCTTTGTTATGGCCATACTGATAGTGCCGGTGCCGCCGATAAATAATGCTTTCATTTTGTAACCTCCTTTCGGTTTATACATAAAGTTTCTTACATATTTCCTGATTTTGATAGGATTTTTCACCGTTAATGTTGTAAAAAAATTTTTTCAAAATACCCCTTGACACATAATACTATGTGACGTATAGTATTACGCGAAGGGAGGTATTCAATATGGAAGCTCAATTAAGGCGAGGCATTTTGGATGCATGTGTTTTGGCCGTGCTGGAGCGCGGTGAATCTTACGGATACAAGCTGGTAACAGATATAAATACATTTATAGATATAACGGAATCAACATTGTACCCGATACTTAAGAGGCTTGAGTCGTCAAATATGTTAACGGTAAGGACGATGGAATATAACGGCCGATTAAGAAAGTATTACTCCATTACCGATAACGGCAGGAACCGAGTTACGGAACTGCTTTCGGAATGGGAAGAGATCGATAAAGTTTATCGCTACATCATAGAAGAGAGAGGTGAGAATCGTGAATAAGGAACAATATATATCTCAATTAAAAGGCCGCATGGAAGCTGCCGGAATTACAAATGTGGATGAGCGTATCGAATTCTATGATGAGATGTTAAGCGACCGTATCGATTCGGGAATGGAAGAAGAAGCCGCTGTCTCCTCAATGGAAGATATTGAAGACATCATTGAAAACGCGAGACTTGAAAAGCCTGTTACCGCACTGGTTGCCGAGAAGGTGATAAAGAGTCACGAGGAAGCAAAGAAGAAAGGCAACGGTGTTTTGTGGATCATTCTTGCGATAATAGGTTTTCCGATCTGGTTACCCATCGCCTGTGTGCTGTTTTCACTGCTTCTTGTGATCTACATAGTGCTGTGGTCGATGGTGTTCACGATATTTATGATATTGTTCGCCTTTGCGATAACTGCTGTAGCATGTTTCGCATCGTTTATAGCAATGTTCTTTGGGATCGTACCGTTCCCGATGGGACTTAGCGCATTCGGAGCGGCACTGTTCTTTGGCGGAATCACGGTATTGCTGTTTAAGCCCTGCGTGACACTTGCAAAAGCAATTGCGACAATGATACCGGCCATATTTAAAAAGATAAAGAAAAACGTAGCATAAAATAAAGAATCCGGGTTTAAGACCCGTAGGAGGACATGACAATGAAAAAAGTAACACTTATCGCAATTATATGCTGTCTTGCGGGATTGTTCTTAATGTTAATGACATTTATATTTTTTAAAAACAAATCAATTCAATTATGGTCGGGAAAGGGAGGTACACAATTCGTGGAAAAGACTTTTGAGTGCAGCGGAAAGATCGATGATATAGATATCGATATTACATCCGATCCTGTAAAGGTGGTTAAAGGAAACGTTTCAACGGTAAAAGTAGAATATGTTGAAGTGCCCGGAAGATTCGAATATGAGATCGACGAATCGGGCTCAAAGCTCAGCATCAAGTACAAGAAAATCAAGAACTTTTCACTTATTACAATCGGAATCAATGATACCACAATGCTTGTAACGGTTCCCAAAGATTATGACGGAAAGCTTAAGATCAAGAGCTCAAGCGGTTCCATAAGAATGGAAGATCTTTCGCTTACAAGCGCAGAAGCGGTTAACACTTCAGGCTCGATCAGGATCACAAAATGTGACGTTAAAGACGATATCTACACAAAGAATTCATCAGGTTCCATCAATTTTTCGGGTGTGACCGGAGCTGATATAACCGCTACCAACACATCCGGCGGTGTAAGAATGGAAAATGTTAAGGCTTCGGGCAAGATCGAGGTTGAAAGCAGTTCCGGAAGCGTACGTTTTGACGATGTGAAAGCGGAAGACAATTTTAGCGCAAAAGCCACCAGCGGCAGTGTAAAACTTGAGAAAGTTAAGTGTAACGATCTTACACTTAAGAGCAATTCGGGAAGCATTCGTCTTAACGATGTCAAAGCAGAAGGCTCTCTCGAAGCAAAGAATTCATCGGGTGGCATTCATTTTGACGCACTTGAAGTCGGTAAAGACATTTCCTTGTCAGCCACAAGCGGTTCTGTAAGCGGAACCCTCATAGGCTCGGAAGACGATTACAGCATTATTTCAAAGACTTCTTCGGGCAGCAACAACCTTACCGATTCAAGAAACGGTTCCAAGTCAATGGACGTAACCACAACAAGCGGTTCCATCAAAATTCAATTTGACTGATAAACATTTTTTAAGAGGATACATCCCGGTTTGATTACCGGGATGAGTTGTGAATGATAATGAAGAAATTGTTCTCAAAGATATGTACATTTTTTAAGAAGACGGGAGAGTGGTTTAAGAAGGTATTAAAAGGACCTTCGGAGCTCCTCACGGCCGGAAGACCACTTGCCATAGTAACGCTGGCACTTCTCACCACCGTTTTTACATATAATTTTTTTACAAACGCATTAAATAAGATAATCTTTAAACCTGTCGTTATGCTTGGCACCGCGGTTATTGTCGTTGCGGGAACGGAGCTTGCGATCCTTGTGATCAGACTTCTTATTGCCAAAGTAAAAAGATCCAGGATATATTTCCTTGCCGCCTGGATCATGATCGGAATGTGCATGGTATTTGCCGGTCAGGCAAATTCAGTCCCGCTTCCGTTGCTCATATCTTTTGCTGCAACGCTTGTATTCGATCTTTTGGCCAGAGTGATCTGGGGATTTTACAAGACCCTTAGGTTTAAACAGGTTTTTGGGTATCTTTGCGCGCTCATTTCTTTTGTCGGTATAGTAGCATTTGTGATACTTATGACCAACGACGATTTCGGACCGGACACCGTTGAAAAATATGTGGCTCAGGGCGAAAAAGATTTTGAATCCGCAAAAGAGATCCCGGGATTTGAAGAATACAAAGGCGAAGGCAAATATGCCGTCATGACATTCGATTACGGTCCCGACGAAGACGAAGATATAGTGACCGAAACCGTTGATATGTCGTCTTACGCCGAACGAGAAGGCATTACCAAATTTATCATGGACAGATTTTTCAGAAGCGAACTTTCCGAAGCACCCATTGCGGGACGCATCTGGTACCCTTCGGGAAAGAAGAACTGTCCCGCACTGTTCATCGTTCACGGCAATCATGATTACGATGTTCCTTCATATCTCGGATACGATTATCTCGCAGAGTATCTTGCTTCCAACGGATACGTTGTGGTTTCCATAGACGAGAACATTGTTAACGGACTCGGCAATGAAAATGATGCAAGAGCACTTATGGTACTTGAAAATATCAAAGCGCTTCTTAAAGAGCGGGAGAAAGAAAACAGCCTGGCTTATGAACTTATAGATCCGGACAAGATAGTTATCGCAGGCCATTCAAGGGGCGGAGAATGCGTATCCACCGCATACCTTTTCAACGATCTTGACGCATGTCCCGATAACGGAAACAACAGATTCAACTATCATTTCAACATCTCCGGTGTCATCGCCATAGCACCGGTATGCGATCAGTATATGCCGGCCGATCATGCGGTAAAGATAGAAGATGTTAACTATCTTCTTCTTCACGGCGCGAACGATCAGGATGTGAGCTCGATGATGGGAGAGAAACAATACAACAATGTAACTTTCACCGGCCACAAAGATTGCTTTAAATCATACGTTTATCTCATGGGCGCAAACCACGGACAGTTCAACACTCAGTGGGGACGCTATGACTGGACGGATTGTGTTAAGTGGTTTTTGAATACGGCTCACTTTATAGAGGCAGAAGAGCAGCAGGAGATTGCGAAAGTCTATATAAGAGCATTTCTTGATAAGACTCTTTTGGGCAATGATACATATTCGGACATTTTTTATAACAACGATAAGTATAAAAAGCACCTCCCGAAGACGGTTTACATAACTGATTATATAGATTCCGAATGTGAGACACTGTTTTCTTTTGACAAAGATACCGACGTCGTAAAAGGCGATATGGATGGCTGCAAGGTAACATGTTACGGCGTGGACTGCTTTAAGGAGCGCGTCTACAATTACGGCGGCAGTTCGACGGATCAGGAGTATCTGCTTGACGCTAACTGGAAAGAAGACTCCTCACCTATAGTTAAGTTCACGATTCCAACAACCGACTTTAACGAAAAAAACATTTCCTTCGCAATGGCAGACAGCAGTGAAGACGAAGAAAACGTTGATGCATTTTGGTATAAGGTGGAACTTTTCGACGAAAACGCAAATAAGGTAATCGTTGAAAACCCCACAACCGTATATTCTTCGCTCGGCGTCATTATGACAAAACTTGAAGCTATATTCGGAGGCTGCACGTTCAAACACGAGCGTCAGAGAGTCATACTTACAAAAGACATGTTCTCGGGGGATCCATCCTTTGATTATTCAAAAGTCAACGCCATAACGATCACATTTGACGGATCGAAAGAAGGCGGAGTGCTTATAGATGACGTGTGCGTAAGAGATCTGTATTAATTGGTTTTGGAGAGAATATGAAAAAGTTTTTTAAGATCATGGGGATCATTTTACTGAGTCTCGTGATACTGATAGCGGCATTTCTTTTTGGCATAAAGATATGGAACCATATTGCAATGGCAGGCGAAAAGGAATTGCTTAAGAGTCATCCCGGTACCGACGTGGAAGTTGACGGCAGCAATATGAATATCTATGTTGAGGGCAAAGGAGATCACACACTGGTCTTCATGTCAGGGTGGAAGGTACCGTGTCCCATCTATGAATACAGGCCTTTGTATTCCAAACTCAGTGATGAATACAAATGTGTCGTGATCGAAAAGTTCGGATACGGCTTCAGTGATGGATTTGACGGCTCGCGTGATTTTGATACTTTGGTACGTCAGGACAGAGAAGCATTGCAAAATGCCGGAATAGAAGGACCCTATGTGTTGTGTGCTCATTCCCTTGGCGGGTTCGAAGCCGAACTTTGGGCTCAACAGTATCCCGAAGAAGTTGAAGCGATCATCGGCCTTGATATGTGTATGGGTGGCTGCTTCGATTCTGAGGAGGATGTGGAGAGCTGCCAAAAACAGAATAGACTTGATAAGATCGCAGCTTTCTTCGGAGCGAACCGATTCTTAATGAGTATCAGTGAATTTGAAGGATTATCAAAAGAAGAGATAAAATCATATATTGCCGTCGGATGTAAAAATCTCGGTAATTCTACGGCAGCAAGAGAATGCGAGGGAATAGTTGAAGTATTTGATGAAATAGCCGCCTCCCCCATTCCGAACGTCCCGACAATGCAATATGTATCGGGCGTAAACAAAGACAGAGAACTGTGGGTGAACTCACACAAGGATTTTGTCAACGCTTCTCAAAACGGCGTATATGTACAACTTGAGTGCGGACACTATGTTCACAATTTTGAATCTGAAAGGATCGCCAAGGATATAAAGGAATTCTTGGGGAAGTAATAGGATAATATGAAAATCAGGGACATTTATTTTGGAAAAGGATTATGTATAGTTTCGCTTATGATTGCTTCTTTGTGTATAGCAATAACAATCATTTCGCAATTGAATCCGAATATGTATATGACATTTGTCTTTTCATATCCGATCAAATATCCCTGGCAGTTGCTTACCTATGTGTTTTTGCATGGTTATACCCCGGAATTGCTTCCGCCTGATTTTCCGTATTCTCCAATGCAGCTGACGGTAGGGCATTTGATTTACAATTTATTTCTTGTGCTCTCATTTGGAGTTTTGATCGAAAAAGTAATAAAGAGTAAAAGACTATTGGGTTTATCCGTGACGGCGTGGCTTGCAAATGTTACTTTTGCTATAGTTTCGGCAATGATCATTACCCCCAAAGGAGAAACAACAATGGCTGCCGGTGCGTCCGGACTTGCTTTTTCCTATATGCCGGTCGGTATGTATATAATCTTTGTTTTGGGTAAAAAGTACGGATTTGGGAAATTGTTCAAACAGGGTTCTTTTTACATGATGTCACTGATGGCAACAGTTACATTGATAATCGCTCTAAGCCCGAGCGTAAAGGGAGTAACAGGTATATGGTCCATGATAGTGCATATTATAGGAATTATAGTGGGAGTAGTATTTGCAATAATCTATAGAAAGAAGATTAAAGAGTATTGTCCTGCTTAAATTTCATTTTGCGGAATATAGGCAGAAAGAAAACACTCCGATTACTGCCGGATTTCGCTGTATGGGAAAACAAGCAGGAGAGAGCTTATATTATTTACTGCTTATTTGAGGCGATTGCACTTTGGGGCAGGAAAACGAGGAGCCATGAAGCAATGAGCCATGCGGACTCATAGATTGCTGCGCAATCTATTCGTCGCGGGCTTCGCCCTATAAATCCGCAAATTTAAAAACGTGGCCGGAAACAAGCTTCCGCCACGTTTTCATATTTGCGGATTTGCACGGCTCATTGCCATCGCGGAAATCGTCCCCGTGACGAGGTCAGTGTCCATAGCTCCCATCTTCAAATTAAACAAAAAGACCGTAAACTTCCGTTTACGGTCTCTTTGTTTAAGCTGATGACGGGAATCGGACCCGTGACCTCCGCCTTACCAAGGCGACGCTCTACCGACTGAGCCACATCAGCACTGCGAGAAATATATTAGCATTTAGATATTTAACTGTCAACAAAAAGATATCAAAGTTTAATGCAGGAACAGTTGTCTAACAGAATAACGAAAATTTACGAAAGAAATTTCAATTAAACAGATTTTTGTTAATAATTGTACAATATATACATTGTAAAATATCGGTGTTATAATACAGTCATCGGTGTTTACTTTGGGTATTCGTGAATTAAGTGCATATACGGAGACTCATAAACGGATAGTCATGTTTTCTGTATTCCCGATGATATGTGTGGTACAGGGTTAAGCCGACAGGGGTATTTGGATAGGGCGTATGTCGGCAAAAATCAAGTGGGTATAACCACATATACGGAGGGTCGCTAATTATGGCAGACAAGAAACCTAAGGCTAAGGAAAAAGCCAACCAGGGAAAAGACAAAGGATTGTCTATTTTTTCAAAGCTCAGTACCAAGATCACGTTACTTATCAGTGCAATCGTATTAGTAACCGTAGTTGTATTGGTAGTCGGAGCAACCAGCAAAGCTACAAAGTCAATGGAAGAGACGTATCTTAACTACGCTCAGAACCTTGCTGAAGAAGCAGCGATCGGTGTTGATTTCGCAACTGAGTTCGGTGAAAACGCATACGGCGGATACACCATGAACCTTGCTGAGGAAGCAGCAATCTCGATCAACTTCTCAAGACAGTTCGGTGAGCAGGTATATCTTAACTACGCACTTAACCTTGCGGAAGAAGCTGCTAAGGCAGTGGATCTTGCATCAGAGAGCGGAGAACTTACCGTTGCAAGACTCGATTCCATCCTTAAGAGCGTTACTATCAAGGACGTTGCGGGATCGTACGCATACATGGTATCACCGGACGGAACCATGCTTTGGCATCCCACAACCGAAAAGATCGGTAACTCTGTAGAAAATGCAGCCGTTAAAGGCATCGTTGCAGATCTTCAGGCAGGAAAGACCGTTGAAAACGGTTCTATCTTCTACGAGTACAAAGATGCTCTTAAACTTGCAGGTTATGCATTTACAAAAGACGGCAACATCATGATCGTTACAGCCGATTATGATGAGTTCATGAAGATCGATTATGACACACTTCTTGGAAACATCACCATCGACGGAGTTGAAGGATCGTATGCATACATGGTATCACCCGACGGAACGATGCTTTGGCATACCAATCCCGAGAAGATCGGTCAGCCCGTTGAAAACGCAGCAGTTAAAGGTATCGTAGCAGACCTTCAGGCAGGAAAGACCGTTACAGACGGATATTGCATTTACGAATACAAGGGCGCTTTAAAGATGGCCGGCTATTCATTTACCGAAGACGGCAACATCGTTTTGGTTACAGCAGATTACGATAAACTTATCAAGATCGACTACGATACTCTTGTCGGCAAGATCGAGATCTCAGGTGTAGAAGGATCTTACGCATACATGGTATCTCCAGACGGCACGATGCTTTATCATAAGACTCCCGAGAAGATCGGACAGCCTGTTGAGAACGCAGCAGTTAAGGGTATAGTTGCAGATCTTGCAGCAGGAAAGACCGTTGAGAACGGTGCTTGCTCATATGAATACAAGGGATCTTATAAAGTTGCAGGTTATGCATTCACAAACGCAGGTAATATTGTAATAGTTACCGCAGACAGAGATAAGATGATGGCAAGCGTTGACGCCATGAAGAAGTCACTTGTCTTATTCGGTGTTATCGCTATCATCTTGGCAGTAGTAGTTGTTGTTGCATTCACAACCATCATGCTTAAAGCACTCAGCGATCTTGTTCCCGTTATCGACAAGAATGCAAACCTTGACTTTACCGAAGACAAAGAATCCAAGAAGCTTGAACTTCGTTCAGATGAAATCGGTGTTATCGCGAAAGCACTTACCAAGACTCGCGACAGCTTGAGGGCTGCAATGCTTTCGGTTTCCGATGCGAGCGAGAGTATTGATACAAACGTTGAAAATCTTCAGACGACCATCGATAAGGTTGGTCACATCTGCGAAGACAACTCGGCTACCACCGAAGAGCTTGCGGCAGGTATGCAGGAGACCGCAGCTACAACTTCAACCATCACTTCCAACGTAGAAAACGTTCAGGAAAGCGCTCGTGGTATCGGCAAGCTTGCCGATGACGGCGCAAACCTTTCGGTTGAGATCGTTTCACGTGCAAAAGATCTTGCTTCCACCACTGAGGCAGCAGGTAAGAAGACAATTGAAATTTACGAATCCGTTAAGGTTAAATCCGAAGAGGCTATCGTTGCTTCTTCGGCAGTTGATAAGATCAACGAACTTACCGGAACGATCATGGCTATTTCTTCACAGACAAGCTTGCTTGCACTTAACGCTTCCATTGAAGCTGCAAGAGCAGGTGAGGCAGGTAGAGGATTTGCGGTTGTTGCTACTGAAATCAGCAACCTTGCAACCCAGACTTCCGAAGCTGTTAAGAACATCAGCGCTATTGTTGATGAAGTTAACGGAGCAGTAGGTCAGATGTCAGAGTGCTTAACTCAGACCACCAACTTCCTTGAGACGAACGTTATCTCCGATTACAAGGAATTCGGTAAGGTCAGCGAGCAGTACAGAGACGATGCAAATACATTCGGCGACAGCATGAATCGTATCAAGTCCAGTCTTGAAGATCTCAATAACGATATCGAAAGTATCGTTACGGCTATCAGCGGAATCGACACAACGGTTAACGAAGCATCTACGGGTGTTACGGATATCGCTGAGAAGACCTCCGAGATGGTTAACGAGACATCAGGCAGTATTGATATGGTTAGCGAATGTAAGAACGCAGTATCGGATCTCAGATCTATCGTCGGACAGTTCAAACTTCAGTAAAAAGAAACTTTTTAAGGGACTCGCGAAAGCGGGTCCCTTTTTTCTGTGAATTCTTAATATAACTTTAAATCTTTTTCTTCATTTATATACTGATTTTTGTTATAATATTATGAATTGTGATTTAGTATGATCACATCACATTCGAGACATGTAAGATGTTAATCCAAAACGGACGTGATGTCAGAGGTTATAAAAGTGAATTATTCAAAGGAAGGCATTAAGAAGCGCCAGGAACAACTGAATGCAAGAGGACCCAAGTGGTCAAGGAAGATATTGCTCCTTCTTGTGGAGGCTTTCTTCGTATGCCTTATAGGCGGAGGCATAATCGTTGCGGCACTCGGTATCGGTGTATTTAAGAGTATCATAGCGACCGCACCCGACAGTTCCAAGATAAATGTTACACCACTGGGCAGATCTTCTTTTGTTTACGATGCCGACGGCAATCAGATAGCAAAACTTGTATCTAAGAACGCAAACCGAATTCCGGTAGGTTCCGATCAGATACCCGATCATGTAAAGCATGCGTTTGTGGCGATAGAAGATGAACGTTTCTACGTGCATAACGGAATAGATATCCAGGGTATCGTACGTGCGGCTTACAGAGCTATAAAGGACAGGCATCTGGGTCAGGGTGCAAGTACGATAACGCAGCAGCTTTTAAAGAATGTCGTGTTCGTCAACTGGACGGAAGAAGAAAATAACATTGAAAAGATAAAGCGTAAGATACAGGAGCAGTATCTGGCGATCTCGCTTGAAAAACGAATGGATAAGGATGCCATTCTTACCAACTATCTTAATGCGATCAACTTAGGACAGAACACACTCGGTGTTCAGTCGGCAAGCTTAAGATATTTCGGGAAGAATGTATGGGATCTCAACATTTCCGAAGCGGCAGTTATAGCAGGTATCACTCAGAATCCTTACCAATTCAATCCGATCATTTTCCCTGATGCCAATCAGAGTAAAAGAGAAAAAGTATTGAAGAAAATGTTCGAACAGGGTTATATCACCGAAGCGGAATATAAAGAGGCTATGGCTGACGATGTTTACTCACGTATCAAGACCGTGAACGAAGTTCAGGGTGAATCAGCCATAACCTCGTATTTCGTGGATGCTTTGACGGAACAGGTCGAAGACGATCTTATCGCTGCAGGTTATCCCGAAAACGAAGTATACAATATGATGTACAGCGGCGGTATCAAGATCCATTCAACTCTCGATCCGAAGATACAAAAGATCTGTGACGAAGAGTTCGGTAACGAAGAAAACTATCCGACACAGAAATGGTCGTTGGATTACAAACTTACGATACAGAAGGCGGACGGAAGTCTTGAGAATCATTCAAAAGAGATGCTCCGCGCATACTTTAGAGAGAATGTAAACAAGAATTACAATCTTCTTTACAAGAACAAAGAAGATGCTTATGCGGATATAGAGACATATAAGCAGGCGGTAATGGAGCCCGGAGACGAAGTATATGCCGAGGAGGACGAAGATCTTTGGCTTACGGTGCAGCCCCAGATCTCATTTACCGTCATAGATCAGCATACCGGACAGGTTAAGGCAATGATAGGCGGACGAGGAGAAAAGAACAGAAGCCGTTCATTCAACCGTGCAACACAGGCAAAACGACAGCCCGGTTCCTGCTTTAAGGTGCTTGCCGCTTTCGGCCCCGCGATCGACGCCGCAGGCTTCACCCTGGCGACTACCATCAATGATGCCGAGTTTAACTACTACAACGGAACCCCTGTATCCAACTGGTACGGTAAAGACACATATTACGGCCTTTGCAACATCAGATACGGTGTTTACTGGTCACTTAACGTTGTTGCCGTAAAGACGATAACGATGATCACTCCGGAACTGGGTTTTGAATATCTTGAAAATCTCGGATTTACAACGATATACAGAGAGAAGAGAATGTCGGACGGTATCCATACCGATATCGGCCAGCCTCTGGC
>JAGCTJ010000173.1 GCA_017963665.1 Lachnospiraceae bacterium | reverse complement strand
GTAATAGCCTACGGCAAGGCCTGCAAGATATGCGGCGCCAAGAGCCGTGGTTTCGATGCACTTGGGACGCAGTACGTTAAGACCTAAGATGTTGGCCTGGAACTTCATAAGAAAGTTGTTTGCGCTGGCACCGCCGTCCACACGGAGGGATTTAAGCTCGATCTTTGAATCTTTTTCCATCTCCTTAAGCACGTCGTATGTCTGGTATGCGATGGATTCAAGGGTCGCACGGATGAAGTGTTCCTTTTTGCAGCCTCTTGTAACGCCCACCACCGTTCCTCTAGCGTACTGATCCCAGTAAGGAGCACCCAGTCCCACGAAGGCGGGAACAACGTATACACCTGCGGTGTCGGGAACGACGGTTGCAAATTCTTCGGTCTGGCGAGCGGTCTCCACCATTCGAAGACCGTCACGGAGCCACTGAACTCCGGCTCCCGCCACGAATACGCTTCCTTCGAGAGCGTATGCGGGTTTGTCGTCGGGACTTGCGGCGATGGTTGTAAGAAGTCCGTTGTCTGAATAGATCGCTTTATCACCCGTATGCATCAATAAAAAGCAACCGGTACCGTAAGTGTTCTTTGCATCTCCGGCTTCGAAACAGCACTGTCCGAAAAGTGCGGCCTGTTGGTCGCCGGCGATGCCGGCGATGGGAATCTCACCGTCAAAGACGTGTCTGTCGGTAAAGCCGTAGACGGTTGATGACGACTTAACTTTCGGCAGCATGCTCTTTGGAATGGTGAAAAGCTCGCAAAGCTCGTCGTCCCATTCAAGAGTGTTTATGTTAAAAAGAAGGGTTCTCGACGCATTGGTATAATCGGTTACGTGTTCGGCACCTTTTGTTAAGTTCCACAAAAGCCACGTGTCCACCGTTCCGAAAAGAAGGTCTCCTCTTTCGGCAGCTTCCCTTGCGCCTTCCACATTATCGAGTATCCACTTTATCTTTGTGGCACTGAAATACGCATCGGGAATAAGGCCGGTCTTTTTGCGGATCGTTTCGCTATAGCCCTTTGCTTTAAGTTCTTCCACATAATCTGCGGTACGCTTGCACTGCCATACGATCGCGTTGTAAACGGGACGTCCCGTGTTTCTGTCCCAAACGATCGTTGTTTCTCTTTGGTTGGTGATGCCTATGGCAGCGATATCTTCCGCATAAAGATGCGCTACGGATAAAGCCTCCAGGCACACCGAAAGCTGTGAAGACCAGATCTCCATGGCATTGTGCTCAACCCAGCCCGGTTCCGGATAGATCTGAGTGAATTCCTTTTGTGCCATGTTCACAATGTTTCCGGTCTTATCGAAAATGATACATCTTGAGCTTGTAGTCCCCTGATCAAGCGCCATTAAATAGTCTTTCATTTACCCCTCCTATAAGTTGCCCGTTGCCACTATGTTGCTTCCCGTACCGCACACATCGCTAAGTATCACATCACCTATCGATATGGGCGCGGTTACGGTTATCTTCTCAAGTTCCTTTGCCACCGTAAGGACCTTGTCCTTTGGAACCGGAGGCACAGTTTTTACGGGAAGTACCGCTTTGTCGGAGTCCTTTACGCTTACGGTTCCCGTGACCGTTCTCGTAGGCGCGGTCATCTCGCTTATGGCGTAATCTTTTCCTCTTGGACAGGTATTGCCCGTAATGACGAAAGAATCGGGATCGGGCTTTCCGTCTTTTATTTCATATGCCACATTCACCTGACACCCCATGGGGCAGTTGATGCAGGTCATCGATCTGTTTTCCATATAATCTCCTTTGGGCTTAGACATTCTCCAGCAATACTTTTATCGTCTCGCCGTCTTTAAGCGTATCGAGATCGGCTTTTTTAAGTATCACCTGCTCCATCTCACCGGGAGCACATATCTGTTTTTTGCGTCTTAAAACGCATCTGTCGCCCATATATACACAAATCTCGGGATTCTTGTAAACGTTTCCCACTCTGAAGCGAACCGTTGTGAGGGTATCGCATTCGGAAGGTCTTACCGTCATGGGAACCGTATATCTTACTCCCGTTCCCGTTTCCACAACGTATTCTTTTTCGGAAGCGTCCGAAGTCTTTTCGGATAAGCGCTTAACATACTCTGCTGCATGCTTTCCCGCATTGGCCGCCTCTTCCGATACATAATCCACAAGGTCGTGAACGTGGAGCACGTTTCCTGCCGCGAACACTCCGGGTATGTTTGTCTCAAGACTTTCGTTGACCTTGGGGCCTCCGGTAACGGGGCTTAAATCAACGCCTATGGCCTGACTTAACTCGTTTTCGGGTAACAGTCCGCAGGAAAGAAGAAGGGTATCGCAAGGTATCACCTCTTCGGTGCCGGGGATGGGATTCAGCTTCTCATCCACTTTTGCCAGGGTGACCGACTTAACTCTGTCTTTTCCGTCTATGTCAACAACCGTGGTGCTTAACTTAAGTGGAATGTCGAAATCGTCAAGACACTGCACAATGTTTCTCTTTAAGCCGCCGGAGTAAGGCATGATCTCCGCAACCGCCTTCACTTTGGCGCCCTCAAGGGTCATTCTTCTTGCCATTATGAGTCCGATGTCGCCGGAACCGAGAATAACCACTTCCTTGCCCGGAAGTTTGCCTTCAATGTTAACGAACTTCTGCGCGGTGCCTGCGGAATAGATGCCCGCCGGTCTGTAACCCGGTGTATTGAGAGCACCTCTCGGTCTTTCTCTGCAGCCCATCGCCAGAATGATGCTGTCCGCCTCTATCGTGAATATGCCTTTGTCCTTTGACATACAGGTGATGACTTTATCTTTCGATACATCAATTGCAAAGGTAGAAAGAAAAATCTCCACATCCTTTTCTTTTGCCTTCTTAATGTATCTGTCCGCATATTCGGGCCCCGTAAGTTCTTCTTTAAAAGTGTGAAGTCCGAAACCGTTGTGAATACACTGCATGAGAATGCCGCCCGCCGAGGGTGCACGCTCAATGATGACTATGTCATCGACTCCGTTTTCTTTTGCCGCTACGGCTGCCGCAAGTCCTGCGGGTCCGCCGCCGATAATAGCTATTTTCTTTTTCACAGCGTCCCCTCCTACTTGTGATCTTCTATGAATTCCGAGCCTTTGCCATGCTTTGTGACCTCACATGCACTTATGCCCAGTTCTCTTGCTATAATCTCGATGGTGGTGGGTGAACAGAAACCGCTCTGGCATCTGCCCATGCCCGCTCTCGTTCTTCGCTTAACGCCGTCGAGAGTCGTTGCCCCAAGAGGTCTTCTTATGGAATTTACTATCTCACCTTCGGTAACGAGTTCGCATCTGCAGACAACGTTGGCGTAAAGGGGATCTTCTTCAATAAGGCGTTTCTTTTCTTCGTCGCTTGCCAGGGCCATCGAAGGGATACCTTTACGCTTTGCGATGAAGTTTTCTTTTTCCCTTGCTGCAAGTTTCTTAGAAACTTCTTCGGCCAGATGAGCACCTATGGCGGGTGCCGCCGAAAGACCCGGGGATTCTATTCCCGCGGCATCAAAGAAACCGGATACGCTGCTCTCTCCTATCACGAAGTCGCCCTGATCCGAATGGGCTCTTAAGCCCGCGAAGGATGTGATGACGGATTTTGAAGGAACGGACTCAAGAGATATGGCTCCTCCGCTTATTACGCTTGAAAGACCTTCCGCAGTCGTACATACTTCTTCTTTGTCGGGCGTATCTGTTGCCGTGGGGCCTATAAGAAGATTTCCGTGTACCGTAGGGGTTACCAAAACGCCTTTTCCGAGAGCTCCCGGAAGTCTGAATACGGTGGAAGAAACCGTTCCCCCCACCTTTTTATCGTAGAGGCAATACTCGCCTTTTCTTGCCGTTATGGTTATCTTGTCGGCACATACCATGTTGTGTATGGCATCGGAATAAACGCCTGCGGCGTTGACCACCGCTTTTGCTTTGTATTCGCCCTTTGCCGTCTTAACGATAAATTCATCGCCGTCCTTGGCTACGCTTATCACTTCTTCGTCAAACTTAAACTTTACGCCGTTTACGAATGCGTTCTCGGCCAAGGCTATCGTTAAGCCGAAAGGATCCACGATGGCACCTGTGGGTGCGTATAAAGCGGCAACAACGCCTTTTGAAAGATTGGGTTCTTTCCTTAAAAGCTCCTCTTTGTTAAGTATCCTGATGTCCTTAACGCCGTTTGTTTCGCCTCTGGCTTTCAATTCTTCAAGTTTTTGGATTTCATCCTCGGAAAAGCAAAGTACGAGGGAACCGTTTCTTTTGTATGCGAAATCCAGTTCTTTGGACAGATCTTCCATAAGTAAGCTTCCGCGAACGTTGAAATAAGCCTTCTTCGTTCCCGGCTTTGCATCGTATCCCGCATGAACTATGCCGCTGTTTGCTTTGGAGGTTCCTTCACAGACGTCGCTTGATCTCTCAAGCACCAGAATATCAAGATCGTAGCGCGAAAGTTCTCTTGCAGTCGCGCTTCCCACTACACCCGCACCAATGATGATAACATCAACAGTATTCATAAAATACCTCTATAAAAGATAATAAAAAAGCACCCTGTCGGATGCTTTTGATTATACCAAAAAGTGTCTTGTTTTTCAATTAATTGTCAGATAATTCAGGCCTCTACACCGATGGTGGAAGCTATCTCGTTTTCGAGCTCAAATATCTCTTCTTCCAGTTTTGAGATCTCCAACGAATATGAATCGTCGGATACGTTGTTTTGCTTTCTTAAAGCGGATAAACGTCTGACGAGGCGGTTTCTTTTTGCCACATGGGAAACGAAAAGACGAGCGGCAAAACAAACTGCGCACAAAGCGATCACCCACAAAGCGTTATAACTCTTAACACTCGGGGCGAGGGGAACGTCTTCGTCTTTCAAAACGATGAGAGTATATTCACTTGACAAAAGACCCACAATCTTGGAATTGATCCACAAAACAGCGGGGTTTACCATGTTCATCATCGTGTCCATTGTTATCTCCTACAACCATATAAGACACCCCGAAATAAAAAAACGGTTCATTTTTTGAAAAATAATATTATTCATTATCAAAATATTGTTATGAAAAACCCCGTAAATATGCGGGTTTCGGGGTTGTAATTAAAATTTGATTAGTATATAATCTCATTTGAGTGTTATTGATGTCACTCACACAAAAGGGGAATTTAATATGGATAACCGGCATGAATACATAGCCGGACTTGTAGTAAAGGTTCTGAACGGTGACCAAAGTGCGTTTGCGGAGCTTTATTCCATGACGTGCGACAAAGTCTTTGCGTACACCGGTCGCTATCTTAGGGATGAGTTTTTGGCAGAGGACGCAGTTCAGGAGATCTACATTCTGGCTTACAAAAATATCCAAAAACTTAATGATCCTTCACTTTTCGTTGCATGGCTCAACCAGATCAGTTTCAGAGTGTGCTATGACCTCGACAAGAAAAGAAAGGGCGAAGACACCGACGTTAACTCGGAACTGTTATGCGAAGTCGTGGGTACGGACAGTTTTTCCAATCCCGAAGAAACCGTTGCGAACAACGACGAATATTCTCGCTTAAACGACGCTCTTGATAAACTTCCCCCCCCTGACAGGCAATTTATCACTCTCAGATATTATAAGAATAAAAAGATAGACGATATCGCCGAGATGACGGGTCTTTCAAAAAGTACCGTCAAAAGACACATCAACAATGCAGTTGATAAATTGCGCCTTGAGTTTGGCGTAGTAGTTAGGTGATATTATGAGTATGAGTAAAGAAATGAATCGTGAATCCAGAACGTTAGATAATATAATGAAAGCCATAGATGCAAAACCCGTACAAATTCCTTTGGGTGTCAGGATCAAACAGTGGTTTTTGAAACTTCTTTCAAACAGAATTTTTTCGATAGCGGTAAAATCTATCCCGATACTGGTTTTGCTTATCCTGCTGTTTCATACCTTTGCTTCGGTATCGAAGATCGGTAACAGGGAACTAAATATAAAAGAACATCACGTTGAAGACGGATATCTTTATATAACCGTTGCAAATGCTTCCATAGACGAAGAACAGTCTTATATGGAAGCGACAAACGGTGATACGGTTTATCATCCCACCCTCAAAGGGATAAGAGACAATACCGCGGTCTTTAAATTTGACGGTAATTCTTATAATGTATACTTATATTCTACGGACGGAAGAACACTTCAGCTTCTGGTCGACGGAAAATAGTATTTAAGGATCATTATCACTATGGAGAGAACCTTGCGCAAAAAAGCATATCTTTCTGTGCTTTTGGGTGCCGTAATGTTGCTTACGGCATGCAACAGCGCTCCCCCCATGTCTGTTGACGACGATCCGCCGGTAAAAACAACGCCGGTTTCCATCTCGGAAGATTCAAGCGTTCCCACCACTTCTAACGTAGATCCCGACAAACCTCTTCGCGATCCCACGCCCGTATGTCTTACATGCGACACTCCGGGCACCCTCGTTGACGGAAACGAATTTGTCGAGATCGATTATTCCAACAATTCCGACGGTTATATAATGGTCAACTATCTGGGCGACTGTGTTAAGGTTAAACTTCAGATCACGGGGCCCGATCAGGTCACATACACATACAATTTAAACAACGGCTACGTTCCGTTCCCCTTAAGCGCAGGCTCCGGAGAATATACTGTAAACGTAGCCGAAAACATCATTGATTCCAAATACTCTCTCGTATTCGGAGGAACTTACTCCTTCGATCAGATATCCGAGTTCGGCCCCTATCTTCATCCGAACCAGTACGTTTCTTTTGACTCCACAAAGAAAACGGTGGCAAAAGGCGCAGAACTTGCAACGGGCTGCTATGATGAGATCGGTGTCATCACCAACGTATACGATTATATAACCGCAAACATCACTTATGATTACGATAAAGCCGAGACCGTTCCCAGCGGATATTTAAGCGACGTGGATTCGACTCTGACCACAGGCACAGGCATCTGCCTTGATTATGCCGCAGTCATGTGTACGATGCTTCGTTCCCAGCAGATACCCACAAAGCTTGAAGTCGGTTATGTCGGCGAGGATATGGTATATCATGCATGGATAAGCATCTATGTCGAAGACGTGGGCTGGCTTAATGGCATCATCCAGTTTAACGGAAAAGAATGGTCCCTGGTGGATCCCACCTTCGGCTCAAACATGTCGGATAAATCACTTAAGAGTTTCATCGGTGACGGAACAAACTACTCCGTCAAGTACGCTTATTAATCTAGGAGAAAGAAAATGGCAAAGCAAAGAAAATTATCAAGTGAAGAACTCGCTGCATTCTGCTCACAGTTTGCAATGCTCACTCATGCGGCTATCACACCCCTTGAGAGCATAAGAATACTTCTTTCGGATACAAAAGACGAAGGAGCAAGAGCACTTCTTTTAACTTTGAACGAATCCATCAGCCAGGGCGATTCATTGTACGAAGCGATGGAAAAGACCGGGGTCTTTCCTCCTTACGTTTTAAATACCATAAGGCTTGGTGAACAGTCCGGTTCCACCGATGACATACTTAATTCACTTGCCCAGTACTATGAAAGAGAAGTGAGCATAAAAGAAAGCATTCGAAGCGCCATCACATACCCGGTGGTAATGATCTTCATGATGGTAGTCGTAATACTCGTGCTCATCACGAAAGTACTTCCCATCTTTAACCAGGTATTTATACAGCTTGGTTCGGAAATGACGGGATTTGCTTCTTCACTGCTTAAGATGGGTAACGGACTTAACACATACAGTCTCGGAATAGTAATCTTCCTTGTGATCTGCCTTGGTCTTTACATCTTCTTTTCAAAGACAAGTGCAGGCAAGAAGTCGGGAATGAAATTCCTTGCATGGTTCTTCCTTACCAAGAGATTTTACGAGGATGTGGCGATTGAGCGTTTTGCAAGCGGTATGTCCCTTGTTTTAAGAGCAGGTCTTGATACATACAAAGGCCTCGATATGGTAAAAGAACTGGTTGAGCACAAAAAGACCCAGGCTAGGATCGATGTGTGCAAAGAGTCGATAAAAGAACAGGCAAGTTTCCCCGAAGCCATCAAGGAAGCGGGATTCTTTTCAAACCTTAACAACCGCCTCATCGACGTAGGTTTCAGAAGCGGTCAGGGCGATGAAGTTATGAACAGGATTGCTGACGAATACAGCGTAAGAAGTGAGAAGAAAATGAACGAGATAATCTCGGTCATCGAACCTACTTTGGTAATCATTCTTTCGGTTATCGTAGGTCTCATTCTTTTGTCGGTTATATTACCTCTTATGGGAATTTTGTCCAACATCGGATAAGAAAGGTTTTTCATGGCACGTTTTAACTACGGAGTAGACAGATCGCTTAAAAACAGAATAAATCCCGGAAGCATCTCGATCATCATTTTCTTTGTGCTGATCTTTGTTTTCATGTTCGCGGTGGCAGGCATCTCCGAATCAACCACCGACCGTCAGCAGGCGGCTTTGGAAAATGCTGTTAACAAAAGCATAGTCAACTGCTACTGCGTCGAAGGAACGTACCCTCCCAGCCTTTCCTACCTTACCGAACATTACGGACTTACTTACGATAAAGATCTCTTTTTTGTAGACTATCAGGCCATCGGCTCCAACATCTTCCCCGATGTCACCGTGATAAGAAAGGAACCCTAACTTGGATAAGCAGAGAAAGCATTCAATCGACATATTGTTTGTGATCACTTTGTTTGTTGTGTTCGCAATTTCCGTTCTCATGCTTACGGGCACGGGTGCCGGAGTCTACCAAAATATCGTCGACGATATGGATAACAACTACGATTCGCGAACTGCGGGCACATATCTGTTTAACCGTATTCACAGAGCCGATGAGAACGGCAACGTTACCGTCGGTGACTTTAACGGTGAGAACGCGATACTCATGCTCGAAGAGATAGATAACATTACTTACTGCACTTACCTTTATTTCCACAACGGTAATCTTATGGAGCTCTTTACCCGTTACGGTCAGAACATCGATCCCGAATACGGTAATGTGATAATCGCTCTTGAAGACTACAGTGTTACGAAAGTTACGGACACTCTCTACAAGTTCGAATTTACAACTACGAAAGGGGAAAGCAGCTCGCTTTACGTTCATACGCATTCGGGCGGCAGAGAAGGTCTATGAGAAAATCAAGAACCGCCCTCTTTCTGATGGAAATGATAGTCATCATGTTCTTCTTCTCCCTTACGGCGGCGGTATGCATAAGAGTGTTTGTTAAAGCCCATCTTGTGGGCAGAGATACGAAAGACTTAAACAATGCGGTGCTTCTTGCAGAAAATGCCGGAGAGCTCTTCTACGAGTACGGAGAGGACTTTAAAGACCATGAAAACGAAGTAAGGGAAAATCTTCCCGAGGGTTACAGCGTTGAGCTTACAACGTCGGATGACGGCGATTTCATGTATCTTGATTTCGCTTACTATTCCCCCGATAAAGAAGAACCCGTTTACACCCTCACCTACAAAAAGAACATACAGGAGGTGAGAGGAAAATGAGTAAAAAGAAACAATCCTTTAATTTAAACGTAGGAACCTCCTCCATATTGTTTATCTTCGTAATACTGACGCTCATATCCTTTGCCGTTCTTTCTTTGGTTAGCGCCCTTACGGATTACAGGCTTTCAAAAGACGTTGCCAACAATACCACAAGTTACTACGAAGCATCGGGAATGCTTGAAGAACAGATATCCGAAGTGGATAATAGTCTTAAAGATCTTTACGATACGGGAATTTCCAGAGCGGGATATTTTGAGCAGACCGGAACTGAAAGGTCCTTTGCATACCCGATATCGGATCTGCAGTCGCTTAACGCAACCATCAAGATACTCTATCCCGAAAACGAAGGTGAACCTTTCTACGAGATAACTTCCTGGATGGTGGTTACCACTGGTTCCATCGAATACGACGATACGATCCACGTATTTCATTAGTTTTTATTTCAAACAAAAAAACGGACAGGCTTTTCGCCTGTCCGCTTATTTTATATCTTATTCTTCGGTTTCAACCACTTCTTCGGCATCCATGATCTCTTCTGTGAACTCGATAGTTTCTTCTGCTTCTTCAGCTACGTCCACAACGTCCTCATTTGCCTCTGCTTCGCCTGCCTTGTCGGCATTTCTGATAGCTTCCTGTAATTCGTTGAACCTTGCGTCTGAGCTTAACTGAACGTCTCTGTAACGCTTCATACCCGTACCTGCGGGAATAAGCTTACCTAAGATAACGTTCTCCTTAAGACCGATAAGGTTATCGATCTTACCCTTGATTGCAGCTTCGGTAAGAACCTTGGTGGTCTCCTGGAATGATGCTGCGGAAAGGAAGGATTCGGTTGCAAGAGCGGACTTCGTGATACCAAGGATGATACGTGATCCGGTTGCGGGCTCTTTTCCTTCTTTCTCAAGAGCTTCGTTCATATCTTCGAAATCAAGGAAGTCAACCAGTGTTCCGGGTAAGAACTCTGAATCTCCGTTGTTCTCGATACGAACTTTCTTAAGCATCTGACGTACGATGACTTCGATATGCTTGTCGTTGATATCAACACCCTGGAGTCTGTATACACGCTGTACTTCACGAAGCATGTAGTCTTGAACTGCCATGATACCCTTAACCTTAAGAAGGTCGTGAGGGTTGATGGAACCTTCGGTAAGAACGTCGCCGGCTGCAAGCACTTCGCCGTCCGTTACCTTTATACGTGAACCGTAAGGGATAAGGTATGCCTTGGATTCACCGGTCTCTTCGTTGTTGATAACAACTTCTCTCTTCTTCTTTGTATCTTTGATCTCTACGGTACCGCCAAACTCAGCGATGATGGCAAGTCCCTTAGGCTTACGAGCCTCGAAAAGTTCTTCGACACGGGGAAGACCCTGGGTGATATCGTCACCGGCAACACCGCCGGCGTGGAAGGTTCTCATGGTAAGCTGTGTACCGGGTTCACCGATTGACTGAGCAGCGATGATACCAACTGCCTCACCTACCTGAACTGCTTCACCCGTTGCCATGTTGGCACCGTAACATTTAGCACATATACCGTTGTGTGAACGGCAGCAAAGGATGTTACGAACCTTGATGCGTGCCTTGGGATTAACGTTACCCTCTTCATCAACTACTGCGTTTCCGTTAATGTCAACGCCTTCGCTCATAATCTTAGCGGCACGTGCGGGGTTGATCATGTGATTCTTCTTGCAGATCACTTCACCGCTCTTTGAAAGGATATCCTCAGCCGCATAACGACCCTGGATACGATCCTTTAAGCCTTCGATGGTCTCTTTACCGTCCATGAAAGCATATACTTCCATTCCGGGAATCTCGTCTCTGCCTTCCGAACAGTCGATCTCACGGATGATAAGTTCCTGTGAAACGTCAACCATACGACGGGTAAGGTAACCGGAGTCGGCGGTTCTGATAGCCGTATCGGAAAGACCTTTACGAGCACCGTGTGCAGACATGAAATATTCCAAAACGTCAAGACCTTCACGGAAGTTTGACTTGATGGGAAGTTCGATCGTCTTACCGGTTGTATCGGCCATAAGTCCACGCATGCCGGCCAGCTGCTTGATCTGCTGGTTGGAACCACGGGCACCGGAGTCAGCCATCATGAATATGTTGTTGTATTTATCAAGACCGTCGAGAAGGTCTTTGGTAAGTTTTGCATCTGTAGCGTTCCATGTCTCGATAACCGCACGGCTTCTTTCTTCGTCGGTAATAAGACCACGCTTGTAGTTTCTGAATATCTTGTCAACGGTCTGCTGAGCTTCTTCAAGTAACTGAGGCTTGGAAGCAGGCACTGTCATATCCGAAATGGAAACGGTCATGGCTGCGATCGTTGAATAGTGATATCCGGTAGACTTGATAAGGTCAAGAACTTCGGCTGTAACGCTTGCGCCGTGGATGTTGATGACTTTCTCAAGAATCTGTCTTAACTGTTTTCTTCCTACATGGAAGTCGATTTCAAGAACGAGAGCGTTCTTCTTCTTTGTTCTGTCAACGTAACCAAGATCCTGAGGTATGATCTCGTTGAAGAGCAAACGTCCGAGAGTTGTCTCGATGAATCCTTCGATAACGCTTCCGTCTTTCCACTCTGCGCTTCTCTTTACAAAGATGTGCTGGTGAAGAGTGATCTCACCGTTCTCATGGGCAAGAAGAGCATCATCCATGGAGTTAAAGTATCTGCCGAGAATATCTACGAAACGGCAAACAACTCTACGATCTCTTTCGGGATCGACACAAACCTTGATGATAGAGTTTCTGTCAAGTTTAACACCCTTGATGGCGTCAACTGCTGCCTTTGCTGCATCTCCTTCTTTACCCGCAACTGCCTTCTCAACTTTCTTGCGATAGTCTTCGAATGCTTTCTTTGCTGCATCGATGGAGTCATACTCGGCAACAATGTTTTCTGTAAATTCAGGGCTCGTGTTATTTACATATTTGTGCATTGTCAAATAGTAAATACCGAGAACCATATCCTGTGTAGGAACGGCTACGGGGCCACCGTCCGAAGGCTTTAAGAGGTTGTTGGGAGAAAGAAGAAGGAATCTGCATTCTGCCTGAGCCTCTACGCTAAGAGGAAGGTGCACAGCCATCTGGTCACCGTCGAAGTCGGCGTTGAAAGCGGTACATACAAGGGGATGAAGCTTAATAGCCTTACCGTCTACAAGTACGGGCTCGAAAGCCTGGATACCGAGTCTGTGAAGTGTAGGAGCACGGTTAAGCATAACGGGATGCTCAGCGATAACGTCCTCAAGAACGTCCCACACCTGATTGTCGAGTCTTTCAACAAGCTTCTTAGCATGCTTGATGTTC
>JAGCTJ010000172.1 GCA_017963665.1 Lachnospiraceae bacterium | reverse complement strand
TCAAGGTTGTGGAAGATGTTTACCATGATGTTCTTAAGCTTTGCATCAACTTCTTCGAATGTCCAGGAAAGTCTCTCTGAGTTCTGGCTCATCTCAAGTGCTGATGTAGCAACACCGCCTGCGTTTGCAGCCTTGCCGGGTACGAAGTATACCTTGTTGTCCTGGAGATACTGTGTAGCTTCAAGAGTGGTAGGCATGTTAGCACCTTCACAAACAGCGATAACACCATTTGCTACAAGCTTCTTTGCATCATCAATATTAAGTTCGTTCTGAGTTGCGCAAGGAAGAGCGATATCAACCTTTACTTCCCACTGGTTGGTGCCTTCTGCCTTTTTGTCATGATACTGAGCTGAAGGTCTCTTTGCTGCATACTCTGTAAGTCTTGCACGGTTAACTTCCTTTACTTCCTTAAGAAGTGCTACGTCGATTCCTTCGGAATCGTATACCCAACCGGTGGAATCTGAACAGGTAACAGGCTTAGCGCCAAGCTGCTGTGCCTTCTGGATAGCATAGATAGCAACGTTACCCGAACCTGAAACTGCAACTGTCTTGCCCTTAATGTCAACGCCGTTGCACTTTAACATTTCTTCTGTCATGTAAAGAAGACCGTAACCGGTAGCTTCTGTTCTTGCCAAAGATCCGCCGTATGAAAGTCCCTTACCTGTAAGAACACCTTCATAAAGACCGGTAAGTCTCTTGTACTGACCGTACATGAAACCGATCTCGCGTGCGCCTGTTCCGATATCACCTGCGGGAACGTCGGTATCAGCGCCGATATATTTGAAAAGTTCTGAGATAAAGCTCTGGCAGAATGCCATTACTTCTCTGTCGGATTTGCCCTTGGGATCGAAATCGGAACCGCCCTTGCCGCCGCCGATGGGAAGACCGGTAAGAGAGTTCTTAAAGATCTGCTCAAATCCAAGGAACTTAATTATTCCCAAGTTTACTGAAGGGTGAAGTCTTAAACCTCCCTTGTAAGGTCCGATCGCACTGTTAAACTGTACGCGGTAACCGTTGTTTACCTGAACCTGTCCCTTGTCATCTACCCAAGGAACTCTGAAAAGGAGCTGTCTCTCGGGAGTAACAAGTCTCTCAAGAAGGCCGTCTCTTTTATACTTTTCTTCATTAGCCTCGATAACAACTCTGAGTGACTCAAGCACTTCTTTAACTGCCTGATGGAACTCGGGCTGTGCGGGGTTCTGGTTTACTACACGTTCATAAACCTCATCAACATAAGACATAACAATTTCCTCCGTTTGGTGTAAAAAAATTAGGCGTTCCAAAAAGAGTGCATACACACTCTTTTTAGACGCCTTTGTCTGTCGGAAATTATAAACCATGTCATATGTAAAATGCAATACAAAATTTTATAAATTTGTATAGCCCATCAAAGAGTAGTCAATTTCACCGGCTGCTCTTCTTCCTTCCGCTATGGCCCATACCACGAGGGACTGTCCGCGCCTTGCATCACCTGCGGCGAAAACTCTTTCTTCACTCGTCTTATAAAAACCTTCCGAGGTCTTTATGTTTGTTCTTTCGTTACATTCTACTTTGAAGCTATTTCTTACGTATTCTTCGCTTCCGAGGAATCCTGCCGCGATAAGAACGATGTCTGCTTTTACTTCTTCTTCGGTTCCTTCAATGGGAACCATGTTCATCCTTCCGGTCTTTTCGTCCTTTTCGGATTTAAGCTTTACGATCTTTATCGCTTTAAGCTTTCCGTTCTTATCTTTAATGAATTCCTTTACGGTGGTGGTATAGATTCTCGGATCTTCACCGAACTTGTCTATAACTTCTTCCTGGCCGTAATCGGTCTTAAGAATCTTGGGCCATTCGGGCCAGGGGTTGTTAAGTGCTCTTTCTACGGGAGGCTTTGGCATCATCTCAATCTGCTTAACCGACGCGGCACCCAGTCTCATGCAGGTTCCGACACAGTCGTTTCCCGTATCACCGCCACCGATGACGTAAACGTTTTTTCCTTTAACACTGCCAAAAGAAAAAGAGTTTTTCAAAATGATTGCGTCACTGTCATAGTCATTATCGATAAGTGTCTTAGTTACTTCCTTTAAGAAGTCTACTGCGAACATGATACCTTTTGCATCTCTTCCGGGAGCCTTTATGTCACGGGGATTGGAAGCTCCGGTACAGAGAAGTACTCTGTCATATTCTTTTAATAGTTCTTCTCCCTTAATGTCTTTTCCCACATTTACGTTATATACAAACTTTATTCCCGACTCTTCCATGATCTTGATTCGTCTGTCGATGACTCTCTTATCAAGCTTCATGTTGGGGATTCCGTATCTTAAAAGTCCGCCGGCTCTGTCGTTTCTTTCATATACCGTAACTTCATGACCGCGCTTGTTTAACATTATGGCTGCGGAAAGTCCGGAAGGTCCGCTTCCTATGATCGCGATCTTCTTGCCGGTTCTCACCGCAGGAACATCGGGTTTTACCAAACCGTTCTCGTAAGCAAACTCAACGATCGCTTTTTCGTTTTCCTTTGTGGAAACGGGAGCTTCGTTAAGTCCGCATGTACAAGCGTTTTCACAAAGTGCGGGGCAGACTCTTGAAGTAAATTCGGGTAAAGGATGAGTCGTCGAAAGTCTCTTGTAAGCCTGTTCCCATTTTCCTTTGTAAACAAGATCGTTCGTTTCGGGAACAAGGTTGTGCAAAGGACAACCCGAAGCCATACCTGCTATCATCGCACCCGCCTGGCAGAACGGAATACCGCATGCCATACATCTTGCACCCTGGAGCTGCTGCTCTTTGTAAGAAAGGGATTTATGAAATTCAAGGAAGTTCTGTGTACGGACCGAAGGCTTTACCACTTCGCCGTCTTTTCTTTCATATTCCAAAAAACCTGTTGCTTTTCCCATCTCAATGCTCCTTTCCGGTGCATTTGTAAAATGCTTCTATTCTTGCTTCTTCAATACTCATTCCCTGTTCCTCAAGCATGCTCGTAACACTGATGAGCTTCTTGTAATCCTCGGGGATTATCTTTTTAAACTTGGAAAGATTGTTCGCATAATCTTTAAGTATCTCGGTCGCTTTCTTTGAACCCGTATACTTGATGTGATCTTCAAGCATCTTCTTTAATTCTTCTTTGTCTGCTTTGGTCTCAACCTTCTCCATCAAAACGAGCTCTTTGTTTAAGTTTCTGTACAGACGATTTTCTTCATCGTATACATATGCGACACCGCCGCTCATACCGGCCGCAAAGTTCTTTCCTGTAGGTCCTAAGATAACGACCTTACCGCCTGTCATGTATTCGCAACCATGCTCGCCCACACCTTCAACTATCGCGGTGGCACCGGAATTTCTTACGCAGAATCTCTCACCTGCGATACCGGAAATGTATGCTTCACCCGAAGTAGCTCCGTATAAAGCTACGTTTCCCACCACAATGTTTTCTTCCGCATCGTAAGCTGCGTCTTTGGGAGCCTTTACGATAACTTTTCCGCCGGACAATCCTTTTCCGAGATAATCGTTTGCATCACCCGTTACATTTAAAGTGATACCCTTCGGAACAAAAGCACCGAAGCTCTGTCCTGCGGAACCTTCACAGTTAATGAATATCGTATCGTCACTTAAACCTTCGCTGTGATGTCTTACTACCTCGGCACCGAGTAACGTACCAAGAGATCTGTCCGTGTTCTTTATCTTGATATCAACGGTTGCGTTCTTTCCGCTCTTTATTGCCGCGGCGATTTTCTTGTCTTTTAACAGAACGCTTTCGTCAACGGTCTTCTCAAGTTCGAAATCATATACGTTGTCGGGTGAGAAGATGTGATTTCCGTCACCGTCGTTATATAAGATCTCGTCAAATACGATGCTGCCCGCTCCGCCCTTAAGACCTTTCTTGGGTGTAAGGAGGTCTGTTCTTCCTACCAGTTCATCAACACTCTTAACTCCGAGTTTTGCCATATATTCACGAAGTTCTCTTGCGATGAAGAGCATGAAGTTTTCCACATATTCGGGCTTTCCGATGAATCTTTTCCTTAGTTCCGGGTTCTGCGTTGCGATACCCATGGGACATGTATCAAGATTACATACTCTCATCATTACGCATCCCAGGGTGATCAAAGGAGCGGTAGCAAATCCGAATTCTTCGGCACCGAGCATTGCTGCGATGGCTACATCACGACCCGTCATAAGTTTTCCGTCGGTTTCTATTCTTACTCTTTCTCTCAATCCGTTCTTTATAAGAGTCTGGTGTGTCTCCGCAAGACCAAGCTCCCAGGGAAGACCTGCGTTGTGGATCGAGCTTAAAGGAGCCGCACCGGTTCCTCCGTCGTAACCGGAGATGAGCACTACCTGCGCACCGGCTTTTGCAACACCGGCAGCGATGGTGCCGACACCTGCTTCGGAAACGAGCTTAACGGAAATACGTGCGTATTTGTTTGCATTCTTAAGGTCATATATAAGCTGCGCCAAGTCCTCGATGGAATAAATGTCATGGTGAGGAGGAGGTGAAATAAGACTTACGCCGGGAGTCGAATGTCTCGTCTTTGCGATCCAGGGATAAACCTTTCCTGCGGGAAGATGTCCGCCTTCACCGGGTTTTGCACCCTGCGCCATTTTGATCTGGATCTCTTTTGCCGAGCAAAGATATCTTTCGGTAACACCGAAACGACCTGAAGCAACCTGCTTAATAGCGGAATTTCTGTTGTCTTTATCGTTCTCGGAAAGGATTCTTTCTTCCGATTCGCCGCCTTCGCCCGAGTTTGACTTACCTTTTAAGTGGTTCATCGCAATGGCCAGCGTCTCGTGAGCTTCTTCTGAGATGGAGCCGTATGACATTGCTCCTGTCTTAAATCTCTTTACGATCTCGTATTCGCTTTCCACTTCCTCAAGCGCTACGGGCTTATCGGAGAATTTGAAATCAAGGTAGCTTCGAAGATATCCGGTCTCTTCTCTGTCTGCCATCTTCGTATACTGCTTGAATTCGTCGTAGTTTCCGTCTCTTGTAGCCTTCTGAAGCATATGAACCGTCTCGGGATTGTATCTGTGAAGTTCACCTGCCGCTCTTGACTTGTGCATTCCCTTTGAAGGAAGGGAAAGCTCCGTTGTAAGTCCCAGAGGATCGAAAGCTTTCGAATGCTGCTTGTCTACCGCATCGGCGATATCGTTAAGGGAATATCCGCCTATGGGGCTTATGGTCTTTGTAAAGTATTTGTCGATAACGTCTGCCGAAATACCGATTGCTTCGAAGATCTTGCTGCCCTGATAAGACTGGATCGTTGAAATACCCATCTTGGAAGCAATCTTTACGATGCCTTTAAGTATCGCATTGTCGTAATCGTTTGCCGCAGCGTAATAGTCTTTGTCGAGAAGATCGTCCTGTGCAAGCTTTTCGATGCAGGCATGTGCAAGGTAAGGATTGACAGCACTTGCGCCGTATCCGAGAAGAGTAGCGAAATGATGTACTGTTCTGGGCTCACCGGATTCGATGATTATAGACATTGCGGTACATTTCTTTGTTTTAACAAGATGCATGTGAACCGCTGCCACCGCAAGAAGCGAAGGAAGCGCAACGTGGTTTTCGTCAACACCTCTGTCGGAAAGGATAAGAATATTGGCACCCTCATTGTAAGCTTTATCTACTTCAACAAATAAGTGATCGATGACTCTTTCGATAGGTGTGCTCTTATAGAAGATGATCGGTACTTTTGCGATCTTGAATCCGGGCTTGTTCATCTTCTCGATCTTAAGAAGGTCAAGGTCTGAAAGTATCGGGTTCTCGATCTTGAGCGCCTGACAGTTCTCGGGTTTTTCTTCAAGAAGATTTCCGTTCTTTCCAAGGTAAACCGTGGTTGAAGTAACTATCTTTTCACGTACGGCATCGATGGGCGGGTTTGTAACCTGCGCGAACATCTGCTTAAAGAAATCAAATAACGGTCTGTACTGCTTTGACAAAACCGCCAAAGGAGTGTCCACACCCATCGCTCCGATGGACTCGCCGCCGTTAAGAGCCATGTTTGCGATCTC
>JAGCTJ010000171.1 GCA_017963665.1 Lachnospiraceae bacterium | reverse complement strand
GCATACCAAGTGCATAGCAGAGTAGCCGTGTCCGGCAGGGATAAACGCTGAAGGCATCTAAGCGTGAAGCCCCCCTCAAGATGAGATATCCCTGTGAGTGATCACGTAAGACCCCTTGAAGACGACGAGGTTGATAGGTCCGAGGTGTAAGTGCAGTAATGTACTAAGCTGACGGTTACTAATAGGTCGAGAGCTTCACTAGATAGAAGAGGTTTTATCCCTCGGCAATCTTCTGTTTTGTATTAAGTTATCAAAGTATTACCTCACAGAAATCGCTTATAGCGGTTTCTTTTTTTATTTCGTTAAACTATAATGTAAGTACAGAAAGTTTTTTATGAATATGAGGAGGGAAAAATCATGTTTGTATTTTGGGGAGACGGTTCCGAGACCGCTAAACAGCTTGTTGAGAGCATTAAAGTAAGAAGTACGGACAATTTTAACTGGACATTTATCTTTATTCTTGCAGTTGTATTTTACGTTTATTGGTCGGAAATACATAAGAAGAACTATGATGTGATATTTGCGGGTCTTGCGCTTTACGGAGTGCATTGGCTTTATGAAATATGCAATGCGATCATAGGTCATGTATTCGGTTATCCTTTATGGTCGGTTTCAAATCAATCGACCACATTCATTCTTTTGATCGGTGTATGCTGGGAACTTTCAATGATGTTTTCACTTGCGGGTATCATTTCCTTTAAGATGCTTCCACAGGACAGAAACACGAGATATTTTGCAAAGAATGGAAAGAAAGGCATAAGCTGCAAACTTGTGGGTGCACTTGAAATGGCACTTTTGTTTGCTTTGTTTGAGTCATTCCTTGCAGGAACGAGTAATCATTCATTTATATGGGTTTATAAATGGTGGGGCGTTATTCCTGTATTTATAACCACTTATGTTCCTTTCTTCTTGGCAAGTAACTATGTTCCCGACATGGAACCTAAGAAGCGTACGCGGTTTCTTGTTACCGAATGGTCTTTGGTAGCAATCTTGCTGGTAGTTTTGATCCCGCTTGGAATTATTTAAATTAGATCTTTTAATTCGCTCGAAATCGTATTTCGGTCACAGTTTATCTAAACAGAAATATGATTTCGGGCATTTTTTGTATTTGGATAATTCGGATTTAAATTGATCCAAAACTTGTCAATCCCGTTATTTTTTAGTTAATAATGCAATTATCGGGGGAAATTCGTTTGATATTTTTAGACAGTATGCTATAATTTTTTATGAATTGCAGACACTGTGAGGTCTGATCATATGTTTTCTGTTACATCATAATCTGAGATAGGAGAGTTAGTTAATGGAGACAAAGATTCTATTGGAAAACGGTACCAACGAACTGGAGGTTTTGGAGTTTTTGCTGGACGGAAACTCATACGGTATCAACGTAGCCAAGATCCGTGAGATCATCCCGTATGCAGAGGTAACGCCCGTTCCTAATGCTCATCCCAGTATTGAAGGTATATTTATGCCGAGAGATACAATGATTACCGCGATCGATTTAAAGAACTGCTTACAGCGCGGAAAATCTGAACCCGGCGGTCTGTTTATAATCACAAACTTTAATAAACTTGATATTGCATTCCATGTTGATCAGGTTTTAGGTATCCACAGAGTTTCATGGGGCGACATCATTAAGCCCGGTGCAACCGTATCTACAACCGAAGACGGTATATCAACAGGTATCGTTAAACGTGAGAACAAGCTGATAATCATTCTTGACTTCGAGAAGATCGTTGCCGACATTAACCCTGAGACAGGCCTTAAGACAAGCGACGTTGACGCTCTCGGCGACAGAAAGCGAAGCGACGTTCCGATACTTATCGCTGAGGACTCTGTTCTCCTTAACAAGCTTATCGTTGATTCGCTTAAGAAGGCGGGATATGTAAATATCATCCATACCGAAAACGGTCAGGAAGCATACAACATCATTCAGGAGTGCAAAGAAAAAGGCACACTCAAAGAGCATGTTCAGTGTATCATCACCGATATCGAGATGCCCATCATGGATGGTCACAGACTTACAAAGCTTGTTAAATCCGATGATGCGACAAAGGATATTCCGATCGTTATATTCTCATCACTGGTAAATGATGAAATGAGACGTAAGGGTGAACAGCTCGGCGCCAACGCTCAGCTTTCAAAACCTGAGATCGGTAACCTTGTTAAGACTATCGATGGTCTGGTAAAAAACTAAGATATATATTTTAGGCCGGATTTGTTCCGGCCTATTTTTTCGTATTAGGGATAGAATAATGTTTGAAGAATTTGAGATGGTCCTTGTCGGAATCGGTGAGGAATTTGACGGAAATGAAAAGGCTCTTGAAGCTTACAAAAAGCTGGCCAAGTTGCTTGAGGGTAAGAATATATTTGTCGTATCGCTTTGCATGGATGATGTGATATACGGCGCAGGACTTGATGAATCGCGTATTGTCGCCCCTCTTGGCGGCAAGCGGTTTAAACAATGTCCGGATGCCTGTACGCGTGATCTTTTTTCTGTTGATGAAACTGTTTGTCCACATTGCGGAAAAGAGCTGGTCTTCAACAACATTCTGGCGGAAAATTATGTTGAAGAGGGATATCTGCCTTCGTGGGAAAAGCATAAAAAGTGGATCTCGGGAACGCTTAACAAAAAGCTTTTGACACTGGACTTGGGCAGCACCTTGCGTTTTCCTCAGATTGTAAGATTTCCATTTGAAAAGATAACGATGATAAACGATAAAGCCAAAATGATCAGGGTTAATGAAAAACTCTGGCAGATTCCTGCGGAAATAGCTTCAAAAGCTGAATCCGTCAAGCAGTCCGCTGTTGAATGGCTTATTTCGTTATGATACAATAAACTGATGTATTTTTAAGCGAAAAATCATTAAAAGAGGTAATTTATGCCCGGTAATGAGGATTATTTAGACAGCTTATTAAAAATGGCGCAACAGGATATAGCGCCCGATTCTGCGATAAATCGCGTAAAGCAGATGGCAGAAGAGGTTGAGGAAGCTGAAGAAGTGATTGAGGAGCCAGCGGTCGAAGAAACCGTAATTGATGAGCCCTCGCTTGAAGAAGCGCCTGAGACTACAGAGGAGCCCTTGGAAATAGAGGATCCCGGGGTTATTGAAGAACCTGTTGTCGTTGAAGAACCTATTATTGAAGAACCTTTAGCAGATGTGGAAATGCCTTCTGAAGAAGATATTTCTGATCTGCTTAATTCACTTGGAGATATAACCGCAGAGGAACCCGTTGCAGAAGACCCTGTTGTTACCGAAGAGACAGTTTCGGAGGAAGAAACAATATCGCAAGACGATATAGCATCACTGCTTGAATCAATCGGTGATATTTCAGCAGAGGAACCTGGTACGGAAGAACCTGTCGTAGCTGAAGAACCGGCTGTAGAAGAGCCTGCAGTTGAAGAGACTCCCGCAGATCCCAACGCTATGCTTTCCGCAGATCAGATCGCAGCGATGTTTGAATCGGCAAATTCGGTTGAAGAACCTATCGTAGCAGAAGATACGCCTGTAGAAGAGCTTGTTATAGAAGAACCTGCAGTTGAAGAGGCACCCGTTGAAGAAGAGCCTGTATCACAGGACGATATATCGGCTTTGCTTGATTCTATCGGTGATATATCCGCCGAAGAACCTGTTGCAGAAGAAGTTCCTACTGTTGAAGAGGAACCCGTTGTAGTTGAGGAACCTGTAGCCGAAGAGGCACCCACAGATCCGAACGCTATGCTTTCGGCTGATGATATAGCAGCTATGTTTGCGGCAGCAAATGATGCTGCAGAACCTGCAGCAGAGGAAACTCCGTCTGTTGAAGAAGAGCCCGTAGTTGAAGAAGTTACCGAAGAAGTTGAAGTTCCGATTGAGGAATTACCTTTAGATGATGTATTGACGGAAGAAGCCGCTGAGGAGCCTGTTGAAGAGGCTGCCGAAGGCGAAGAAGAGGCAGGCGGAGACCTTGACCTTGATGCATTGCTTGAAGGTCTTAACGAGGACGACAAGGCAGAGGCCGAAGCTGTTGAGATGACCAATACGCTCGATACCATTCCCGGTTCCGACGAATCCATGTCGGATCTTTCGCAGGATGATATTGAGAAATTGTTGAACGATGCGAAGAACGTTGAACCTGAGCCTTCACCTCTTGAAGAAGTGGAAGTCGATATGAACGATCTTTCACAGCTTGAGTCGCTCGGTGTATTCGATAAAGATGCCGATATTTCCGAACTCGGCGAGAGTTCAGAGGAGCTCGATGAGATATCGAGTCTTCTTAAGACTGCCGACAGCAACGACATTAGCCTCAATGAAGAGGACGATCTCATGAACCTCCTTTCGCTTGAGTCGCAGCGCCAGGCAGAAGAGGAAGAAGCGTCCAAGAAGGCTGAAAGCGAAGCCGCGGTGGAAGCTCCCCAAGGCAAAGAAAAGAAGAAGAAAAAAGGTAAGAAGAAAAAAGGCGAGATACCCGCAGATCTTGAAGGTGAGATCGATATCTCGGCTCTTGAAGATGCCATTCCCGAGAAGAAGCAAAGCGCATTCTCGAAGTTTATCTCTTTCATGACCGCATCCGACGAAGATGCTCCCGCAAACGCAGACGGCGAGAACGGTGAGTTCGGTTTTGAGGGCGTTCAGGGTGAAAATAAAGAGATCCTTGATGAGATAGACAAGGAAGGCGATAAGAAAGGCAAGAAGAAGCCCAAGAAAGATAAGAAAGCCAAGAAAGGCGCCGCCAAAGAAGGCGGTGACGGCGGCGACGACGAGGGCGAAGGAGAAGAAGGCGGAAAGAAAAAGAAGAAGCCGAAAAAAGAAAAAGTAAAGAAAGAGAAGAAGCCCAAGGAAGAAGAACCCGATAATTCCAAGCCGTTAAACAAGAAGAATGTCAGGAAGATATTCATTATGGCGGCCATGCTTCTTTTGCTCCTTATGCTGTTTATTAAGCTGGTTCCTGCAATGATGAACAGAGAAACAGCCAGAAAAGCATATTATAAGGGCGATTATGAAACCACATATACGGCATTGTTCGGCGAGAAGTTAAGTGAAGGCGATCAGCTTTTGTTTGACCGTTCCGAGATCATCTTAAAGATGAGCCATAAGTATGATGCTTTCCAAAGTTACAACAAGATGGGTATGAGGACTGAGGCTCTCGACCAGCTTTTACAGGCTGTTGCCAGATATGAAGAATGGCTTTATATCGCGGAAGTGTGCGGATGTAAAGATGCCTTTGATGCCGAATATGCAAAGGTTGTTACGGCGCTTGGCGTAACGTACGATCTTACTTTGGACAGAGCGAAAGAGATAAATGCAATGCCTACGGATCTTGAGTATTCACTTATGGTTGAGTCGATTGCCAACCATACCGAGTATATAGATCCCAATGAGCCCCTTCCGGAACCTTTTGTGCCGGAACCCGATCCGATGGAAATGAATTTTGAAGATGTTTTACCCGAGGAACAGTTATAAATGATAGCTTTGATCGATTATGACGCAGGAAATATAAAGAGCGTCGAAAAAGCATTTGAATATCTTGGCGAAGAGGTGGTTATCACACGTGACAAAGATGTGATCTTAAACGCAGATAAAGCCGTTTTGCCCGGCGTAGGTAATTTCGGTGATGCAGTTAACAAACTTGAAGAATACGGCCTGTTTGAAGTCATTCGCAAGTTTGTGGCACTTAATAAGCCTTTCCTTGGCATTTGTCTTGGTTATCAGCTTATGTTCGAAGAAAGCGAAGAGGCACCCGGAGCAAAGGGCCTTGGCCTTTTTAAAGGCAAGTGTATCCGATTCGATGAAAAATACGGACTCAAGATACCTCAGATAGGTTGGAACAGCCTTGCATTTCCCAAGAAATCCAAGATTTTTGACGGTTTGCATGATGATTCATATGTATACTTCGTCCATTCATACTACGTTAAGGCCGAAGACGAATCCATAGTTGCAGCAACGAGCGAATACGGCAACGTTTTCCATGCGGCATGTGAGAGCGGCAACATTTTCGGTTGCCAGTTCCATCCTGAGAAGAGTTCCAACGTAGGAATGAAGATACTTGAAAATTTCGTGAATTTATAGGAGTCAAAGGTGTATACAAAAAGAATCATTCCGTGCCTTGACGTTAAGGACGGAAGAGTTGTTAAAGGTGTAAATTTCGTAAACTTAATAGATGCCGGAGATGCCGTGGAGCAGGCAATGATCTACGACAAAGAGGGCGCAGATGAACTTGTTTTCCTTGATATAACCGCTTCAAGCGACAATCGCGACACCGTGGTCGACATGGTAAGAAGCGTGGCAAGGAAACTTTTTATTCCATTTACCGTCGGCGGCGGAATAAGGACCGTCGATGATTTTAAAAAGATACTTCGCGAGGGTGCAGATAAGGTTGCGGTGAATTCCGCGGCTATCATGAACCCCAATCTCATTGCCGATGCGGCCGATAAGTTTGGCAGCCAGTGCGTTGTTCTTGCCATTGATGCAAAAAGAAAAAGCGACGGCTCGGGCTGGGAGATATATAAAAACGGCGGTCGTGTGAATATGGGAATAGACGCCGTTGAATGGGCCAAGAAAGGTGTTGAGCTTGGCGCCGGTGAAATACTTCTTACAAGTATGGATTGTGACGGTACCAAGAACGGATTCGACAATGAACTTATCCGTATTATCTCGGACAGTGTAAATGTACCCGTTATCGCATCGGGCGGCGCCGGAAGTCTTGAACACTTCTACGATGCTTTTGATAAAGGACATGCAGATGCGGCTTTGGCGGCTTCCCTTTTCCACTTTAAAGAATTGTCCATCGGTGATGTTAAGACTTATTTGAAGAACAGAGGCGTTTCTGTAAGAATTTAGATTATTTCTTGTTTTGTAACGCACGATATTTAATGTTGAGAGTGGGAGTCTGCTTTGATAGATAATGATTGGCTTGAATATTTAAAGCCCGAATTTAAAAAAGAATATTACAAAGATCTGTTCGAATTTGTGAAAAAGGCATACTCGGAATCTTTGGTGTTTCCGCCTTCGGAGGATATATTCAACGCTCTTAAGTATACCCCCATTTCAAATGTCAAAGTCGTTTTGGTGGGGCAGGATCCTTATCATGAACCGGGACAGGCACACGGCCTTTCTTTTTCAGTTCTTCCCGGTGTAAAGACTCCGCCTTCTCTTCAGAATATGTATAAAGAGTTAAAAGACGAGTATGGCTATGATATACCAAACAACGGCTATCTTAAGAAGTGGGCCGACCAGGGTGTATTACTTCTCAACACCGTTTTGACGGTCAAATGCGGTGCGGCAAACTCGCATAAGGGAAAAGGCTGGGAGAACTTCACAGACGCCGTTATACGCGCCGTAAACACTCAGGACAGGCCTATCGTATATTTCCTGTGGGGCGGCAACGCAAGAGCCAAGAAAGCACTCATTACGAATCCCAATCACCTTGTGCTTGAAACGGTACATCCTTCACCGCTTTCCGCATATAACGGTTTTTTTGGCTGCGGACACTTCAAAAAAGCAAACGAATTCCTCGAAAGCCACGGCGTAAAGGGTATCGATTGGAAGATAGAAAATGTATAGATTTTTGATGGACATTACAAAACTAATATGATAATATTTGTTTTGTTGATGCGCCGGCATGTCGGAATGGCAGACGAGGCAGACTCAAAATCTGTTGTTGGCAACAACGTGTGGGTTCAAGTCCCACTGCCGGCATATTAAAAAGAGAGGGATATGATAATCCCTCTTTTTGTTTTAGAGGGGGGCTGCGATATGAATTTAAAACAAAGGATATTTATACGTACGTTTAATAAGAATTGTACGAAGAACGACGCAAAGCGCGATGCGGGGCTTACGGTGCCCGAAGAGATCGATGTGTTCAAAGACCTTTATTACGGTAAAGGCGGAGTTGACAACAGTCTGGATGTTTATAAACCGAAGAATGCCGAAGGGAAGCTTCCGCTTCTTGTAAGCTGTCACGGCGGTGGATATATTTACGGTGATAAGGAACTTTATTCTTTTTACACGATGGAGTTTGCTAAGGCGGGGTTTGCGGTCATTAACTTTAATTACACCCTTGCTCCGAAGATCACATTTCCCAATCCCATCATCGATACCAACGAAGTGCTTAAGTGGGCTGTAATGAATGCCGATAAGTTCGGTTTTGATCTTGAAAATGTTGTAATGATCGGAGATTCCGCGGGAGCTCAGATCGCGAGTCAGTATGCCGTATGCGTTTCCAATCCGGAGTATGCAAAGATAATTGGTATCGAGGTTCCTGCGTTTAAACTTAAAGCGTTGTCGCTTGGATGCGGCATATATGCCCTTGCAGGTGAAGGAAGCAACACGAGAGAACTGGAAAAGATATATCTTACAAATAATCCTTCTCAATTTGGCGATAAGCTTAAGATCATGGAACATATAGATTCAAATTATCCGCCGAGTTTTCTTATCAGTTCACCGGGAGATTTTCTTGTAAACAATCTTGAACCCATGAAGAAGGTTCTTGCGAATGCCGATGTTGAATGTAAATCGGAGATTTACGGCGACGAGCAAACATATCATGTGTTTTTTATTGATATAAGGTCCGATCTGGGAAAGAAATGCAATGCAGATCAAATTGACTTTTTGAAACAGCATTTGAGTTAAAGACATAAGCGTAACGGTTCAAAATCGTTACGCTTTTTGTTTGGCAAATCACCCCGTATGGTGTAGAATAAATATTGGTTTTTACTAATCATTTTGGGTTGATAAATGGGCGAAGAATTATTAAGTTGCAGACAATATGAAAAGCTGATTCCGATGTATCTTAACAAGACACTGTCGGATGAAGAAACCATCGCTTTGATCGATCACGTTAAGAAATGTTCTTCCTGCAGGGAAGAGCTTACCATTCAGCATATGGTTGCGGTAGGTCTTAACAATCTTGACGAGATCATCGATCTTAACGTAGACAGCGAGCTTGATAAGCGAAGACGTCAGACAGTCTTGTCTTTGTACAAAAAAGACGTGACCGAAAGGATGCATCTTGGCGTATTTTTTGTAGGCCTCAGCACTTTCTTTTTAGCTTTATTACTCATCATTCTTTAAGATCACAGGTTCAAAATGAAAAGAATTCTTCTTATAGACGGCAATTCAATAATGAACAGAGGCTACTACGGTCTGCCTTTGCTTGCTAATAAAGACGGCATTTATACGAATGCTTTGCTTGGATTTTTCAATATTCTTTCCAAAACGGTTTCGGAAGTCGATCCGAACTATCTTTGCGTTGCTTTCGATATGAAAGCTCCGACGTTTCGCCACAAAATTTTTACCGAATATAAAGGTACCAGAAAGCCCGCACCCGAAGAATTCAGAATGCAGCTTCCGATCATCAGGGAGATACTTAAATCAATGGGTATTCCAGTGCTTGAAAAGGAAGGATACGAAGCTGACGATATACTCGGAACGCTGGCAAAGAGATTTGAAAAAGAAGGGCTTCTCGTAACGCTTCTTTCGGGCGACAGAGACCTTTTACAGATAGCAAGCGACAACATTACGATCTCCATTCCAAAGACCATAGGCGGTAAGACGGAGACGTTTAATTACAATACAAAAGATGTAATAGAGGCTTACGGTGTAACTCCTACCGAGTTTATCGATGTCAAAGCGCTTCAGGGCGATTCGAGCGATAACATCCCCGGTGTAACAAAAGTCGGAGAAAAGACCGCGCAGAACCTTATAGCCACATACAAGAGCCTTGAAGGCGTATATGAGCACATAGACGATCAGAAAGGCAAGTTAAAAGAAAACCTTATAAACGATAAAGAAAAAGCTTTTCTATCAAGAACACTCGCAACGATCGAGATTAACGCGCCTATAGAGGTGAAGCTCGAAGATTGCGCGATGTTTGATTACATCAATGACAATTCTCTCGAGATACTTAGAAAGTACGAGCTTAAGAGCGTTATATCAAAACTTGAAGCGATCGAAGATGCAGAGAGCACAAAAGAAGTTACCGTTTCAAACGAAGAACTTACTTACGAGATAATAGACGATTTCTCTAAAGTCGAAGAAAAGATAAAAGAGTTATCAAAAGAACAGTCGATCGGTATTTATGCTTCCGACGAAGGTGTTGCTGTTTCTGTTGGGAAGGGTAAGACGTTCTTCTTACATGAAGTGTTCTTCATAACGAAGGACTTTCTTTCGGAGAAGCTCACCGAGGCTCTTTTAAAGACAAAGAGCATAGCAACTTTCGATATCAAGAAAACTTACGACTATATTGGCGAATACAGGCCTTCGATGTACGACTGCGAGATACTTGCATATCTCATCGATCCGTTAAAGGGCGATTACAACAGCGCAGACGTTGCGGAGCGTTATATATCCAGATATACAAAGCCGTACAAAGAAGCCGCTGCGGACAAGGTTTACTATGCATGCCTTTGCGCCGAGAATGCGCTGCTTTGTAAGGATGTATTGCTTGAAGAATTAAAGAAACTGTCGATGGACAAGCTTTTCTACGATATCGAGATGCCTCTTTCGTACGTGCTTTATTCGATGGAAAAAGAAGGCGTTCTCGTTGACAGGAAGGCACTGGAAGCATATTCGGACAGACTGAGTGTTTCGTTAGACAAGCTTGAAAAGAAAATCTACGAGCAGGCAGGATGCGAGTTTAACATCAATTCTCCCAAGCAGCTCGGCGAGATACTCTTTGAGAAGATGGGAATTGTAGGCGGCAAGAAGACGAAGACCGGCTATTCCACTGCTGCAGACGTGTTGGAGAAGCTTTCTTTGGACTATCCCATAGTAAGCGACATATTGGAATACAGAACCTATGCCAAGCTTAAATCGACTTATGCGGAAGGCCTTAAAGGATATATAGGCGACGACGGACGCATACATACACACTTTAACCAGACTATAACGGCAACCGGAAGAATAAGCTCGACAGAGCCCAATCTTCAGAACATACCGATAAGAACCGAACTCGGAAGGGAACTCAGGAAAGTATTCTATCCGAAGGACGGCTGCGTATTTGTGGACGCCGATTATTCGCAGATAGAGTTAAGGCTCATGGCTCACATGTCGGGCGATGAGAAGCTCATTGCGGCATATAAGGACAATAAGGATATTCACCGCGCAACGGCAAGTCTCGTGTTCAACAAGCCTTTTGATGAGGTCACCGAACTTGACAGAAGAAATGCAAAAGCAGTCAATTTCGGTATCATATACGGCATCAGTTCGTACGGACTGAGTCAGGATCTTTCGATATCGATGAAAGATGCGAAGAAATACATCCAGGATTATTTTGAGACTTATCCGAAAGTAAAAGAATTCATGGACAGATCGGTGTCGACGGCCAAAGAAAAAGGCGGTACGGTAACGCTGTTTGGCAGGATAAGACCCATTCCCGAGCTTAAAGATTCGAACTTCATGCGAAGATCTTTCGGTGAGAGAGTTGCAATGAACGCTCCTTTGCAGGGAACTGCCGCCGATATCATGAAGATCGCGATGATAAACATCTTTAAAGCATTTAAAGATAACGGTCTTAAATCCAAACTTCTCATCCAGGTTCACGACGAAGTGCTTGTTGAGACTTATGAATCGGAACTTGAGACAGTTAAAGATATTGTCACTCGCGAAATGCAGAATGCCGCAGATCTGAGCGTTACTTTGGAAGTAGGCATGGGCGTTGGCAAAGACTGGTATGAGGCGCACTAGATGATTTCTATCGGAATTACCGGCGGTGTAGGTGCCGGAAAGAGCAAAATACTTGAATATATAGAGAGTAAATGCGACTGCTTTGTGCTTACGGCAGACAGATATGCCGAGGAACTTGAAATGCGCGGAAACGTTTGTTATGAGCCGTTGATCGAACTGCTGGGAGACGATATATTGTCTGACAATTTGGAGATAGATCGTAAAAAGATGTCTGCAAAAGTGTTTGCGGATGATTCGCTTTTAAAAAAAGTGAATGATATCGTGCATCCCGCCGTCAAAACAGGTATAATCGAAATGATGGAACGCTTTGAAAATGAAGGAAAGATCAGATTTTTCTTTCTTGAAGCGGCTCTTTTGATAGAATGCGGGTACAAAGAGATACTCGATGAGATCTGGTACGTTCACGCAGACGTTGATGTTAGAAGAAAAAGACTCAAAGAAGCCCGCAATTATTCCGATGAGAAGATAGATAATATTCTTGCAAGCCAATTAGATTCTGCAAGTTTTACTGCAAATGCAGATTTTGTAATAAACAATTCAGGAAGTTTAGAGAATTCTTACGTTCAAATTGACGAACGTCTGAGTATGTATAAATATACAGACGGGATTTCGGGGGATAAAAGGTTGGAGGTAAACTCATGATCACAAAGCCTGAAAACGAACAATATGTATTCGGACTTGATATAGGTACCAGAAGTATAGTGGGTACCGTCGGATACAGAATTAATATCGATAAGTTCGCAGTGGTTTCGCAGCATGTTAAAGAGCATGAGACCAGAGCGATGCTGGATGGACAGATCCACGACATTAAAAGAGTTGCCAATACTATAAAGCAGGTCAAGGAAGAGTGCGAAAAGTCACTGGGAATTGAACTTAATCAGGTATGTATTGCAGCCGCAGGTCGTGTTCTTCGTACTCTCGATACCCATATTGACATGGTGTTCGAAGAAGAACGGGAAACGAAAGACGAAGATGTTGCAAATCATTTAAGTCTCGGCGTTGAAAAGGCATACAGAGAGTTTAACGAAAAAGAAAATTCCGATATCAAGTTCTATTGTGTCGGTTATTCTGTAGTAAAGTATTATCTTAACAAGAATCCCATCAGCAATCTTGTGGGACACAAGGCTCATCACATATCGGCCGATATTATAGCAACATTCCTTCCCGATGATGTTGTTGACGGTCTTTACAGATCCGTTGAACTGGCCGGACTTGAAGTGGCAAACCTTACACTGGAGCCTATCGCCGCCATATCCGTTGCGATACCCGAAAAATACAGAATGCTTAACATAGCATTGGTGGACGTTGGTGCGGGAACAAGCGATATTTCCATTACCAAAGACGGAAGTATTGTAGCTTATGGCATGATCCCCATGGCCGGAGATGCGATCACAGACGTTATTGCCAAGCATTGCCTTGTTGATTTTGATATGGCTGAGAAGATCAAACGTGCTTCCGATACCGAAGATACCATCGAATATGAAGACATTATGGGACTTCCTCAGACGATCTCAAGGGAAGAAGTACTTGATGTTATTAAAGATACTATCGAAGAAGAGGCAAGACTGGTTGCGGATGAGATCAAGCGTCTTAACGGTGATAAGCCCGTCAGTGCCGTATTTGTTGTGGGCGGTGGCGGAATAATTACCGGTTATACGGAAAAACTTTCCAAAGAGCTTAATATCGTTAAAGAACGTGTGGCATTAAGAGGTCGTGAAGTTATGGGCAACATTGAATTTCTCGACGAGAACGCCGAAAAGAGTTCTCTTATGGTCACGCCTATCGGTATATGCTTAAACTATTTTGAACACAGCAACAACCTCGTTTACGTGAATTTCAACGGAAAGAGGATGAAGATGTACGATAACGGTCACGTTTCCGTTGTCGATGTTGCAATGCAGGCGGAGTTCCCCAACGACGGTCTTTTCCCCAAACGCGGTAAGGCTCTTACTTACAGCGTCAACGGAAAGTCCAAGATTGCCAAAGGTGAGTTGGGTGAAGCCGCTGTTATCACCGTAAACGGTAAACCCGCAGATCTTACCGCACTTGTAAAGATGAACGATAAGATCGTTATAAAGGAGTCTACCGCGGGCGTAAGAGCTCGTATAAGAGTTGACAACCTTCCCGAGTTTAAAGAAGGACTTAATCTTAAAGTAAACGGAAAGACTATCAATCTTACTCATCCCGTATTTTGTAACGGCCGTCCCGTTACTCCCGATTACGAGATAAAGGAAGACGATCGTATCGAGATACATGATGCATGTACGGAAGATCAGCTTCTTGAGATGCTTGATAAAGTCGATGTATCCGATTCTTATGAAGAACTTTCGGATGATGACGCAGAGGTTTCTTCTTACAGTGATGAAGAAGAAAATACAGAGGTTACGGAAGAAAAGAAGCCCGTTAACAACGTTAAACCGGGAGGAAGCAAGCTTACCGTGTTTGTAAACGATGCTCCCGTTGTACTTTCGGGCAAACCCGACTATGTTTTTGTGGATGTATTTGATTTTATAGATTTCGATCTGTCAAAGCCCCAGGGCAAATCCGTCGTTACGATTCATAACGGCAAGCCTGCGCAGTACATGGATCCTTTAAATGAGGGCGACAGACTGGAGATCAGTTGGAAGGATTAATTTAACCAATGAGATTTTTGAGTATTGCCAGCGGTTCATCCGGCAATTGTATTTACTGCGGTTCCGACACCACGCATATTCTTGTGGATGCCGGAATAAGCGGGAAGAGAACGGAGGCGGGGCTTAACAAGATCGGTCTTACGACGCGCGATCTTGATGCGATATTTATAAGTCACGAGCATTCGGACCATATAGGAGGCCTCGGTGTAATAGCCAAACGCTATAACATTCCCATATATGCCTCCCAAGGGACGATCGAGGGAATAAGATCGAGTTCCGTCGGTAAATGCATTGACGAATCCTTGTATCACATCATTAAGGCTGATGAAAAGATAATGATCAAGGATATGTGCATCAATCCCATGAAGATTTCTCACGATGCCAACGAACCTCTCGCCATGAGACTTTCCTCTGACGGCAAAAAGGCGGCGATCGTCACCGACCTTGGAACCTACGACGATTATACGGTGGGCTCTTTGATGGGGCTGAACCTTTTGCTTTGTGAAGCAAATCATGATGTGAGAATGCTTGAAACGGGGCCTTATCCCTATCCTTTAAAACGAAGGATATTAGGGGACAGGGGACATCTTTCCAATGAAAATTCGGGAAGACTTATATCCGATATTTTGAATGATGACTTAAGCCACATAATCTTGGGTCATCTCAGCAAAGAAAATAATCTTCCGGACATTGCGTATAACACTGTAAGACTTGAGATAGATTTTTCGGATAACGAATATCATGCCAAAGATTTTGATCTGACGGTGGCCAAACGTGATGAGCCGTTGGAAGTAATAACTATATAAACGGAGAAAGAAAATGAAAAAGACAATAATTACGGTAGTAGGAAAAGATACTGTGGGAATAATCGCAAAGACCTGTACTTATCTTGCAGATAATAACATTAACATCCTCGACATCTCTCAGACGATCGTTAAAGACTACTTTAACATGATGATGATCGCGGATTTTTCGAAGGCGTCAAAGAAATTCGGCGTTGTATCCAAAGAACTCGAAGAACTCGGTGAGAGCATCGGAGTTATCATTAAATGTCAGCAGGAAGACATATTTAATTCCATGCACAGAATTTAGGTCGGGGCAGTGAGGTTTTTTTATGATTAACATGTTTGAGGTCAAAGAGACCAATGAAATGATAGAGAAGGAAAATCTCGACGTAAGAACCATCACGCTGGGAATAAGCCTTCTTGATTGTATTGACGGTGACGTAAACAAGGTATGTGAGAATGTTTATAACAAGATCACCGAAAAAGCAAAGAATCTTGTAAAAGTGGGAGAGGATATTTCGCACGAATATGCCATCCCGATAGTTAACAAGCGTATTTCGGTAACGCCCATCGCTCTTGTGGGAGGTGCCTGTTGCAAAACGAGCAAAGACTTTGTAAAGATCGCTAAAGCGCTCGACAAGGCCGCTAAAGCCGTAGGAGTCAACTTCCTCGGAGGATACTCGGCACTTGTATCCAAGGGAATGACAAAAGCTGACGAACTGCTTATACGTTCAATTCCCGAGGCACTTTCGAAAACCGATCTTATCTGTTCTTCGGTTAATCTTGGTTCCACAAAGACCGGAATCAATATGGATGCCGTAAGACTCATGGGTGAAGTTATAAAAGAAACGGCAGAAAAAACAAAGGACAAGGATTCCCTGGGCTGTGCAAAGCTCGTTGTATTTTGCAATGCGCCCGACGACAATCCTTTTATGGCCGGAGCTTTTCACGGCGTTACGGAAGCCGATGCCATCATTAACGTGGGCGTAAGCGGTCCCGGAGTTGTTAAATATGCTCTCGAAAAAGTCCGCGGAGAGTCTTTCGAAGTTCTTTGCGAAACCATCAAAAAGACCGCATTTAAAGTAACGAGAGTCGGCCAGCTTGTTGCCCGTGAAGCATCCAAAATGTTAAATGTTCCATTCGGTATAGTCGATCTTTCTCTTGCCCCCACACCTGCCATCGGTGATTCCGTTGCGGATATTCTCTGCGAGATAGGTCTTGAACATGCCGGTGCACCGGGAACCACAGCGGCACTTGCGCTTCTTAACGATCAGGTTAAAAAGGGCGGCGTGATGGCTTCTTCGTATGTAGGAGGCTTAAGCGGTGCATTCATTCCCGTCAGCGAAGACCAGGGTATGATAAATGCTGTAAATGCAGGAGCACTTACTCTCGAGAAACTCGAAGCCATGACCTGTGTTTGCTCGGTAGGTCTTGATATGATAGCCATTCCCGGCGACACAAAAGCCACTACGATCTCCGGTATCATCGCAGATGAAATGGCAATCGGTATGGTAAACCAAAAGACTACTGCTGTCCGTCTCATTCCCGTTATCGGAAAGAAAGTCGGAGACAGCGCAGAATTCGGCGGATTACTTGGTTATGCACCGATCATGCCGGTTAATCAAATCTCCTGCGACGATTTTATTAATCGAAAAGGACGTATTCCCGCTCCGATCCACAGTTTCAAAAATTAAACAGTATATTATTGCAAATCAGGGAAAGAAGAAAAACTGATAAGATGCAAATTAATGCTAAATCAAAAGAGCGTAAAAAGAATATTGTCCTCATTGGCATGCCTGCCTCGGGCAAGAGCACGGTCGGTGTAATTTTGGCAAAGATCCTTGGAATGGATTTTATCGACAGCGATCTTATTATTCAGAAGAATGAAGGCATGTTATTGAGTGCGATCATCGATGATTACGGCGTTGAGGGATTCCTGAAAAAAGAAGAGCAGGCACTGCTTGGATTAAATGTTTCAAACACCGTCATAGCCACAGGTGGAAGCGCGGTTTACAGCGAAGCCGGCATGAATCATTTAAAGCAAAATGCGACAATCGTATACCTTAAAGTCGGACTTGAATCAATTAAGAGCCGTCTGAAGGATATAAAGAGTCGCGGTGTCGTATTGCGCGATAATGAATCTTTTGATGAGATGTATAAAGAAAGAACAGCGTTGTACGAGAAATGCTCCGACGTGGTAACGGATGAGGCGGAACGTTCCATTGAAGATACCGTTTGGGCCGTGATCGAAGCACTCAAATAACTGATAGTTTAAAACTTATATATCAAAATAGAGTTCGTAATGAACTCTATTTTTTATTGATTTCTTTGATTGAATTGTTTTTCACACAATCTTAAAACCGTGATAAGCGGAACAATCAGAATGCCGACGATCAGGTTGCTGGTGCCGTGTACGGCGTCCCAAGGGAGACCGGCGGCTATCCAGGCAAGAGTCTGTTTGAAGTTTAAATGAAACACAAGAGCCTGATATGGTGCATATAAAGTTCCGTAACAATAACCGTGTAATCCCGCAACCGCCATATAAACAAACGGGGCAATCTTCTTATTCATCTTTTTTGGAAGCGACATTGTTGCTGCCCAAAGAACAAGCCATAAATAGAGGTACGGATACCACCATAGTGAGAATCCGTTGAAGAGTCCCGTAAGTAATATGAAGACATATATCGGGAAAAGTGCTTTGAAGCGGTAAACCACAGTCAAAGCAACTGTGAAAACGGCTATCAGATGGACATTTGGAAGAAATTCCATAAGCTGCTTGGAGACGTACATGACGCCTCCGAGCATTCCGAATATCACAATTTCATAAATTGTGAGAAACGGTTTTTTGTTTGTCATTATTTTTCTACCTTGAATTCGTAGGTTGAACCTGCAACAACATCGGTAGAATCAACACCGGTCATAGCATATTCGCCATCGATGTAGAATGCCCAGTATGTCTGGTCAACATCGTAATCAGCGGTGATACCGTTAACCTTCTTTACGTAAAGACCGAAATCGGACTCATCGCCTTCGATAAGGTTTACAGCAAGTAATGCTTCTCCGACGGTAGCGGCATCTGTCTTGATAACGAAAGCGGTTGTGTTTCCGTCGGCATCAACAACGTTGAAATTGAAGCTTGTAGCGCCTGTACCGAGTTCTTTAACATCGGATGCCTCTGTTGCGGTAGCTTCGGTTGCTTTATCTTTACATCCTGCAAGTGTTAACATGGAACCCGCAAATAACATGCACACAAGGAGAATAGAAAGACGTCTTACAAATGCTCTGTTCTTCATAATACATCTCCTTAAAAAATTAAATTTTGAAAATCCCCTGTCCGGTGCTCGCAGACATTTTGCGGGGTTGTACAGACAAGCTGTACGGCGGTGCCGGGTATTTCGACTCAATGCGTTTTTTCACCTTCTCAGGATTAATCCCAATGGCTCGTCCTTATGTTGCGGCATAAGCAAGAAAAAACTTTTAATGCATTTCACGGCGGCGGGCCCGTACAGGAGTTTCACCTGTTTCCCACGTACACCGACAAATAAGATATCAGTTTTTGGCGTTGTTTGCAACCGCTATTATGGTGGTACAAATAAGTCTAAATATGTTATCATATGATTAATAGAAGATTGATAGAATAATAAAAACAATGCAGGAGGGAAGAATATGTACGATTTTTTGGAAGAAATCAAAGAGAAAGCTGAGATCTCGATAAGAGAGTTGATACTTTCCGTTTCTTGCGGTGTATTGCTGGGTCTCGTTGTGGGACTTTTGATCGGATCAAGGAAAAATCATCCTCCGAAGCCGCCCAGAAAGATCATCATCAAAGAAAATCCCGAAAAGACTGAAGGATTTATTCTTAATCCCGAAGATTACGACTAGTAAAAAAGACCATCCTTTCGGATGGTCTTTTTTAATTCGTTAAGAATTAGAGGTTTTCACCTGTCTTGGCGTTAACACGAGTTCTTTTGCCAGCCTGTTCAACATACTTGGCATGAGTAACTTTACCGTCTTCACCAATAAGTGCAATATTTGATAAAGCGATTGGGCCTTCTTTATCTACAATACCGCCCTTACCAACATTCTTGTTGGGTTTAACATGTTTCTTAATCATGTTAATGGCTTCAACTACTGCAG
>JAGCTJ010000170.1 GCA_017963665.1 Lachnospiraceae bacterium | reverse complement strand
GTATCGGTGCTGAGAACGGGATGTGCCTTTATTATCTCCACCATCTGATCTATGAGCTTTTTAAGAGCATCCGCATCGGGAGACGAAGGCTTTAATCTGTAAAGAAGACCTGTATAGAGGTCGAACATGTCTATTCCGTTTTCCTGCATGAAAATGCTCATCTTCTCGCCGTAGTAATCGTTCATGGCTTCGATCACCGAGAAGGTGGAATGTATATCGATACTCGTCTTATTAAGAAAGCCCGTTATGTATGCAGGGAAATCATAAAGACAGCTCTTAAGATCGGGAGAAAACTCTCTGAAGGATGCGTAATAACCGAGCATCCATTCATCTATATCCTCCTCCAAAGTAAGCTCCGAAAATGAATCGAACTGAGGAAGCGAACGCGCGATGATATTGTTCTTCGCGCAAAGATTCATATATTTATCATAGAATTCAAGACTTTGGGAATATATCTTTGAACAGTTATCTTTGGCTCTGGCGTACTGCGTTAAGATGAGCAATACCTGATTGACCATTGAATTGTACATCATTCCGGCGATCTCTTTATTGGACCGAAGCAGCTCTTTTAACTGAGCTGTGGACTTACAGGGGAAAGAAACCAGTGTGACCGGTGTATCAACTACATATGTAAAGAAATTGGAATCGAAAGCAACATCACAAAGACCGATGACATCTCCTTTCTTAAGAAGAAGCTCTCCGCCCGAAAATTTTGCTTTAACCGTTCCCTTAGTAATAATATGCAATGAAGTGAACAGCTGTCCTTCATTTGCAATAATAAACCCCGCTTCCAGCTCTTTAGCAGCCATGTAACCCTCCGATGTAAGAAAAAAACTCACAAACCCAAAGGCCTGTATTATTATTATACATTATTCAGAAAAATGTTCAAGAAGAGGCTTTTTTTTGCTTGTCAACCAAAAACTACTATGCTATAATCCTTTTTGTTGCGATTCCTAGGGGAATTGCGTCAAGCGAAGTGACAATTGCTTTATGATTTTTGATTCCTAGGGGCATAGTTCAAAGGTAGAACAGTGGTCTCCAAAACCATCGATGTGGGTTCGATTCCTACTGCCCCTGTTAAAAAAAGCGTATCTTGACGATACGCTTTTTCTTTTTACCTATCAGTTTTTAATCGACTACGATAGTGGTCATGAATGTTCTGAATTCGTATGCCACATCTCTGTCTTCAACCATGTCCAGAACCGGCTCATCGTCTATGTCGAAATGAACTCTTCTGATACCGGAGCTTCTGGGTGCGTCTGTGCCGGGACGAGCGTGGTACGTATTCCAAAGATATCCTTCGCGATCCACTACAAATGCATTGTGACCGGTTCCGTACTCTCCCTCGACGCTTCTGGATGTCAAAAGCGGGAATCCTCTCTTCTTCCAGTTGGAAGGAACAAGGAGATCTTTTCCTCTTTCTATCTGCAAAAGTCCCACAACATAAGATGTATCTACCGCAGCTGCGGAATATGTGATGAAGAGTCTGTCATTTCTTTTTAACGCAAAAGGTCCTTCTTCAACAAAAGTATGATTGTTTGCCCAGCTGTAATCGGGCTTTGACAATACAACGGGCTCGGAAGCCAGCTTATACGGTTCGTCGGGATTGAGCTTTGCTATGTAAAGCCATGCTCCCAGATCCTTGGGAAGGAACTGTCTTTGGGACCAGATGACGTAAAACTCACCGTCCCATTCAAACTCGGTCATATCGAGAGTGATCTCTTTTCCCGCTTCGCAAAGATCGCTGCCGTCTGCCTTCACTATACGTCTGGGCTTCGTCCAGTCATCTTTGTTTATGGGATTGCCGCCGTGCTTAAGCTCCATAATGCAGCTTTCTTCTTCAAAGAAAGGTCCGGGAGTAGCCGCATGGAATATGTAGAGTTTTCCGTTTATCACGTGAAATTCGGGTGCCCATAAAAGGCCTCCGAACTCGGGATATGTATCGCTGTCCAAAATAAGATGCTCCGGAGCGTTAACCAGCTCCTCAACGGTCTCACCCTCTCTTATATATAAAGTATGGTTGCCGTCCGCATCGTTGGTGGCTATGAAATAATACTTTCCTTTCCAGAATCCTACGCAGGGATCGGCCCTGTCCGTAGCGATAGGGAATTCGAAATGAGGTACCTTAACAAATCCGGTAACCTGATATGCTCCCTTTTTGTTCCAGTCAACATTATGAAGATTCCACTCAACGTTTTTAAGAGCCGTGCTCTTATCGGAATATCTTGCAAGAACGCGGTAATTGTTAAGTTCTTCGGGAGTGGAAGCCTTTATGGTGATGGGCGTCTCAAGATCAACGTTGGTGATGGGAAGAAGTTTGTTCTTTAACTTGTCTCCTATCAGGTCCGATACTCTAACAACGCTTGCGGGCACACAGCCTTCTATATGTGAAAGATCATAATCGTCAAAATCCGGCTCGCACATTATGTCCATAGACTGGATACCGACAACATCGTATTCCAAAAAGTCATCGGTGGCATATGTGATGACTTTTCCCAGATCCTCCCCTTCGGGACCGCAAAGCTCACAAGAGACCAAAAATCTTCCGTACTCATTTTCGGAGATAACGGGCTTCTTAAGTGTTCTCGGATCCAGGGAACCGTCTTCGTTTTCAACGGCCTTCGCAAAAAGAACGCCGCTGTTGTAATTTAACGGATAAAACACTTTACCGTCATCCGAATAAGCAAAATGACAACTGTAAGCCAAACGCTCGTCGTAAAGCACATTGTCTATCGGTTTTCTGGTATAGCTTAATAAATACATCGCTCCTCCTATCTGAGGGCAAGCACCCTGTTATAGTCGTATCCTCTGTCGGGAGTGATCGTTGACCGAACGAGTTCAAAGTAAACAACACCGTTCTTTTTTACGTCAACAGTAATCTTATCGGTTACCCGCTCAGAAGACGTTAAAGGTTTTGCGGCATCGCGAAGCATCTTCACTTCTGCCTTTGTAGGGTTGGCATGTTCTCCGAGATCATGCCATAACTTTAAGGGATTACAGGTCTCTTCGTCGACCGTCTGGGTCAAAAGACTGTATTCGCCCTTCTTGAAGTCAAATTCTTTGGATATCTTCTTTTTGGAAGTGTTCCATAGGACGCCGGCATATCCGTCTTTAGTCTTTACAACCACAGCGTCGTCCTGTCTTAATATGCATTTCTCAGCCTTAACCTTAAGCTTTTTAAAGAAAGCGAAGGTATAAAACGTAGGCTTGGGAATGCATCCGCCGGCAACAAGACCGAATCCTCCGTGAAAAGGAGTATAGGGAACACCCTGCTCTTCAAATACATCGCCGAATGTCCAATATGAGTAGGATTCGTTTACATCGCCCATGCGTGACAAAAGTCTCGCAAGATATGCGGCATTAAAGTTCGTATCGTGAATGACACCGAAAGGAGTATAGGAAGTGCTGAACTCCGTAATGTGGATCGGAAGTCCTTTAAATTCCTTGTACGAATCGATGATGTCTCTTGTACTCTTAAGGTTTTTGAATCCGTCCTCGGGATCGGATACCACATGATAATCGTAATGTCCGACTCTTTCGGGGAATTCCACCGTATAGTGGTGTCTTGTAAAGAAATCGGGAACGATCTTGTTCTTGTGAAGATACTCACAGAACGCTTTGATCCATTCCTCATCGCGAACACCGCAGATTGCGGGACCGCCCACCTTAAACTCGGGACTGATTTTCTTTATCGCTTCAAAAGACTTCGTGAAGAGTTTGAAATACTCATTCATATCGGCGTCTTTCCAAAATCCGGGGAGGTTGGGCTCATTCCATACTTCTATGGGCCACGTCTTAACCTCATCGAATCCGTAGCGATCGATGATATGCTCGAAATATGCCTTTAACAAACTCTGCCAACGCTTGTAATCCTTGGGAGGCGTCGTGTTTCCCTTCCAATAGAAGATCGTCTGCGTTCCGCCGGCAAGCTGCTTAGGCATAAAGCCAAGTTCAATGAAAGGTCTTATGTTTCTTTCAAGATATGAATCGTAAATACGATCAAGATATGTGAAGTTGTACTCAAGTTTAGTCTTTCCGTTTTCTTCGTACTCACGATAGATAGCAACATCGTCACTGAAAAGTCCGTGACCTCTTATGTGCTTAAAACCTATCTCCTCCTGTACCAAAGAAAGCTCGTCAAGATATTCTTTGCAAAGTGCAAGTCCCGTTCTTCCGGTTCCCACGCAAAAATCCACGTTATTGTTAAATTTGATGTTGGCGTTATCTTTTAATATGATCTTCTCTGCTGCCATATTAATCCTCCGTCACTGAAATAAATGCTCTACGATAACAAAATATAATAAATCTGTGGCATTTTCTCCTCAAAAATGAGCATTTCAATTCACATCTATTGCTTCATTTAAGTTTCTTACGCCTATAAGTTCTATACCGGGAACCTTTTTTATCGCTTCGTCTATGTTACTTTTGGGGAGAATACATCTCGTAAATCCAAGTTTTGCGGCTTCTCTCACCCGGCTCTCTGCGCGGCTTACCGCCCTGACTTCGCCTCCCAGACCCACTTCTCCGAATATTACCGTCTTCTCATCCACAGGCTTGTTTTTAAAAGAAGAAACTATGGCAAGAACCGTAGCAAGATCTAAGGAGGGCTCATTTATCTTAAGACCGCCCGCAATATTTACGTATGCATCCTGATCTCCGATGTTTAGTCCCCCGCGTTTTTCGATGACAGCCATCAAAAGATTAACTCGATTGTTGTCCATTCCGGTTGCCTGGCGTCTGGGAAGACCGAAAGCACTCTTGCAAACAAGCGCCTGTATTTCAACCATGATGGGACGGGTTCCTCCCATGGAGCATGTAACGACACATCCGCTTGAATGCTCGTCGCGTCCGCTTAACATGAATTCACTGGGATTGGGCACTTCTTTAAGGCCGTCCTCACGCATCTCAAATACGCCTATCTCGTCGGTGGAACCGAATCTGTTCTTTACCGCTCGAAGTATCCTGTAGCTTGCATGTCTGTCGCCTTCGAAATACAACACGGTGTCCACCATATGTTCCAAAACTCTGGGGCCCGCAACGGCGCCTTCTTTGGTGACATGACCGACAATGAATATCGTAATGTCGTATTGCTTTGCTATCTGCAAAAGTAAGGCCGTAGTCTCTCTTACCTGCGAAACACTGCCTGGTGCCGAGCTTACGTCTTCTTTGTACATTGTCTGGATGGAATCGATTATTACCGTATCGGGCTTTATGTCCAAAATGGCCGAATGTATCGCTTCAAGATTTGTCTCGCAAAGAAGCAACATCCCGTTATCTTCGCTTCCCAGTCTGTCGGCACGAAGCTTGATCTGCCTAAGCGATTCCTCACCGGATACATACAAAACCTTTTTCCCGCACGAAGAAAGATTTTTCGTAACCTGCAAAAGGAGCGTCGATTTTCCTATTCCCGGATCGCCGCCTATCAGCACAAGCGAACCTTTGACTATTCCGCCGCCCAGTACGCGATCGAGCTCTTTGGAACCCGAAGGAGTTCTTTCCGCTTCGTCTGCGGGAACATCTTTAAGTAAGACCGGTTTGTTGACTTCGCCGGTCACTTTGTTTGCGGCAGTCTTTCTCGCCTCAGCAGGCTCCTCTACAAATGTATTCCATTCCTTGCATGCGGGGCATTGTCCCATCCATTTGGAGGACTCATATCCGCATGACTGACAGAAAAATGCTGTCTTAGCTTTAGCCATTTACTTCTTCCCTTTTAACTGTGAAAACAGCCTTCTTGTCTTTAACCTTTGCGACTACTTTATCGCCCGGACGTATGTTCTTTCTGAGTATTTCTTCGGCGAGGGCATCTTCTACAAATGACTGGATCGCTCTCTTAATGGGTCTTGCGCCCATCTTAAGATCGGCAAAGTTGGCAACTATGTAATCCTTAAGTTCTTTTGAGAACGTAAGCGAAATGTCCATCTGCTCTTTGCATCTTGCAATAAGGTTCTTCGAAAGAAGCGTACATATATCGCTTAAGTCTTTCTTTGTGAGCGAGTGGAACACTATCATCTCGTCGATACGGTTTAAGAATTCGGGTTTGAACATCTTCTTTACTTCGTCCAGAACCGAATCTTTCATCTTAAG
>JAGCTJ010000169.1 GCA_017963665.1 Lachnospiraceae bacterium | reverse complement strand
TTCTTCGATCGCTCTTTCGACTTCCTGAGCTTTCTTGGCGAGTTCCAAAGCCCCTATGGTCTGTGAAGAAGAGCGGATGGGACGAACTATCATCTTGTAGTTCTCCATCTTTGCTTTCTCGTAACTTTCGGCGAGCATCGCACGCTTGTCTTCTCTTAAGTAAGTTTCAATCCTCTCGCGCCATACCTGCTCGTTGTAGTGGCTGTTGTCCATTGCAGCTTTTCTGTTGATGACTTCTTCAACGGAAGGTTTTTCATCAAGAGGCGAGGGTGAATTGACTTCATGTTCGATGGCGGAGAGTTTCTTCTCATTTTCGAGAATTGTTTTTTCTACAGCTTTGCCACCGATCTTTTCCGGCGGAAGATACTTAAGGAGCATCTTCTCAAGGTCAATAAGCGCGATGGGCTTCGAAAGATAATCGGTAAAGCCCTGTTTCATGTACTCTTCCTTGGCGCCTATTATGGCATTTGCGGTAAGCACGATGACCGGTGTCTCGCGGTTTGGATTGCCCACATCGGCCTTTATGTCACGAAGGGTCTCGATACCGTCTTTACCGGGCATCATGTGGTCTAAGAGTATGATGTCGTATTTATTTTTCTTGGTTAGTTCAAGACAGTCTTTTCCGCTTATGGCGGTGTCTATCTTCATACCCGTCTTCTTAAGAAGACTCTGCACAACTTTCAGGTTTACGAGCACATCATCCACCGCAAGAAGGGAAGCTTCCGGTGCGGTAAAGAGATCTTCTCTCCGCTTTCCGGGTCCGGGAGCGGGTTCACTTTCAACCTTCTCTTCAAGTTTGCCTGCGGGAGTGGTGTTTACAACATGCTGAGGAATGACGATCGTAAATACCGAGCCCGATCCGTAGGAACTGGTTACGTTTATGGTACCGCCCATGAGTTTAACGAGCGAACCGGTGATGGCAAGGCCCAGTCCCGTTCCTTCGATGCTGGCATTTCGTTCCTCATCGACACGGGTAAATACGTTAAAGAGTTTTTCTTTATCTTCGTCTTTAATACCTATACCGGTATCACTTACTTCAATTCTTAAATCAATACCGTCTTCGGTCATGTTCTCGCCGGTTACTTTAAGGCCCACACGGCCTTTTCTCGTATATTTGACGGCGTTTGTAAGGACATTGGTGATTATCTGCTGTATGCGGACTTCATCGCCCTTTAATACGGAAGGAATGTTCTCATCAAATACGACCACGAACTTAAGTCCCTTCTCAACCGCACGTCTTTCAACAAGATTGCGGCAGGCTGTCACAACATCTTTTATGTGATACGAAACAGGCAATATCTCCATCTTTCCCGAATCCAGCTTCGAGAAATCCAGTATGTCGTTAATAAGGGAAAGAAGAAGCTTTCCGGCCACTTCAACGTCTGTCGCGTAGGCGAGAGTGTTCTTTTCGGCGCTCTCACGAAGAATCGCTTCGTTCATACCGAGTATGGCGTTTATGGGAGTTCTTATCTCGTGAGACATGGTAGCCAGAAATTTGGACTTAAGGTCTGCCTCGTACTGTACGTGACGCTTTTGTTCTTCCAGTTTAAGAAGATTTATGAAAGCGTTGAATATCGCCGCTATGGTGAATATCAAAAGACCCGACTCAAGATAGAGCGCCGACATGATGCTTGTTTTTATATAGTTGGCAAGCTGAAGTGCAAACAATACAAGCATGATAACAGACGACCACACGACAATACTGTAGTTTCTGCTTTTGCCCGTCTTGTGATCTTTTATTACTCCGTAAGTAAACAACGCTACGCTTAAGAACAGGAAAAACAGAAGCTGATAGAAATCTTCGCCCAGATCACGCTTTCTTAAAAGAGCAAGCGCGACACAGACCAGTCCGTGTGCGATCGCCGAATACAGATATATGAGGTACATCGTCCTGTAGCGGCCTTCCTGAAGCGAATCGAAATACAGAACCATCATCATCGGAGCAAGTATCATCATAAGCTCCGGGATCGCGTTCATGGCAATGACATTCGAGAACAGAATATCTCTGAAAATGCCTTCGGTAAGAATATAAGCGGCAGCCATCATGAGTATCCAGCCGACATAGTCCACTCTGACGGTACCGTTTGTCGAAACACGTAAAAATACGCCGAGAACGACACACGAAATACTCAAGCAGACAAGGAACATTGCGAATATGAAGGCAGGACCCTGCGCCGTCATATAAGATCTGTTTAAGATACCGCGTTCGCTGTAATATGCATACGGAAATGTCCTTGGAATGTCGCTTACGGCCACACCTATGACACGTATCGGCTTGCCGATGTCTTCTCTGGTAACGGAAGCATATACGTAGCGGGAAACAACGTTTGTCCAGTAAAAATATGTGAATTTCTGATTGAACGCAAATCTGACCTCGTCGCCGACCATGATTCGCATGTTCATTCTGTCGGAACGGGTTGAGAAACAATATTTATCTGTGATGTTTTCGGGAACGGTGCTCTCAAAAACAATCTCTTCGCCTGCTTTCAGGTCATCGAAAGAACAGGGAAGCGTTACCGCTTCTCTGTGTCCGTCGGGATAAACTCTCTCCCAACCGGTATTTGCTTCCAGTCTTTCGGGCATGGGTGATTCACAGTCCTCAAGCCAGTGAGTATTGGAAAGAAGCATGAATATGCCGGTGATCACCACGAAAATGAGAATGAATGCTTCCACGATCAACAAAGACTTTCTGTTTCGTGAATTGATCTCATTCATTATCGCGCGGATTTTATCTGTAAATTTTGAGGAATTTGCCTTATTTTCTTCCATGATTGTACCATTTTAACCGTTGTACGCGGAAATAATTGCGTATTGTACATTATATCATCAATTATTTAGCAACCAATTAACACAGTACCGCAAAAAGACCGATTTTTTAGCGCTTATCAGCCGTAAGTTCTTATAAGTGTGTACGGAGGTTTAAGATTAAGATCCGCAAATCCGAAAAGATTGTTGTCATCGGTCAGGATCATAAGATAATCTCCGTCAAGAACGAAGTCCAGCTTTGAATAACCGTTTATAATGATCTCGTCACCGTCCACGTTATAAGCAAAAAACTCCTGGAGATCTTCTCCGTTAAAGAAAGCTACGCTTTCTTCGGGCGCAAAATCCTTTATTGCGTCCATGATATCATCGTAACCGCCGAGTTTAAGCATTATATCAAGGTACGACTTCGACAGTCCCTGCTTTTCCAGTTCTTTTTCCATGAGTGCGGTGGCGGGTTCACGAAAAGCGTCCATCATGGCTTCATTGCTTATAAATATCTGTCCCGTTCCGTCCTCATCAAACTCAAAATAAACATCGATGTTTATGGGGCTGTCCCAAAATTCAAATCCCTCCATCAGGGGTTTTGCGTCAATGGTATAAACCCATGTTCCGACTATCTCATCCTGCATCATATCGTTGCAGGCTTTTATCTTATCAAGCGCATCGCTGTAATTTTGTGTATCGTTTACGGAGACCTCCATGTAGGCGATCAACGCTTCGGAATACATGCCCTTTGAATAGTATTCTTCGGCAGCAGCGTAAGCGTCTCTCGAATCATGTATCATTTCAAGTCTGTCATAGAGCTGATTGAATACGGAATCGTCTTTAAGCACTTTCTCGGAGGCAACGACAGCAAATCCATAAACCTCTGTATAGTCCAGATGACCATTTTCGTATTGCTGCTCCATATCCGTAAACTTACTGCGATATTCGTCTTTTATCGCATCGGCGGTCTTTCCGGTCACATCGTCGTAAAGATAGTTTACGGTATCGTAATCCTCGGTTGAAAGTGCCCTAAGTGCCTTTTTGTCGGGGGAATTTACCCATCTGTAAGCAAAGAAACCTATTCCGCCGAGGATGAACACCATAAGGCATACAAGCAATACAACGAGAGGTGCCTTGCTCTTTTTCTTCGGAGGAACGGGATAATAGCCCTGGGGATAATATGGCTGAGGCTGTACCTGAGCCTGAGGCTGAGTATAGGGCTGCTGAGGCTGTGCCTGAGGTTGAGGCTGTGCCCGGACCTCATTTTGAGGCTCCTCATACAGTTTTTGACCGCAGTTGGTGCAAAATTTTACTCCGTCGGGCATCTGTGCCCCGCAATTATGACAAAACATTTCATTTCCTCCGTCAGTGCATATACGCCGCAAACAAGTTGCGGCGTAATTGAATATCTGTAGATTACAATGTGTCGGCGATCCTTCTTGCTACATAAACACCGCTTGCGGATGCATGGGAAAGTGAATGTGTAACACCGCTGCCGTCTCCGATGATATAAAGTCCTTTGTGTACGGACTCAAGATTCTCATCGAGTTTAACTTCCATGTTGTAGAATTTGACTTCCACACCGTAAAGAAGGGTATCGTCGTTTGCGGTACCGGGAGCGATCTTATCGAGAGCGTAGATCATCTCGATGATACCGTCCATAAGACGCTTGGGAAGAACAAGACTTAAGTCACCGGGTGTAGCCTTTAATGTCGGGCGTACGGTTCCTTTGTCGATCCTCTTCCAGTTACTTCTTCTTCCTCTCTCAAGGTCGCCGAATCGCTGAACGATTACGCCTCCGCCGAGCATGTTGGAAAGTCTTGCGATACTTTCACCGTATCCGTTACTGTCTTTGAAAGGCTCCGAGAAATGCTTTGCAACCAAAAGCGCGAAGTTGGTGTTCTCGGTCTTTTTGTCTGCGTCTTCAAAACTGTGTCCGTTAACGGTGACGATACCGTTTGTATTTTCGTTAACCACTATACCGTTGGGATTCATACAGAATGTACGAACGCTGTCCTCAAATTTTGAGGTACGGTATACGATCTTGCTTTCATATAACTGATCGGTAAGATGTGAGAATATAACCGCGGGAAGTTCCACTCTTACGCCGATGTCGACACGGTTTGAGTTGGTAGGGATATCAAGGTCGTTACATACCTTCTCCATCCACTTGCTTCCGCTTCGTCCTGCGGATACGACTATGTTGGTACACTCGTCGAAACCGCCTTCGTAGATAACTCTGTAACCGTTATCCAGCTTCTCGATAGTCTCGATGGAAGTCTGGAAGAAGAACGTTACCTTATCCTTAAGCTCGTTGTAAAGGTTTCCGAGAACGATGTAGTTTATATCCGTTCCGAGATGTCTTACGGAAGCATCCAAAAGTGTAAGTTTGTTCTGCATACAGAGTTTTTTGAATTCGCTTCCGGCTGTTGAGTACATCTTCGTGTCTTTTCCGCCGTTTGATACGTTTATATCGTCGACGTATCTCATGAGTTCCAGCGCCTTCTCCTTACCGATGTATTCATAAAGAGTTCCGCCGAAATCGTTGGTGATGTTATACTTTCCGTCCGAGAACGCTCCCGCTCCGCCAAAGCCGGTCATAATTGCGCAAGTCTTGCACTTGATACATGACTTAACCTTGTCGCCGTCGATGGGACATTTTCTCTTCTCGAGCGGATATCCCGAATCGTAAACCGCTACCTTAAGTTCGGGGCGTTTCTTTGTAAGCTCGTAGGCGGTAAAAATTCCGCCGGGGCCCGCTCCAACAATGATAACGTCATACTTCATGATAAATTCCTCTTTTCTTTTTATTTACCCTCTCACCACATCAACTGATAACAATAACGGTTGCGGGAAGCCCCACATATTCGTCGGGGATCTCTCCGATACGCCATCCTCTGTTTGTAGTTTCTATATAGTAATACTTTATACCGTCGTTCTCGAAATAAGTTCCGTCTATGGACTGATCGCCCTTAAGTCCTACGGCGATGTGGTCGTCGAACTTGATGAGAGCACATCCGTATCCCATCCTTGAAAGAATACCCACGAGCAAAAGCGCCGTGTCCTCACAATCTCCGACTCTGTCGTACAAAAGCTCGATCGGATATTTGGGCCATTCGGCTCTTTCTGTCGATTCCTGATCGGTCTCATACTCAAAACTCTGGCAGAAAGAAATAACTTCTCTTACCCTTTCTCCGTCGGTGTAGCCTCGCTTGTCGCCTATCTCCTCGAGATTTTCCACAAGCATATCAAGATACTCCGAGTTGATGGGATCGTTTATGTAGTTTTTGTATTCGCTGTTTCCGTAATAACGTGAAAGACTGTTGAAATATTCGTAAAGCTTTTGGTCTATCGAATAACAGATAGTCGCATAGTACAGTCCTTCGAAAGAAGTCCAGGTGTACTCAAGGGTAACCGGGTCGTTCACGCATCCGTTTATGATCGAATAATCAGGCACTCTCTCATCGATATATGTCGCCGATTTTGAAGCATCGACCTTGAGGATGGCTTCTTCCTGCTTCTCTTCACTGATCTTCACCGGAGCCGTTATGGTCTCAACCGATTCGGATATCGTTTGAACTTCCTTAGTATCTTTCCTGTTAAAAAACTCCGCGATCCTGTCTTTGTTCGAATACACAAGTACTCCCACCAATAAAAGTGAGAGTACTCGGTAAGCATTTAACAATACTTTTTCTTTCATAAGTACCTTAAATCTTGAATACCTCTACCTCATTCTTGAGGCCGTCCATGCTCTCCGAAAGCTGAACCGCTGTCTTGTTAAGTTCATCGACATTGTTCTTAAGCTGATCGGATGCATTCATAACGGTCGTGGCATTTTCTGCCGTTTCTCCGATAATCTCGGAGATATTTCTTACCGCATCAACGGCTTCGCCTCTTCTTGCGTCTGCCGCGCGGGTAGCGTCTGTGATGTCCTTAAGACCTTGGGTGAGCTCGTCCATGCACTTCTGCATCTTGTTGAATACTTCGACGCTTTCGGTGATGAGTTTTGACTGCTCTTTTACTATATCCATCGCCCTTTCGGCGCTGCCTGTACTTTCGTTGGTGGAAACGGTGATCTTCTTAACCTGGTTGGCTATCTCGCCGGCTGCCGTTGCGGATTCGTCCGCAAGTTTTCTGATCTCTTCGGCTACGACCGAGAATCCGCGACCTGCTTCGCCCGCTCTTGCCGCCTCAATGGAAGCATTAAGGGAAAGAAGGTTGGTCTGTGAAGAAATATTGGTGATAACACCTACAAAGTTGTTTATGTTTCCCGATTCTACCTGGAGTGCAACTATGCTGTCGTTTACCACTCCGGTGATCTGTGTCGTTTCCTCGGCATGAACACCCAGTTCTCTTATAAGATTCACACCGGTCTTTATCATATCGTCCGTCTCTTTGATAAGGCTCTGAACCTTCTCTACCATGGACGCAACATTCTTTATCTCATCCGAAAGATCGTCAGTGGTACGAACACATTCCTGAGCATGTCTTGACTGACGCTCCATACCTTTGCTTATGTCGGAAACGGCTTCTGCAATATCCGTTGAACAAACTCCCAAAGTGTCGGATGCTTCACGAACGTTTGAGGTTGAAACTTCGAGTTCTTCCGTTGCTTTTTCAACTTTTCGTACAAGTTTCTTTGTATTGTAGACCATTCCGGTAGCGGACTTGGCGAGATTCTGGAACTCGTCGCGTCCTTGGGCGTTAACCGTTACGGTAAGGTCGCCTTTTGCGACTTCATCGAGGCTCTTGGATATCTTTACAACATTCTTTCTGATACCCACGGCGATTAAAAGACCGAGACCCATGGCAACGATTATTGCTATGATAACGACCTTGATGGTAAGGGACTTGATTGCATCCGCTTCCAAAACAACGGTGTGCAAAGGAGTGAGTGCGCATACCATTATGCCCGAATCTTTGCAAAGGGAATAGAAGAATATCTGCTCTTTTCCGTTAAACTTTACTACTTTAACTCCCTGAGGGTCGTCCGCACTTACCGATTCTCTTGCTTTCGCATAAAAGTCCGCGTCCGCGAAAACGTGTTCTTTCCCCTCGAATGCCTTGGTATCGCATTCATGGAATATCTCTTTTCCCGTGGAAGTAACAAGACCCACAACGCTTCCCGAGCCGATGTTTATTCCGTCAAGGAAGGTCTGAAGTGCCGATTGAGAAATATCGATCACTATTACCGCTTTTGTACCTGTGGTTCCTATCTGATATGAACAAAGATATGCATCCTTATCCGCCGAAAGACCGAAAGCTTCGTCGAGCATGGGGTGGGAATCTACCCAGTTAACAAGGCTTGCTCCTTCGGGAGCCACTTCGCTTAAGTATTTATCGAGTATACCGTCGATATACTGGGATTTCGAAGAGAACATTGCGATCCCTTCTTTTGTGACGATATGTATGTTTGAAATGAAGGAGTTTGTAGTCTGTGTGGAAATAAGATCGCCTCTTATGCTGTCCATGGCAACCTTTTTCTGATAAGGATCCGACTCAAAAGCGCCCTTGCTGTATTTTGTAACGGTATCGTTAAAGGCGTACTTTGAACCTTCGCCTTTAATGAACGACGAAACAAGATCGACATGTTCCGCAGCCATGTTGATCGTTTCCATGGTAGAAGCCTCATATTTGGACCTCATACCGTCAACGGCTTTTTCATATGCGGCAAAACCTATAACCGCCATGAAGATTATCGGGATCAGCACGATGATTATCAGTTTCGCGCTTATTCCGAATTTCTTGAGCCCGAATTTAGCCAAGGAGAATTTCTTTGCATCCGAATCTTCGGAAACTTTTTTTATCTCTTCGGATTTCTTAGGGAAAAACTTCTTAAAATTGAAACCCTTTAAATTCAATTTCTTCATGTTCCATACCTCCAACGATTAAATATACCCTAATGCACTTCGTAGAATGCCATCGAACAATGCTCCTTATTGTCTTTGCAAAGATACATGACTGAATCGGCCTTGCTGTAAAGCGACGAGAACGATTTGTCATCAAGATCCTGAGAGAATACGGCTCCGAGACTTACCGCTATCTTGTTTCCGTTCATCTCGGGAATATCTATTGCATCGATCCTGTCAAAGAATCGTCCGATACATTCTTCCCCTATCTTCTTTTCGTTTACGCTGCTTGCAAATACCGCGAATTCGTCGCCGCCCAGTCGCATAACCACGTCTTCGTCTCTGAAGGAACTTGACAGGGCCTGTGCGATCGCGATAAGTGCTTTGTCACCTACCTGATGACCGTATGTATCGTTGATATGTTTGAACCTGTTTGCATCTATAAGGCAGAACATACCGCCCATGCCTTTTTCCAGTGCCATGATGGTCTTCTGTTCACCGCTGCCTCGGTTGTTTATGCCGGTAAGGGCATCCGTTTCGGAGAGGATAAGAAGTTTCTTTTCCATCTCACGGTTTGTGGTGATATCGGTAAGGGAAGTGATGAGCACTCTGTTTCCGTTCTTAAGCACATAATCTTTGGCGTTTGCCAATACGTACATCGTTGTTCCCTTCGCGGTCTGAAGAGAGAAGGAATAGGAACAGTCGCCGCCTTTGTTCATTACGCGGTTGATGTCTTCCTTGAACTGTTCAATGTCGTCAAATTCCGCTTTCTCTTCAAGCAATGTTCTGAACTTATCCTGAACTTCTTCGGCCTTTTTGTATCCGAACATCTTAGCCGCAACGTCGTTGCATACGATGATGGAACCTTCATTGTCTACGGCTACGATACCGCCCGCCTGCATCTTAAGCATTTCGGAGTAGATGACGTTCTGATTTTCCAGAGCTTCTTTCAAAGCTTCCTGGTATTCCATTTCTTTTCTCTTAGCGTCGTCGATATCCTGAACCGCATGTATTATCTTCAAAGGATTGTCCGATACGTCGGTCTGAACCGTGATGAATGAAGAAAGACGCCACTTTTCATCCACATCCATGAACTCACGGCTTATTGCATGTTTTCCTTTAAGTCTCCTTGCAAGAGTCGAGAAATCGACGAATCGAAGGATGTCTTTAACCATGGAAGGATGAACTATCGCGCTCATTACGTTCTTGATCTCGGCATCGGCTCCATCGCTTGGTGTCTCTTCACCGGGTTCTTTGCCCGATCCGGAACGTATACGATACGAAGTGTTTTCTTCGAGCTTGATCACGTGAATCGAAAGGTAGCTGTCCGCCATAGCGGTCATGGCTTCGTTCATTTCTTTTGACTCGGCCATGTAGTATGAATATTTCTGCTTAAGGTCGTTTTCGCGTTCGATCAGAACGTTGCCCACAAAGGCAACTATACTTGCGAAAAGCGCTCCGATGGAGTACCAGGGAAGCTTGCTTGAAAGGAACTGCAAAAAACCGGTGGCAAGCAAAATGAGCGAATACGAAAGAACGACGTTGAGTCTTGTCTTCTTGAACCTGTCGTCCTCGGAATACCTTTTGAGCAAAACGCAGAGCGATGCCATTATAAAGTAACCGTACTCCAGCAGGAAAAGAACAGCCCTGAATTTTCCCGCCTGATAAGTAAGCTGTCTGTCATAAGTGAATACCGTTTGCAATTTGGGGTTGGTAAAAAGAAGGACCAAAACCAGCATGACCGGAATGTACGAAAAGAACGTTTTGATCTTTGAACCCTCGAGTTCAAGGTATCGAAACGTGTATCGAAACCAGGAATATGCCATCATCACGCCTGATACGTGGAAAAGATATGTGAAAAAACTTAGCGTGGCTCGATGAGCTATCGCACCCGACGCAAAAATGCCCCAGACGCAGTCAATAAATACAAACACGCCCGAAACTATTAGAACAAGATTGAAATCATGATAAGTACGCGTATTCAGCTTTAAAATGTAATGCTGATAGAAAATATAAGCCAAGACCGCCAGATAGACCAGGACGGTTATAGAATACATTGAATCAACCATAAGTCCCTCTCAAAAAACTTATTTCGCCCTTTGCCGTTTTTTTACGACTCCCCCGCGTTTCAATGTGTGAATTTTGGGCTTTAAAGCCGACACTCCCACATGATTAGAAACAATAATATTCTATCACAAAATGTACGAAAGTACCATATTTTTTCTACAGCTTGTTAAGTACGACTTCGATAAGTTTCGAAGGTGTGTTTACGTCTTCTTTTTCCACTTCCGAAGGAGCAACGGAGATGCCCAGTTCGTTCTCTATCTCCAAAAGAAGTTCCATATATGCGATGGAATCCAGAAGACCGCTTTCAAACAGATCAACATCAAGATCGGTCATAACCACATCGTCCTCGCAGATGTCCGCAAGAACCTCAAGTAATTTTTCTTTTGCTTCTTCTTTGCTCATAGTTTCCTCCTCAGTGCTTTTCAAGCATTGCTGCCAAAGCTTTGCGATCCGTCTTTCCGTTGTTTGTAACGGGAAGCGTTTCTTTGAAGATGATCTTTTTGGGGATCATGTATTCGGGAAGATATTTCTTTGCTTCCTCCCTGAGTTTAACGCCTGCCTTGAAAGAATCCTCGGGCATGGCGGCGGGCATGATGCAGGCGGTGATGTTTCTTACTTCTCCGTCACGGTAGTTGGGGATTACCGCCGCACGTTCAACGCCTTCAAGTTTCATCAAGTTATTTTCGATGTCTTCAAGCTCGATCCTGAATCCGTGAAGCTTTATCTGAAGATCGATCCTGCCCGCATAAAAGAGCTGTCCGTCACGCATGCAGCCTTTGTCGCCTGTGCGGTATGCACGCATCGTTTCGCCCTTCTCTTCCGTAAGGAAGAAGGCCTTTTTCGTCTGTTCTTCGTTGTTTCGATATCCGGGGCTAACAGTGTCTCCGACTATCACTATCTCACCGTATTCGCCGTCGGGAAGTATTTTTCCGTCCTCGGAACAAATCCTTATGATCGTTCCGGCTTTGGGTGCTCCCACGGGAAGGGGTTCGTATTTTTCGTTTACCTCTTTGGTTACGGTTATGCCCGTAACGGCAACGGTGGATTCCGTGGGACCGTATGTATTTACAACCTCAGCGTTCTTAAACGCCGCGTGAAGTTTGGTCACTGTGTGATTGGGGAGCGTCTCGCCGCAGAACAAAAACTTTTCTGCATCAGGCATAAGCTCATCATTAAACTTCGGATCCGAAAGGCAGATGTTTGCAAAGGAGGGTGTGGAAACCCACACGTTGATGCCCGATCTCTTAAATGCCTCAAAAAGAAGCTTCATATCGGCCTGAAGGTCTTTTGCTATTGCAATGAGTGTTCCTCCGCTGTAAAGACAAAGGTAAAGGTCCATGACAGAGAGGTCAAAAGAAAAAGGTGCCTGATTCATAAACACGGGGTGTTCGTTTTCTTTGATACCGCTTCCCAGTGTCATTCCCCACTTAATGAAGTTGTCAAGGCAGCCCCTTGTTATCTGCACTCCCTTGGGAGTTCCGGTGCTTCCGGAGGTATAGATAAGATATACGAGATCTTCCGTGTCGGTAAGGACCGAAAGATCAGCGGGAGCGGCGGCAACGGCCGCATACTGTTCTATTGCTTTTATATCAAGACATTTTGCATTGTCAAAAAGCTCGCAATCCTCTTCCGGAGCAAGTATCATCTCGGGTTTTAAGGAATCGAGTATTCCGAGAACACGTTCTCTGGGAACCGAAAGATCCACCGGACAATATGCTCTCTTCGCTTTTGCACATGCCATGAAGCAAACCAGCATCCAGGGCGTTTTATGACCGTATACCACAACGGGAAGATCTGTCTTCAAATTGGCGTTAAGCCAGGTTGAAAGATTGTCCGAAAGTGTTTCCAGTTCTCCCCATGTAAGAGAGGTTTTCCCGTTTTGTTCACTTTTGCTCTCAAGCCTGTATACGATCCTTTGGGGATCGTTTTTTGCGTTTTGTCTTATCTTCTCAAGAAAAGTCATTTTCTTTATTACTCCAAAACGATGTAATAGTTTTTAAGTCCGCTGTCGGGAGTGAGATGGAACACGTCCGAAAAGTCTTCTTTCGAAAAGCCCAGGGCGTCGGGATCAAAGGAGCCGCAAACTTTAAAGCCGTATTTCAAAGCCAGCTCTCTTATCGTCTCTTCCGTCTTTATCACGCCGTCGTAATCGCCGGTCTCTTCAATGAAATCATATAATACAGGATACATCGCGCTGACATATATCTCAACCTCGATGCCTTTATCTTTTAAGCCCTTAAGCATAAGGTCGAACAGCTCCACATTGTCTTTTGATATATCGTCGAATCTGTCCCCGAGATACATTATCGAATGCTCGGCAACATAGTAATACGCTTCGTTGTCCATCTCGTATTCTGATTCGAAATTAACTTCGGAACGTCTTAAATTCGGGTAAAGTGCCGGAACCGAAAGCGCTTCTTCTTCGCTTAAGGTAACCACTTCCTTTTTCACAAGGGATGGTATACCTTTTATGCCCGTCCTCATTATAAGTTTAAGTGATGACTGGAAATAGGAGAAAGAAAAAAGTTCTCCTCCCTTTTCAAGCAGGTTGCCCAGATCGGACGACTTTAAGTATTTTTCGCTTGTTTCGTCAGGTTCGCCTTTCATCACGGAAAGTTCGTAATCGGCATACTTTGCGATGGAAGTATGTCTTCCCTCTCCGCTGTCTTCTTTAAGGTTCCAGGGATCCATTCCGATGATGATCTTCTCCGGAAGTTTGTTCTCGCTTTCAAGTATTCCTATGACCGCGATCATATCTTTTAAGTAAGAACCCGAAAGACCGGCAACATATGAGCCTTCCTCCCAGGGAACGTATAGCACGGAGCTTGAACCGATGACCACCGTATCGTAATCGTATGCATCCGAAGAGATCATGATCTTCTGAAGGTCGCCTTCATCAAAATCTCCGGGGCTGTTTACGATGTTTCCGGCGCTCAAAAGCTCGCCCATCTCTTTTACCATCTTACCGCGAAAGAGATTAGCCGAATCAGCCACTATATTCATCCCGACAACCGGTATGTAAAGCACTGCCGCAAGCAGTAAGCATTTTAAGAACAGCTTCTTCAAAACAAATGTCTCTCCCGTTTAAAATCCGAAATAGATAAATGATGACTGCCCGTAAGCTCCCAGAGCAGCTATCACGAATACAAGCGCAATATATAAAACCCATCTTACGACGAGAGGTTTCTTTGTAACAAGCTCCTGTACGGGAAGCTTGTGATATATCCGATAGTCCACAACGGTCTGAAGGGCGATGAATACCACCACCGTCAAAAGTCCGATGTATGTTCCGAACTCCTCCCAGGGACCGTCACTTCGAAGGCTTACGAAAGCCGCGTAGTTGTCCGCAGGCGTAAAGCTGTTTTTAACCAGCATAAGCGAAACGGGAAGGGAATCGGCTCTGAAGAAAAGCATACCGATGCTGAAGAAAACGTAAGTGCGCGCCATCTGAAAAAGTCTCCACATGGGATGATCGTTTTTGATATGAAGTGCTTTCTTCCACTTCGTAAATACATCTTCAAAAGTCATTCCGATGATTATAACAAGGAAATACCACCAGCCTTCGCCGCATATGTATTTCCAGGAATCGCCGTGCCAAAGTCCCATAGCGCTCCAAAGCACGAAAAGTGCCGGATAGCTTGCGTATTTTCTTCCGCTCTTTCCGAAACGTTCCCTGCACTTTGCGGTAAGCTTTGTCAAAGGCTTTGTCTTCATCAAAGGATAGAGAATGTAGTCGTTAAGCCACAAGCCCAGGGTAGCGTGCCATCTTTGCCAGAACTCCTTGAGCGTCGAAGAAAAGAAGGGAGCTTTGAAGTTCTCGACAAGCGTGATTCCGAAGCACTCCGAAATACCCATTATCATGTCCATGCAACCCGAGAAATCGAAGTAAAGCTGCATCGAATAGGAAAGCACCGCAAGCCATACCCATGCCCCTTTATAGAGGTCTGGATTGTGAAACATGTGATCTATGGGGATGGAAAGTCTGTCGGCCACAACAACCTTCTTGGCCATACCCCATGCAAAACGCCTAAGACCCGCCGTTATGCGGTCATAGTCGAATCTGTGCTCTTCAAAAAGTTTCTTTCCCAGGTCTCTGTATCTGCTTATGGGTCCCGAGACCATGAGAGGAAAATACATGGTGAAAAGAAGGAGTTTCAGCGGATTTTGCTCCGGTTTCAACGCCCCCCAGTAACAGTCGCACAAGTAGGACAAAAGTTGGAGCGTATAAAAGCTTATCGCAAGAGGTGCTATCCAATGAACAGTCTTAAGCGTCTCTTCTTTCGTAAAGAAGTTAACGGTTCCCACCAGAAGATTCGTATACTTTAAGACGGCAAGAATTCCCGCGTTTACAAGGATGGCGAAAATGAGTATGAGTTTTTTCTTTGTACCGTTTTGGATCTTTTCAAAGGAAAGTGCGGCGCCGTAGGTGACAAGCACGGCGACAATGAGATAGAGAAAGGTTACGGTTCTCGTATTTATGAAATAGAAAAAAAGACTGTCTGCCAAAAGTAAAACCCACTGAAATTTTGTGGGTAATTTGAAATAGACAATCAGGCTGATTGCAACAAATATAAGGAATTTAACACTTGTTATGACCATAGCGTGAGTATAGCATACGCCCTATATGCTTTCAAGTTTCAGTATCCGTATTTATTGAGCAACTTTTTGAGGGTTTCGTCGGTAAATGTTTCGGTTTTTACCACCGGGTCGTAATGCTTGTGAAGGTTTAACACGTCAAGCATTCTGTTTTGAGGGCAGACTGAAAAGACTACGGCTTCCGTGGGCTGTTCGCGCCTTACGTAGCCCTCGTTTTCTCCCAGAAATACCGTATATTCGTCTTCAAGGAAATATTCGTATCCTTCCACTTTTCTTAGTGTAAGGTTGCCGACTTTCGTCTTTATTTCTCCGGTCGAAGTCACAAATGAATCAAAGTATTCGTATCCGTCTTTTACAGATCCGACAGCACATACCGCTCCGTTTTTGAACATGTTTACATCCATTCCGACGTAAGTCAAAAGGTCTGCAAGATCTTCATCCTCAAGCACCGAAGGATCGGCGATTTCAAGGAGTATCGGGCTTTCATCGAGGGGTTCGTATTTGGAAAGGCGTCTCACATAGAGCGACTTTTCTTTGTCGTCGCCAAGCCTGCCGTAATAACCGTCAAGATATTCAAGTCTTGCATGAACGTATTCCTTAAATGCTTCAAGATTTCCTTCGTCGGTATAAATACCTTCCGGCCAGCGCTCTTTGTCTCTTATGAATGCGCCCGAACCGAAGATGTCCGCTTCGCAGGAATCGAGCATCTTATCGATGTTCTCAAAAGACCACTTATCGTTTCGTAGCTGAGCGTACTTTTCGGCTGTCTTTTCAAGCAAGTCCGTATCGCTGTTTATAAGTATCTCTTCGTAATAACCAAACTCGCCGGTGAAATTGTCTTCCGGCAGAAAATAATGGGATTCGGTGAAATTTCTGTCTCCGTCATCAACCCACTTGTTGCCCCAGGAAATGTCCATATCCCACGGAGCATAAAGGATCTTGATGCCGTTTTCTTTATCCCGTTTTACAGCTATGAACTCATTTTTGAAAAGGTGCCCCTCCACATTGTCTTCGCCCTGAATGAGATTGAAGAAAATGTTGATATCTATAAGGTTGTCAAGGTCGACGCACTTAAGAAGTGACTCGGAGTCGCCACAGTTACGGGCAAGGTAAAGGTAATGCTCGTACAAAAGGGCATATTCTGAAAGATCGTAGACTTCGTTGCCTTTTTTGTCTTCGTAGTAACCGAATTCTCCTTCGTAACCCGCCTGCACGTACTTATTGTCGGTCTTTGCTTCATAGCCCGGCAAAATGCCCCATTGGCTCACTTCAAGTGTATCCTCGCTGTCCCACGTCTTCTTTTTGTAGAGCGCTTCCTTCGAGCAGTCGCCCGAAAGATTAAGCTGCTTTTCGTCAACAGGGAAGCCTAAAGCGTAAAGTCCGTGATATCTGCCGTTTAAGATGACTTCAACATATCTGTAACACATGCCGGCCTTAACGCCCCATGAATTGTCATCCGCGAGTGTCTCGTACCATAGGTTCTCGCTGAAGACATCCCTTACTTTTTCCATATCGTTGTATGCCGCGTACAAAAGCCAGTCATCGTCGTCACGCATGCCAAGTAAAGGCTGAGGATTGTTCTTTAACACTCCGCCTTCATATCTTTTAAGATTAAGTTTAAATGCCTTCTTGGGATAAAAAAGAGTTGATGCTCCTCTGTATCTGATCGTTCCCGCAGATGCGGTCGCTTTTACTTCACCGGTAGTCGCGCCGTTATCGTAAAGGAACATGTTCATGTCGACTTCATATTCCTCAATGTCGCCCGTGTAGTCGATCGTCATTATCGGGAGCGTCGTGACGGCAAGCTCGAATTCTCTGTACTCGTCGCCCTTAATAACGGCAAGCCTTGCAGTCTGTCCACTTTCGATGAGTTCTTGCGTGATCTCACGGTCCATCACCACGTAGGCATCGGGATCGCTTAAAACCAATGCCTTAGGGGAAAAAGAAGCCGCATCGTTTTTATTTAATGAATAGAATAATCTGTTTGACGGGTTATCGGCCATGAGTGTCTGACCGTTAAAGACTATATCCCCGGGAAGTGCTTCGTTTTCGCTCTTGCCGGAAAGTTCCTTTGTGAGGTCACAAACAAGGGGCGCTTTGCCTTGCCTTGCGCCCGATTTTATGCCGATATACAAAATGCCCATGACCGCAAGAAGTGCGGTTATGAGTATTAGGGTCAAACGTTTTTTGTCCATGTCAGAATTTAATTACTTCGGGAGCACCGCCAAAGGAAGAGAACGTTGCGGTAGCGTCTTCAAAATACAAAACTTCGGTGTTGTCGTCGGTTTCGGAATACATTCCACGAAGCTGAGGATAAGCGTCGAGCATATGCTTCTTTGCTTCAACTCTGTCGTCACGAATGAGCTTTCCGGCAACTCTTAACCATGCACCGTCTTTAAAGCAGCATATCTCAGCCTTGGGATTGGCCTGAAGCTGCTTTGAAACATCTTTTGACTTTCCCGTCTGGATGTAGAGCTTTCCTTCAAAAATGTCGATGGTTCCGAAAGGACGAACTCTGGGCTGATCCTTATCCACGGTGGCAAGATAATATGTTCCGCATTCTTTGATAAAATTGTAAACCTTCTCCATAAATATACCTTCTTTCCGCTTGTTACAAGCATTTATATGATACCACAAAACAATAAAGGTAACCACATGAAATTATTAATCGATTATTATAAAAAAGAGGGTTAAGACACAATATATAGTGTCCGATATATATAACGAGAAACAATATGTAGCAACGGATTGCATCAGTCAACTGATTACTTGTTCCGGTTCTCGGGATAATTCCCGTTTACCGCTTTCACGGAGGGAAGAGTATGCGTAGTGTTTATTTAAACAATTTGGAATACGTTTTTATGGTCGAGGGACCTCGTAACATAAAGGATAAACTTAAAGAACGCGAGGACCGGGCGGAAAAACGTGACAAAAACGTTAAAAAGAATGAGTTTAACGATCTGCTTACGGCACAGATAAACTCGCTTACACACTGACTAAACGCCAAACGCAGTACCATGTGGTACTGCGTTTTGGTGTTTTCGATATCTATTTTATTCCGAAGCCCTCATACTTTTCATTGAGCCACGCGATGGCATCGCATATGCCCTCTTCGCTTAAGGGAAAGTCGGCGGTTTCTTTTTCTTTGGCCGTATTGAAGTTATCCGGCTCTTTCCAGGCAAAAGCCCTTAAGAAGTAGCCCTCCCTTTCTTCGGGCTTTTTAAAGAATATGTTGTCAAGGGGCTCGGTGCCCAGTCTGTAACGCATTCCTTTATAACTTCCGTAAAAAGCTTCTCCGTACAAAAAGTAATTGAAATGATGTATGTCTTTTCTTTCTATGGCCATGTTGATTACCTTTATTTATGCAATGTTTTTTCTTTCTACCATTATATTTTCAAATGTTCATTTTGCCAAGAAATCCTTCAGGTTTCGAATAATCTTTAACAATCCTATTTATTAACGAAAAATTTTTAGAAAATTAGTTAGATATCTAACAAACCCGCAAATACTCATAAATACTGACCTTTCTTCACCTCACCCGAAGGAATTTTTAATACCTCGCTAATTTGCCAAGGATATGCTCATAACGTACCAAAAATAATACTTTTTCAGGGAGAGTATTTTATATGAAGAAAAAATCAGGTTTAAATTATTATGCCATGCTTATACTGTTTGCAATGACTCCTCTCATTGTTTCGGTAGTTGCTCTTATCATCTTTTCATCAAGAGAGACAAAGATAAACCTTGGCGAACAGACAAAGGAAACATTGTTTGTGGCAGCAACAGACTTAAGAAGCTATTACGAATATGACCTTGTAGAAGAAGCAGGTCTTGTTGACGGTTTCGTAGCTTACGATACCGACTATATCGATCGTCTTTCAAAAGAAGGCATTGAACTTACACTCTTTAAAGGGGATACCCGATTCGTTACCTCCATCATAGGAAGCGACGGTAAAAGAATCGAAGGAACAAAGGCAAGCGATGCGGTTATTGCAACCGTAATCGGCAAGGGACAGGATTTCTTCTCCGATGATGTTGTTATCAACGGTAAAGATTATTACGTATATTACAGACCTCTTTACGATAAAGACGGAAATGTTGTGGGTATGGCATTTGCCGGAAGAACATGTGAGAACGTTAAGGCAGCCATCAATAAGATGAATTCGCAGAATCTTCTTCTCTCGCTTATAAGTATCGCAGTCTTCAGTGTCGTTGCATTACTTATCGCAAAGAAGGTTACCACCCCGCTTCGTAAAGTATCGGGTGACATCAGTTCGATCGCCGACGGAAATCTTTTGGATAAAGATCCTACCGAGAGTATCCTTCGCGAAACCAATCAGCTCATCGATGCTTCGAGCGAACTTCAGTCAAAACTTAAAGATACCGTTACCGCGATGGCTCAGATAGCAGACAGCTTGAGTTCCGAAGCTTCCTCCATCTCGGAAAGCTCCAACAGTTCAAACGATGAGATATCAAGTATCGCAAGCTCAATGGAAGATCTTTCAAACGGTGCCACCACACTCGCAGAAAGCGTACAGGATATCGCCGAACAGATCGTCAACATCGGCAATAACGTAAACGACATCACCGCATCTACCGAAAGCCTTGATGCTTCAAGTAAAACAATGAGCGAGGTCAGCCTTGCAGCAAAGACCAACATTGACAAAGTTAACGAGAGTTCCGAAAGATCCGTTGAGATGGTTGAAACCATCAACAAGCAGATCACTCTTACCGACGAAGCTATTTCAAGGATTGACGCAGCAGTTGAGATGATAAGCTCCATCGCAGGTCAGACGAACCTTCTTGCACTTAACGCTTCCATCGAAGCAGCAAGAGCAGGTGAAGCAGGTCGCGGATTCGCGGTTGTAGCAGGTGAGATCAACAACCTTTCTTCACAGTCAAATGACTCTGCTCAGGAGATTGCCAACATCGTAAGCCAGATCAAAGAGCAGTCCAAGAAGACGGTTGAACTTGCAGATAAAGTTAACAAGTCCATCCTCGAAGAAAGAGAGATTATCAGCGAGACTCAGGAGAAGTTCACCCAGCTCAACGAAGAGATCGATGCTTCGGGAAGAAACGTTTCCGAGATCACCGTTAAGGTTAAAGCTCTCGATCAGTCCAAGGACAAAATCAGTGCTACCGCAGAAGACTTAAGCGCCATCTCGGAAGAGAACGCAGCTTCCAACGAAGAAGTTACTTCAAGACTTTCAAGCGTTACCGGTCTTGTTGATAACGTAGCTCAGTCAGGAAATGCCATCAAAGACATATCCGCAGAACTTGAAGAAACCATCAGGTTCTTCCAGATTTAATAAAGGTTGTTTCCATTCTTGTAATGGTTATATCTAAACAACAAGCCCTTTCGTATGTAAAACCAAAGCCGCATCCGTTCGGTATCGTAAGATCCCGGCAGATGCGGTTTTGGTTTATGAGGAAAATATTATTAAGTTGCAGCCTGTGGCATTTTTATGATGCCACATCTACGTAATACTGTGCCTGTGCGGCAAACATTTCGGCGTAGATGCCGTTTTCTTTCTTCACGAGTTCATCGTGAGTACCGTATTCTTTTATGGTCTTGTCGGAGAACACGGCTATGTGATCGCAGAACTTGCAGCTTGAAAGTCTGTGGGAAATGTAGATCGCACTCTTTCCGCCCACAAGAGTATCAAACTTCTTGTATATCTCGTACTCCGCCAAAGGATCGAGTGCCGCGGTGGGCTCGTCGAGTATGACTATCGGAGCGTCTTTGTAAAGTGCACGGCTTATTGCTGCCTTCTGTCTCTGGCCGCCCGATAGCTCGGTTCCGTTCTCGTCAAAACTCTTGAACAGTCTCGTATCCAGTCCCTTGTCAAGCTTGATGGCGTCTTCGTAAAGGCCGGAAAGCTTAAGCGCTTCTTCTACCTTCTCTTCATTTGTTTCTTCGTCGGCTCTTCCCATTGCCACATTGTCTCTTAAAGAGAATGCAAACAGCTGGAAGTCCTGGAATACCACTGCGAAGAGCTTTCTGTATTCTTCTTCCGAATATTCTTTTATATCGACTCCGTCTATCAAAATGCGGCCTTCGCTGACATCGTAAAGTCTGCAAAGAAGCTTTATGAAAGTCGTCTTTCCGGCGCCGTTAAGGCCCACTATGGAAAGATGCTCGCCGGATTTAATCTTAATGTTTACGTCCTTAAGCACGTATTCGTCGCTTCTTGGATACTTAAACGAAACATTCTCAAATTCGATCTCGTGCCGGCCTTCCGAGACTTTTCTTTCTCCCTTTGACAGAGCATCGGGATAATCAAGATACACGAGGAACTGATATGCGTAACTGCACTTTTCGCTTAAATCCTGGATGCCCCGTCCTATACCCAGAAGACTTTGGAAAAGACGGCTGGTCGCTGCGATACACATGGTGAAATCACCCAGTGACAAAAGACCTCTTAACGTTCTGTATCCAAGATATCCGTAGCTTAAGGCATCTCTTACGGCGTTTGCAAAATTGGATCTGTAATCGAAGCGGCAGCACTTGGTCGCACGTTCTCTGAAAAGCTCCACGCTTTCCATTCCGTACTCCGTGGCGCGATCGCTCATAAGAGTCGAGCTGTCGTAAAGTCTTGTATCTTTTCCGTACTTTTGCGATGCCACTTCAAAAAGATAATATCCGAACACTCTGTTTATCTTTCCCAGCTTAAGGAACGACTCGTATGCGATCTTCTGCTTACGATAGTTGAAATACGTAACAAGTCCCATGCCTATTATCTGTACCGGCAAAACGAGGGGGCAGTAAAATACGAAGAGTGTTACCGAGGTGAACATGAGCGCGATGTTGTATACGATGTCAAAGAAACATCTCAGTATTCCGATGACACCGCCACTGTACCACGAAATGCCTTCTTTTGCCTTATTCTGCTGGTCAAGTGCCGCAGGATCTTCGGTATGCTGAAAATCCATTTCCATAGACTTTCCGCTGAGTTCATAGGTCAGAATTCTGTCAAAAAATGTGGAATAATAGTTTAGTTTCGAATCCCCTATGTTTGAAAGAACATTGGACAGAAACTCCGCAGCTATGGTAAATGCAATATATATGATCGCGTTGTGAAGATGTGTCGAAACATCCGCGCCGATGCTTATGGCTTCCACTTCGTCGATAAGCAGCTTGGGAAGAAGCAAAAGTTTAAGCTCCCCAAGTGCTCCGGCTATGAACTTTGTCACAAAAAGAAGATAAACGATCTTCTTTTCTTTCCATGCGATTTTGAAAATATACTTAAGCGTGCGCTTGGTCATCTTGATGAATTCGGGTCGTTTTTCGTTTTCCTCAAACATCGCTCTCATCGCTGCCATCGCCTTCACCCCCTTCAATGTAATATGCGGCCTGAACGTTGAACATCTCACTGTATGCTCCGCCCTTTGTGAGCAGGCTGTCATGGGTTCCGTATTCGGCCATCTCCCCATCCACAAACATTGCCACATGATCGCAGAATCTTGTTGAACTTAATCTGTGGCTTATGTATATCGCCGTCCTGTTGTCTATGAGTTTGTTGAAATCTTCGTATAACTTTGCCTCAGCCAAAGCATCCAGAGCAGCGGTGGGCTCGTCCAAAACAACCACCGGCCCGTTCTTATAAAGTGCTCTGGCAAGGGCGATCTTTTGCTTTTCGCCGCCCGAGAAATCAACGCCTTCGTCGTATACGACTTTCAATACTTCGGTATCTATTCCGTCTTTTAATTCTTTTACGGAATCTCCCATTCCCGCATCATCAAGACACTTCTTTACCCTTACGTCGTCGGTATCGTCGATGGCGTCCATGGATACGTTCGCTTTAAGAGGAAAGGCAAACATCCATACGTCCTGGAATACCGGTGAAAAGAGTTTGTAATACTCACTTCTTTCATACTTTGAAATGTCTTCTCCGTTTAAGAGAATGCGTCCCTTTGTGGGCTCATAAAGCCTTAGCAAAAGCTTTATGAAGGTAGATTTTCCGGCACCGTTAAGACCTACCACCGCCAGCTTTTCGCCTGCGTTTATCGTAAGATTTACGCCTTTTAATGCGTACTTATCTGCTCCCGGGTATTTAAACCATACATCGTCGAAGGTAAACTCGTAAGAGTTGTATGAAGGAACCGAAGGTCCCTTCTCATTGTCGTCCTTTACGATATCCATGAAACTTCTGAAATCGTCGACTTCACGGCTTCTTTGAAGAAGCTCTGTAGCTCTGTCAAAAAGGCTTCTCGTAAACTGGAAAAATGTTGCGGCGGAGCCTAAGTAAAGCGAAAAATTACCGATGGTAAGATCTTTGTTGATGACCGAATATATAAGCCATGCATAAAGGCCTATCGATGCCATCGCCCACAAAACGTTACCCGCAAGACCGCTGTACCACCACCAGAGTTCATTTTTCTTTGATGCCTCAAGCCTCTCTTTGCTTACTTCTTTGTACCTGTTTATAAGGTAATTCTTAAGGCCGTACATCCTTATGTCTTTTGCAAAAGAAAAATCCGAAAAGGTGTTGCTTAAATATCCGTCTTTTCTCCACCATGTTGCCAGGGGATCCCATATTTTCTTTTTGCAGACTTTGTTGGTCCTGTTATTGATGACAAATTTTACAAATGCCAGAAAAGCGAGGCCCAGCATTACCGGAACGCTTAACGTACCCATGATGAACAGGCCTACGAGCACTACGCAGAAGTCTCCCGCAGAGTTTTCCATGAAGTGCATCATTCCTTCTATACCCTGATAGTTGCCGCCCGTTGCATTGCCCGCTTTCTGGTAGCAATCCATGGCGTCTTTGTCTTCAAGATATTCAAAGGGCATAGTCATGAACTTTAAGTTCTTTTTGATGATCAGATCGGTCCTGGCACCGATATAGCGCCACCACTGTGCCCACATGTACGACTGTAACATCGTAAATACGGCCTGAATCACGAAGGTGATACATATGATCGTGATAAGCTTTTTGACCGTATCCTGCCTCGTTACGACATCGATAACGAACTTGGACATGAAAGTCCAAAGATATGCCGCAACGGGCGTACATACGGCCGCAAGGAATATGGTAAACGCCGTCATCTTATCGAATCTGACCATTCTCACAGCTACGTACGCAAGATTTGAAAACGCACCGTATTCCTTGTGATACTTATTTTTTTCTTCTTCCTTTTCTTTCTTTTTACCCATAATCTCATTCTCCGTTATACTGTTACTGTTTGTTTATCTTCTTTCTGTCTACCCAACTTTTCTCTTTGTTGCATATCATCATCTGAAATCCAGAAGGAGTGTCGGCATACTCTTTTATCATCATCGTTATCGCCATGAAAAGTCCGCCGAATACCGGATCCGTTCCGTATGCCGTCTTCTCTTTTTCGTCCTCCACGATCTTTACGGTCTTAAAAGGAGCGTTCTGTCCGTACTGATAACCGATCTTGGAAACGATCTCGTTTAACGTCTTATCCACCTTTTCTTTGCTGAGCTTAAGAGCTTTTGCAATGGTATCCGCGCCTGCAAATTCTCCCGATGAAAGAGAGTAAAGGTATGTCAGTATCCTCATATTGTCCTTGTCGGACATGATCTTGAAGACATCACATATCCTTTCGGGGTCGCTTAAAAGTTTTTCAAAAATATCTTTTTCTTCGTCCTGTTTTAACCAAACATAGAAATTGTTGTCTTCTCTTAAGCCCATGTAGGAGTAGCTGCTTTCATCCACAAATACCGAACTCATTTTGGGACTGTCGATACCGTAACAGGGAGGATTGTAGTATTCCTCATTGTTGACCCAGGGTGCGTTTTGGACCGCCCAATGTATCTTTCTGACCGTATCCGCCAACCCTTCGTGCTTCCTGGGATTTTGAGTTTCTTCAAACTCTTTTATACAGTTATCCCGAAGGGATTTGAAAACGGCCTCCTCTGTCGACATTGCCTTTCCGCCTTTTCCGTAAAGGTAATCTATCGAAACTTTGAAGAACTCCGCTATGGCAGGTATGAGATCCCCTTCCGGGTAGCTGCCGTTCTCCCATTTTGAAACAGCCTGTGCACTTACTCCCAAATGATTTGCCAGCTGCTCTTGCGTAACCTTTTTTTCTTTCCTTAATGTCTGTAAAGTCTGACTGAATACAGGTTTTTCCATTTTTTGAACCCTCCGTTCTGCAATCCACGTTTGGTTGAGTTGTCTGTATCATATCAAAACTATTGGTTGAGCGCTATAGTTAAATACAAGTATAAGTTAAGTTTGGGTAGAAAAAAGAGCCATCTTCAACCGTTGGTTGATGATGGCTCCGAAATACTTTGTAAATACTAGATGAATCTGAAACTTTCAACAGGTCCGAGATAGGATTCTTTGTGAGGCATATTCTTTGAACGAAGAACTATTCGCTCAAGAATAAGGTTGGGCGAAAGCTGGAAATAACGAAGGGCGTTGAGTCCCTTGCGTCCCCTGACGGAAACGTGGATACACTTCGCGTTTTTCTTATTGTCGTCTGCCCACTGAGGACTGTTGAATATCGGGCGGGACTTGTCGAGAACTGTGTCTGCGATCTTTGTCTCACCGCCGTTAATGGCATAGCCGAAGCACTGGCTGTTAGAGTCGTTGACCGGAAGTGACGGTGCGAAAATGAATTCGGCATCGTATTCTTCGTCGAGACCTGCCACAAATCTGTATTCTACAAAAGGTACATTTTCGATTCCGAGAGTCATCGGATCCAAGGTGTTGGGATATAGTTTGAGACCGCTGCCGTGTCTGCCGTAAGGGGCCAAAAGTTCATAGTGCGCATTTTCCGACTTGGATACATAGTAAGCGGAATGCGCTTCCATGGCGATCTCGCCCTCTGTTTCAAAGAAGGCTCCCATAACTTCTTTGGCCGGTGTGGGAAGAAGGACCGAAGGGAAGGTGAACTTAACGAAGTTACCTTCATCGTCGGTGATCGTTATGATACCTTCCACATATTCACCGGGCTTAAAATTCTTTTTATCTATCGATACTACGATGTAATCGGTCTTATCGGTAGTGCCGCCTGAGGAATTGGGTTTAAGCCAATCGACGTTGCTTTCTACCTTATAAGTGATGGGATCTACGCTGCCGCAGGATACTTCCAGCACAACGCCCGCAACATCGGGTCTCATGAAATCATAGTAGATCGCATCGCGCTTGGTGTATTCGCGACCGTCGAAATATGCGGTCTCGTCGCGCTTTGAAACGATCATTCTCTTCTTATAAGCGGGATATACAAAGAGTCTGGTAGGAAGCTGGTTGTTTGAATCGTTCCAGAATCTGAAGCCAAAATGTTCGCTCATGGCATGACCGTAGAACTTGCCGTTCGCAAGTGCATGGAAATCGTCTATGAGTTTCTTGTCGGCTTTGATGCCTTCGTCTATCTCGTCACAGAAATCGTTGGCGATATTTCTGTTCTGATTTGCATAGTACTTGTTCCACAAGGACGCGATCCATGTTCTGTGAAGGTTCGCGGTTCCGTAAGCGGGATAGTAAACGAGCTCGTAAAAAGCTGTCTTGATCTCTTCAGGACACTTCTCCAAAAGTTCGTCGCAAAGTTTAAGCACATCTTTTGCGACAGTATAAAGTGCCAGAGCCTCTCCGTTATGTACCGGATGGTAAACGGATTCATTCATGATCTCATGCTTTCTTCTTTCATTTATAAGCTGATATCTGTGAATAACCGCTTCGATCTTTGCAAGGCTTGCCGCATCAAAGTATCCGTCAAACTGCTTCTTTACCCATTCTTTCACAAACTCCGTGTAGTTGTTGGGATGCTCGCTTCCGAACACTTCCATATTGTTTGCAAGCTTCATTATGTAAGAAATCTCAAGTTCCTGAGATACGATATCTCCCACGTTGACAACCCAGATATCTCTTACGCCGTAATCGTATGTTGTAGAAAGCTGGTCCCATATTCTGGGAAGATATGTGGATCCTATCCACTCGTAAGAGTATGCTCCGCCGTGCATGTCCACATGATAGTACATGCCGTATCCGCCGTTACGCTTTAACATCTTTTCGGTGGGAAGCGTTCTTGTATAACCGTAATTTGTGTCGGAGAACACTACCGTAATGCCGTCCATTTCGGGATCGTCAATAAGGCCGGGAGTATTCTCGTCGCCGTAATAAAACTTCTCAACTTCGGTGAAAAGAACTATCTGACGAGGCACTTTTGTTAAATCAGGATTTATTATTTTTCTTATTAAGTCGTTCTGTGTACGGATGATATCCTTGAGTAATGCGATGTTTTCTGCAAGGGAAGCATTGGCCATAATGGCGGTATCTCTCTCACCGCGCATACCCATAGTGATAACTTCTTCGAAAGCCGCATTTCTCTTAAGACCGTCTTCCCAGAACTTTGTGATGCCTTCACGGTTTGTGGTGAAATCCCATGCATCGCCGTAAGGAGATTCGGGTCCTCTTAACAATCTGTATTCTTCGCCGGTTCTCATACAAGGTTCATGATGAGAAGTGCTCATAACTATACCGAGCTCATCGGCAAGCTCAGCGCTCTCGATCCCGGGACCGTCCATGGAGAAATTTGTTGCCCACATTGCGGGCCACATATAGTTACCGCGAACTCGAAGCAGCATCTCAAACACTTCAAGATAGCACTTCGCATTCACGCCGCCGAAACGCTTCGTTGCCCAGTTGCCGAATGCCGGCCACTCGTCATTAATAAATATCCCTCGATATTTTACTGAAGGCTCTTTTGACACATATACGTTGTCGATTATTAAATCATACTTATCAAGGTGTCTGGGAACCACGTCCGACCAGTTAATGAACGGGGTCACTCCAATGCTCTCGGATACTGACAAAAGTCCGTATATCGCACCCCTCTTGTCGCTACCGGAAATTATCAACATTTCCGCTATATCAGGATTAAAGTTTTTGGCCTGAGCCATCAAAAATACTTCCCACTTATATGGACCGTCTTCTTTTTTAAGAAGTCCGGTATCTATTTCGTTTTCGTAAAGGAGCGCCGTCACCTCTTCACTCTTGGGCGATCCCGCAACGATAACGCTGCTTGCTTTCAGCGTTTCAAGCTCATCGATTGTCACAACCTTCGGTCTTTCTCCGAAAACTTTTAAAAAGTCATCGGCAACCCAGTTGATGACTCGCGCAATACCCTTATGATCGTTTTCATCATAGACAAGTACCGTGTCTTTATTAATTATCATGTGGATACAATCCTCCGTTTAATCACAAGATGAATCTATTCTATCACAGTTTTTGCGTTAATCCTACTAAAAAGAAAGAAAAAAGCAGGCTCGTGATGTCTCACGGGGCCTGCTTCCCTTATTTCTCGTAATTATACTTTAGTAATTCTCTGCGTGGATCTCGAAGTAGCTCTGAGGATGTGCGCATACGGGGCAAACATCGGGAGCGTTGGTGCCGACTACGATATGTCCGCAGTTGCGGCATTCCCAAACTTTAACTTCGCTCTTCTTGAATACTTCCTGAGCTTCAACATTCTTTAAAAGTGCACGGTATCTTTCTTCGTGACGTTTCTCGATGGCTGCAACGCCTCTGAACTTGGCTGCAAGTTCGGGGAAGCCTTCCTTCTCTGCCGTCACTGCGAAGCCTTCGTACATATCTGTCCACTCGAAGTTCTCGCCGTCTGCCGCTGCGGCAAGGTTTTCTGCTGTGGAACCGATTCCGCCGAGCTCTTTGAACCACATCTTAGCATGTTCTTTTTCGTTGTCTGCGGTAAGTAAGAACAATGCTGCGATCTGCTCGAAGCCTTCCTTCTTAGCCTTTGAAGCGAAATAAGTATATTTGTTGCGTGCCTGAGACTCGCCTGCAAATGCTGCCTGAAGATTCTTCTCGGTCTCCGTTCCGGCATACTTGTTGGCATTTACTTCAACAACTTTGTCGCCCGAAGCTTTGCACTTGGGACATACGGGTGTTTCGCCGTCGTTAACGGTGAAGATCTCACCGCAAATAGAGCACTTATATGTTTTCATCTGTATTCTCCTCCTTTAAGCTTTCCAAAGTCCGTGAAGGTTGCAGTAAGCATATACTCCGACAACCTCATCACCGTCGGTGATAGCGAAGCTTACCTTCGGTTCGCTTCCGGGAGTGAGCGCTTTACGCTGATTTCCTGCCTTGGTCTGTAATGCTACCCATTCAATGTAATGTTCTTCAATCATGGGATGTGCAACGGAACCGATAGATACGGTTACGATATTGCCATTAACTTCATAAACGGGAACGTGCTTTTCAACGGCAGCGTCCGTTGTTCCGGGAATGATCTCCTGCATCTGCTCGCCGCAGCATACAACCGGAACACCCGTCTTTTTAACCACTGCAACGATCTGGCCGCAATGATTGCATCTGTAAAACTTTAAATCCATGGTAACCCTCCTTATTCAATACGCTTTCTTTTATGTATTATGCATATGATTATAACCAATTTGAATCGATATTACTATTAATAATTCGTAAATAATGGATCAAAATTGTGAAGTGAGCATCCTGAGCAGATATCTTAAATAACTTCTTTGTTTTAAGCGTTCCAGCACCTTTTCTCTGAACACGAGTATCGGCAGTATTTCGGGATTTTTGCTCTGTTTTTCCGAATAGAGCACCAGCTCGTATGTTTCGGTAAAACCGTATACTTCTTCACCGACCTCATCGCTTATCCTGTCGGCGAATTCTTTGAGCGTTTCGCTTTCTTTGCGCTTAAATCCCTGAATGGACAGGAGTGAAAATATATCTTTTGCAACTGCCTTTGCCTGCCCGGCTACAGACATCTTAACATATTTGCGCCTTGAGACCGCCCTTAATATGAGCGTGTATATCGCTATAACAAACAATATCGCGCCAAACGGGATAATGATGACTAAAGGATTGATGCTTATATGCAGCTTTTCGTCGGCGGTATCGGTTTCTTCGTCCCCTATTGTCACTTGAGGTTCGTTAAAGACGTCGCTGGGCTTGTCGGGTTCTTTTTTAATGATCTTGTTTGCTACCGTTGTCCACGATATTTCCGTATAGAAGCCTGGCGTGGGCTCAAAAGGGATCCAGCCTTTGCCTTCAAATTAAACCTCGGGCCACGCGTGAGCCATATTTGATGTAACCGTATAGGTTCCGGCTTTTTCAATATTTATCCTGTAGCCTGCGGCATATCTCGCCGGCAGTCCTTCCGCTCTTGCAAGCAGTACAAATGCGGTCGCATAATGCGTACAGTAACCTTCCTTTTCCTCAAGCAGAAAATAGTCCAGGAACTCGCTTGCGTTTGTTACGCCCTCGGGAATGGGCTCGGTATCGGTTGTATACTTCATTTTGTTAAGCGCCTGTTCGAGCCTTTTTAACTTTTCATAATCCGATCGAGCACCGTCGTAGAGAACGGCAAGTTTACTTTTAAGCTCCGAAGAAAGCGTTATGTCTTCGCAGTATTTTTCTTTCACGCTTTCACGATATTCAAGGTATTGATCGTAACCGAATTGATCGGAAAGTTTACCAAGCCCCACCGTCCTCAAAGAACTTTTCCACGCCTCATCCGTATTTACGGAATCTGTGCTCATATATTCATAAAAAGCGGGACTGTCAGTGTTAAGCTTGTAAAACTGTTCTTTTACTTCAAGTCTGTACGGATTGTGTTTGTCAAACGTCAAAACGCCGCTTGTTTCGGTTATTTCGGTATGAGAGGACAGAAATGAATAATCGGTGAGTTTGGAAGCGACAAAGAGGTATCTGGTCTTTGCATTGACATACTTTACATTTACCGCCGCATCTCTTATCACATCACGATAATCTTCCGATCCGGATTTGGCCGAAAACAGACATTCGAGCGCATCCATCCTGCGCATGTTCGCGATAGGATCCTTTTGCTCGGTCCATGCATGTCCGTCAAAGGAATCGTACATATTGCCTGTGAAATTAACGGGAACATTGATATCCGATAACACATTTACCTCAAGTACCGGCTTGGGATGATCGCTCTTTTCGACATCGGAACCTATTTCCCCCGAATCGGAGAAACCGATGTACATATCGTTTCCGGGCCCGATACTAAACTTTAATCTGCCGACGGTCTCGCTCACCTGTGACCAGATCGCCTTGAACAGACGCCAGTCATAAGGCTTGTCGGGCGCATTAAACCTTGAAGCCGTAAAAACGATCGCAAAAATAAACAAAGAGGTGAAAACGAGATGCTTTTTTGTATTGGTATCACCGAACCTCTTCCAGCGTATGTGGACTTCGGTCGAAAGACATACCAGTACAAAGAAAAATGCCGCGAAAACACCCTTTTTCGCCGGATATTCGATCACTTCGAGCGAAAGGATCAGCATAACGATCAAAGAAAGTGAAACAACAATCCTGAATACAGTCAGATTTGCGGCAGCGAAACCTATTAAAAACGACAATACGGAAATGATCAAAAGAGGGATTATCCACGGATGATCCGACAGGTAAAAATCCTCCCAAAACCGCGAAACGACAAAGGAGACGCTTACAAATACGGCGCCTGTGATACCAAGGACGAGCATTCTCTCTCTGGCTTTCAAATGAACCAGAAGATCCAGAACAAAGACAGGTACCAAAACCGCCATATACATCAAAAAGGTAGGTTCTTCCACGCCGAAAAGACCGCACCAATAAAGCATGGCGGTCAATGAAAGAGGAGCGATATAAAGCATGTCATAAATAAACTCGATCATCTTTACTCCTGTCTTTCCTATCAGATCACTTCAACAAGACTTTTCGTTGTAGGAACGGGTATGATCTTAGTATGAATGTACGGGCTTACCGGTGTTTCGTCGGCTGTTTCGTCGCCTACGCTGTAGACGATCGCCTGAATATCGTTTTGATTGAGGCTTTTCGAAAACATCAGCACGCTCTCGTTTACGTCTGCAGTCACTATAAACACCGTTTTCTTTTCGGATATACTCTTGCACAAAGAAAGCGCATCGTACATTTCGACCCTCTCGGCATCCCTTTCAAAAGAAAAATCCGATGCAAGTCTGTAAAAGTCGTTAAAACTCTCCGGGCTGTCGACGGAGGTTTCTTTCACCCCCGAGGCATACCTGTACACGGAAACAGGAATACGCTTGCTCTCCAAAAGTTTACAGAGCGCGATGGCGGTCTCCAGTATCCTGTTCTCGATCGGAAGATATTCGGTATCTTTGTCGGATATTCTGTAAGGATCGATTATGAGGCCGACGCCGTTTCTTTCTTCCCCAATGAATTTTTTGACCATAATGTGTCCGGTTTTTGCACTCTGTTTCCAGTTTATCCGCCTTGCGTCATCTCCCGTGATATAGTCTCTGACGCTTGCGTCGGGATAGGCCGGATTGGCAAGGCTGTCGCGGGCTGAAACCGACTCAACATCTATGCTCTTAAGTCCCGAAAGCGTTATTATGTCCGGAACGACCCTGACTCTCAATGCTTCTCTGTTTTTGTAAGTGATCTTGAAGATGCAAAGGAAATCCCGAAGAGTGACGGATCTGATGCCGACGTTGTACTCACCTCTGTATTTGCAGATGAGTCCCGTTTCTTTTTTGATCTTGTCTTTGGGTAAAAGTTCGTATTCGTTGTCGTCGCTCAGCCCGTCGATAACGGAAAAATCGGAATAGAAAGTGACCCTGACCGCGCTAAAGGCGAACAGGTCCTCGTTTTGAAGCGTGAAATAGAATGGGATCTTGTGGTTGCTCACGATCTCACGCGATTCCAGATGCTGATATATCTTAAATCGCGCCAGCACAAGAAGAAGGTATAACAGTAAAACGATCGGAAGGATCGTCATCACCGCAAAAAAGCCGTATGTCAAAGGGCCGCCGTAAAAGCTTATCCCCACAAGGGAAAATATCCACAGAGCGGCCAATATCAGTCTGTTTCGTAACATATAAGGCACCTCGGTCAAAAGAAAAAGACATACCCTGTTTAAGGTTATTCGATGGGAACCTTCGCTTTAAGCATGAGGCCTCTTAATATGCTGTCCGTATCCTCGCGTCTTATTTTGGCCTCGGATGTGAGCGCCACACGATGATGCAGAGTGTTTACAACTATTGCCTTTACATCGTCGGGCTTAACGAAATCCCTGTTTAGCATATATGCCCTGGCTTGAGCGGCTTTGGCCATGAATATCGTGGCTCTCGGACTTACTCCCATTACGAAGTTTTCTTCTTTTCTTGTAAGATCCGAAATATCCCTTATGTAGCCGAGTACGGCGTCGCTTACATGAACCTTTGCGACTTCGCTCTTAAGTCTGATCATATCGTCCGTCGTCAAGATCGGTGTTATCTCGTCGAGATTTTGATTTTCGAGTATGTTTTTGGTAAGTCTGATCTCCGATTCTTTTTCGGGATATCCGATCGAAAGGCGCATCATGAATCTGTCGAGAGACGCTTCGGGAAGCGGATAGGTACCCAAAAACTCTATGGGATTCTGCGTGGCTATCACCATAAAAAGTTCGGGAAGTTTGCGGATGACCCCGTCAACGCTCACCTGACCTTCGGCCATGGCTTCAAGCATGCTCGACTGAGTCTTGGGAGTGGTTCTGTTGATCTCGTCGGCGAGTATGAAATTGTGCATGATCGCACCCTCGCGGTATTCGAAATCACCGGTCTTTGCGTTGTAAACGCTCGTACCCGTAACATCGGAAGGCAATGTATCGGGAGTGAACTGGATGCGTCCGAAATCGGCTCCGACCAAACGCGCCAAAACCTTTGCCAGCGTGGTTTTTCCGACACCCGGGACATCTTCGAGCAATACGTGTCCGCCTGCCAAAAGGCAGACCAGAACATCGTTAACAACGTTTTCTTTGCCCACAAATACAGTATTTATCTGTTCTTTTAATTTATCTAACATAGTAACCTCCGAAATGCATCCGGCCAACCCCTTAACCGGCGCCCCGATTTTAATAGCAACATCTGATGATAAGTATAGCATTGATGATTAGAAAATAGAATGGATTTAGTTTACTCTGAAGATGAACTTTTATGATGTTTTAAGCACCTTTAAAGAAGCGAGGAGACTATGGCAAAAATTTTAAAGGAACTGTACAAAGATCTGTTTAAGATAGGTGTTGCCTGCGAAAAGATAAACGGTAATTTCACCAATCATGAGATCGGCAACCCCGCCAAAGAAGCGCTTATGCTTAAGCACTTCAATTCCATGACGTTTGCAAACGATCTTAAGCCCGCTTACAACATGGGATGCAAAGACGAAAAAGCTACGGAAGAGAGCGTTCCTTTTGTCATAAACGATCGGGCTCGTCATATGCTTGATTTTGCAAAAGAAAACGGTATGTCGGTCCGCGGTCACGTAATGGTATGGCACAGTCAGTGCTCCAACGAATTCTTCTGCAAAAACTACACACCCGTTACTATTCCTACCGATCCCGAGCTTTTAAAAGAGCGTCCCATGCTTAAGTTTTTCGAGAAGCTGGACCCGGTCTGCTTTACGGACAGGGATACTTTGCTTAAGAGAATGCAAAGCTACATCTATTCCCTTCTCGAGTACATGTACGCCAACGGTTTTGCCCGCACCATATATGCGTGGGACGTGGTAAATGAGGCGATAGAACTTAACGACAAGACCGAAACCGGACTTCGTAATTCATACTGGTATCAAATAATCGGTGACGATTTCATATATTACGCATTTCGCTATGCATACGATGCGAGAGAAGAACTGTGCGTTAAATATGCGGCCGAGTACGGCATTGACCCTTCGGACAAAGAAGCGCTTAAAGCCATCCGCCCCGCTTTCTTCTACAACGATTACAACGAATGGCAAAAAGAAAAAAAGGCCGCCATCATCGCCGCACTTAAGCGCGAAGGTCACGGTCACGGCAGCATAATCGGTGAAGGTCTCATCGACGGAATCGGTATGCAGGGCCACTTAAGCGATAACAACGATATAGACGAGTACATTGAAGCGCTCAAAGAGTACTCTTCTCTCGTACCCGAAGTCCACGTGACGGAGCTTGACGTAAAGTGTACATGCACTAACGCCAACGCAGAATATTATCAGGCCGTTTTCTATCAAAAGCTGTTCAAAGGATTTGCCGAATCCAAAAAGGCCGGCATAAACCTTACGTCCGTGACGCTTTGGGGACTTACCGACGACAACTCATGGATTCGGGGCGCCAACCCCCTTCTTTTCAGAAAGGATCTTTCCGAGAAAAAATCCTTTGATGCTCTGGCAAGCATCATTACCGGCGAAAGTCTCGGCGAGCCGTTGGATATCAAAGTGGATCTTTCAAACAGAGATTATACCTTTGAAAGTACCGACGACGCTCCCATGGATCTTGAAAGCCTCGGCATCAAATACAGAGGCTTCGGCGAAGTCGAGATATCCGACGAAGTATTTAAGACGGGCAGCAGATCGCTTGCGGCAACAAAACGCTTCAGCGATTGGGGCGGCATTTGTTTCGATGTTTCCGATTTTATCGGTCAGACGATAAAGATAAGCGGTACCGCAAAGACAACGGCTCTCGCGATAAAGATAAACGAAGCGCTTGACGAGCCCAACGGCGATATTGCGGTAATCGACGTTAAGCCCGACGAATGGACCGACTTCGAGACAACCTATAAAGTTACCCGAAAATACATGTCGATCTCTTTGTGCTTTTCCACAAAAGAAGCCAAAGAAAGCGTACAGAGTCCTATATTCATAGACAACCTCCACATCTCCCTTGTAGGACTTGAGGAAGGCTTCGAAGAAGAAACCAACATCGCTTCCGTAAGAGGTATGGGACATCTTCCGATGCTCACCGTTACGGACGCTCATTCTCACAGCGGCAAAAAGAGCCTGCTCGTTACCCGTGCTGAAAAGGATGCCACCGTCAAATTCGACATTACGCCTTATATCGGCATGAAAGTTCTCTTCACCGCCTTTGTCAAAACAAGCGATTCAGAGATCCGTCTGGGACTTGACGGGCAGACGCCGCGTGTTCTTTGTACCGAAAAATCTTTGCAAAATGATTGGACCGAAGTCAGGGCCGAGGTCGAGCTTCCTTCGGAACTTAAAACCGCAAACATATATCTTGAGACCGATTCGAAGGGCGATATTTACGTAGATGACATCTTTGTAAAACCGTTGTAATATTCACCTAAACATTCAATAAGACACAACTGTCTACCTGCAAAATACGGCATTTCTCGCTTTGTGTCGTGTTAGAGGGAAGGCAAAAAAACTATTCTGTCAGTGAAAGGAGGGACCTGCATGGATCAGGTAAAAACAGGTAATTTTCTAAAAGAATTAAGAAAAGAGAAAAACCTTACCCAGGAACAATTGGCAGAAATACTCGGCGTGTCGGGAAGAAGCGTTTCCAGATGGGAGACGGGCAACAATATGCCCGATCTTACTTTGCTAGTGGAGATAGCAGATTTCTACGACGTTGACGTCAGAGAACTTATTGAAGGTGAAAGGAAAAGCGAGATGAATACAGAAGAGGTTAAAGATGTTGCGGCCAAAATGGCCGATTACGCGGAAAGTGAAAAAAGCAAACTTTTAAAAACGGTCAGATTTATAAGTGTGGCCGGTGTGGCGATGATGATGGTCGCCATCATAATACAATGTTTAAATTTTGAAGCTCAAAGTACACTTAAGATCATAGGAATAGCCACATCCTTTATTGCGATGCTGGCACTTGGAATACTGGCGCTGTACGTTAACGGTGTTCTTCAAAAGATGGTAAAGGTAAAAGCGCTTACCATAGCCATTGCGGTCGCTTTGATAGGAATGCTCATAGTTGCCGCAAGATATGCCTGCGCTGTATTTGTGGTCTTCATGTTTATCGTTTTCGACCTTATCAATCCGGGAAGAAGTGCTTCGGGTCTTGCCAAATACGACAAAGAGGCGATACTTGAAAAATACAGATCGGATCTGAATTCGGGGTTGTTTCTTTTTCCCGATGATACCGATAAGATCATCGACGGTGAGTTTGATTCGAAGCTTAAGACCGGACTTTTGGACACCGACGGACATCTTGTGCTGAAAGCCCACTACAGCCATGAGGATTACGAAAAAGAGATCGAGCGTATTTCGGGAATAACATGTACCATATCATATAAGGATATGTCGGTTACGAATTCAGTTAAGTACGACACCGAGATGTACAATTATCCGGCATACGTGGCGGTGGATGGCTACGATTACGTTTACGAATATGCATTGCTGGACGAAGAAAACGATACGATCATATACGTGCTGATCAGCTATCCCAAGTATGCGGGCATGAAGAAATTCAAGGAGTACCTCAAGAAAGACAACTCGGATTACAATCTCGACAACGGAAAGATCCTTGAGAATTTCACGATCTACTTCCACAGATTTGATATCGATGACGATCCGCTAATGAGTGATGTTTATATGGGATATGAATACTAGGCGGTTAAATATGGGGTAACGAAAAAAGCAGGCTTTGCGCCTGCTTTTTCTTTATACCGTTTTAAAATACTTCCGGAAGGATGTTGTAGATATATTCGTAAATGTACTGATGCTTTGTCGGCGCAGTAAACCACCGAATCGTATGTGATCTCCTCAAGTTTTCCGCCGTTATCAACGGCTTCGTAGTATTCCTTCGGAACTCTTCTTGTATAATCGCTCATGTCTTTCTCCTATGCTTCAAATACGTATACGTTCCAAGAAAGCGGCTCGATGCGAAGTTTGAATTCGCCGTTTTCAAATGTATAGTTTGTTTCTTCGACGGGTGCTATAAGCGTCTCGTTTTCGTACGAATTCTTAAGTTCCCAATCGTTTGAACGCATCTTGAACGCTTTTACGGGCTTGTAGCCTTCGAAACCTTTAACGTCGATGGTAAGGGGGTAATCCGAATCTTCGTTTCTGTTGATGGCAAATACTGTGAGACGGTTGTTTTCTTTGTCCCATGCACTTGCGGAATCGATGAATTTAACGCCTTCTTTGCCCGTATACTGTGAGGTGTCTTCGATGGCGTAACCGGGCATGTCGTAAGTCTCGCTGTCGACCTTTGTCTCAAGTGAAACGCCCTTTGCATACTGCATAAGCTGCATATAAGCGTAGTGAGAAGCGGATTTCCAGATGTGATCGTGGTTTGAAGCGGCAAGTGCCGAAAGGCCTCCGGTCATACATCCGATCTTAACTCTGTCGGCATGTCTTAAAAGCGCAAGCTGAATGGATGCCATTGAGAGAGCGTGAAGCATATCTCCCCCGGGGAACTGTCTGTCGGGCATGTTGTCGGGATCGTGAAGTATGTACTTTCTTTCGGGATCGAAACGATAATGGTTTCTTGCCATGTTGTATCGTCCGTATCCGGGATTTAAAGGCTGCAAAGGACGTACCATTGCGCCGTACTCGTCAAAGGAGATCATGACTTTCTTGGGTGATCTGTGCTTTGACTGAACATAATCGATCATTGCTGCTTCGGTGTTGATGAAGTCTTCATAGTAGAGCGAACCGCCCAGAAGTGCCTTGATGTCTCCGGGAGGTGCGCTGTGATAATGATGAACGGAAACGTAGTCGACAACGTCGTAACATTTGTCAAGTGCGGTCTGGTCCCAAACAGGGAAACCTTCCATGAAAGGAGCCGAGGAACCGCAGACTGCGGTTTCGATTGTTTCGTCTATCCATTTGATGGCCTTGGATGTCTCCAGAACTTTGCAGCCGTAGCCTTCGGGATTCTTATCCCATGCGCCCAGCTGCCAGGGGCCGTCCATTTCGTTTCCCAGATACCACATCTTTACGTTGTAAGGATCTTCGTGACCGTATTTCTTACGAAGATCGGACCAATATGTTCCGCCGGGATGATTGGTGTACTCCACAAGATCCATTGCATCCTGCATGGTTCCGGTTCCCATATTGATGGTGTAAAGAGGCTCTGTGTTAACCTTTTCGGCCCACTGAAGATACTCATCGTGGCCCACTTCGTTGGTAATATATTGATGCCATGCAAGGTCTAAGTGAACCTTTCTTTCGGACATCGGTCCGATGGAATCTTTCCACTGCCAGCATGATACGAAATTTCCTCCGGGCATTCTGACCGCGGGAAGTTTTGTGTCCTTAAGTGCGTTGATAAAGTCGGTTCTGAAACCCTGCTCATCGGCGGTAGGATGTTTGGGATTGAACATCGTTCCGTTTACGATGGTGCCAATCGGCTCCAAAAAGGCCGAAAACAGCCTGTTTGAGATCTCGCCGACTTCAAAGGCGGGATGAACCGTGATCTTTGCGTCTTTTGCCATTAATTAACCCTCCGTTTTTCCTGTAGATATTTTCTTTATCCATTTGCCCCCACGCAGTCTTCCAAAACTCCAGAACGTTTTGATGATCTGGTCGGATTTAAGACATACATATATCCAAAATGCGGGAAGATGGAAAACGAATCCCGCAAGAATACCGAGAGGTATTGAAACGGCCCACAAGAAGATGTTGTCGGTAAGCATTAACATCTTTGTATCTCCGCCGCCTCGAAGAACACCCTTTGTCATGATGCTGTTCGTAGCCTGGAAAATTATGATAAAGCTTATTGCAAGCATAAGCTGGTTTGCTATTGCCACAGCTTCGGGGCTGATTCCGCTCGAAGCATCTTTTCCCGCATAGAAAGCGATGATCGGATTTTTGGTTAGTGTAATGAACACTGCTGAGACAAGTCCGAGAGCAAGCCCAAGTCCAAAGAAAAGGTAGCCTTGTCGCATGGTTTTTTCTTTGTCCCCCGTACCGAGCGTCTGACCGGTCACGATCGCACCCGCCTGACTGACACCCTGCACAACGACCGTGGAAAGCTGCTGTGTTACGGCCGTTACCGCATTGGCTGCCACAAATGTCGCTCCGAGGCGTCCGTTTATCATTGAAACAGCATTGGTGCCGATGGCAAGTATGCCGTCGCTTATAAGTACAGGTATGCAAATGCGGATATACTCCGAGATAAGAGATTTGGTTTTCATAAGGAAATGCTTGACTCTGAAACCGATCTCTTTATCGAAGATCAAAAGGTATGACATTATCATGACCGCCTCAAAAGTTCTGGCGATCAGGGTTCCGAGAGCCGCTCCGGCCACTTCCATTCTGGGTGCGCCGAATTTACCGAAAATAAAGGTGTAGTTCGCTCCGAGATTCACAAAGAAAGCGCCGATCGATACCAAAAGAGGATATTTTACTTCTCTGACACTTCTTAAGGCGATCGTAGACGTCAGTGAAACACCCAGGAAGAAATAAGATGCCACCGACCATCTGAAATACTCGGATCCTCGTTCGATCAAAGGCAGCTCGGGCGTATACGTTCTCATGATATATTCGGGAAACAGCGCCGTTGCCACGGCAAACAGCAAAGCAAGACATATCGCAAGTCTTAGCATGAGGCACACCGTCTGCTTTAACGCTCTGTCGGCGTTCTCGGGCTCGTCGCCACTTTTCTTCATACTGTAATATCTGGAAACAAGTACCGATGCGCCCATTCCCAGACCCATGCAGAAAATGTGATAGATCCCGATAAAAGAGTTGGCCAGCGAGACTGCCGAAAGAGCGGTGTCGCCCAGACTTCCCACCATTATGTTGTCGAGCATGTTAACGCCGATGGTTATAAGGCTTTGCGCTGCTATCGGAAGTGCCAGAGTAAATACGTTTCCGTAAAAATGCGGTTCTTTGCCAAAAAACTTGTATTTCATGTAAATCTCCAAAAAACAATTCGGTAAAAGGATTTACCGACTTAAATGGTAGCATAAAACCAAAGTGTGCCTCTAAATCAATATTGCTTAAATAAATTGCAAATCTTGCTACGGGATGGGAGGTAAAAAGAAAGCAGGCCCCGTGAGACATCACGAGCCTGCTTTTTGATTTATTTTATATCATTTTATGCGAAAACTATGACCTTTACTGAGCAAGGTTCGATGGAAAGAGCGTCCTTTGCTACCGTGATCATCTGGGTGGGAGAAACGTTGAAAGGTTTCTCTATCGTATTGTAAGCATCTTTGTCTGCCTTTAACTCATATGCTTTTACGGTGGCACCAAGATCGCCCTCGTAAACCGATGAAATGTCGAGTTTCTTTTCTTTGTCGCTTACGTTCACGACCTTGATTATGAGTTTGCCTTCTTTGTCGATAACGGCGCTGGCGAAAAGCTCACCGTCGACGGGATGCTTAAACTTCTTAACGTACTCGCCTTCGTGAGTACTAAACAGTTTCTGTACATAGTAACTCGGCGTAGCGTAAGCACTCTCTCCGTTAAACCAGATAAGATTAGGCGACCACTGCGAATATCCAAGCTTAGACAAAAGCGGTGCGTAAGATGCCATGACTACTACATCCTGATTACGTTCCAGTCCCGTCATAAACGCAGCCTCCGCCAAAGCGGCAAGGTGACTGTTCGCATCGGGTCTGTTGAACCTTCCGTTTGCGCCTTCTATATGGCAGGCATATTCGCCTGCGAAAACTTTGATATCACGGGGATAATTGTCGTAAAACGTATTGTTTTCGATAAGCCAGTCGGGGCTTACGTAATAGTGCTCGTCTACCGCATATACAAAGTTTTTATTCTCTCCATGCTCTTTTCTTATGAAGTCCCATGAAGCACTGTAACGATCGCTGTAAACATCGGGGCCTGCGGTTCCGATAAGCTTCATATCGGGATATACTTCATGGATCTTTTTCTCAAATATGCGATATCTTTCAAAAAACTGAGAATTCTCGTCCTCCCACTGTTCGTTTCCGATTCCGATCATGTCCATGCCAAAAGGCTCGGGATGGCCCATTTGGGCTCTTAATGAACCCCACTTGGAATCTACGGGTCCGTTCGCAAATTCGATAAGATCGATCGCATCCTGAACATAATTCATAAATTCGGGATCGTTCACATCAACCTTTTCAAGTGTCTGGAACTGACATGCAAGTCCGACGCTTACAACAGGCGCGGGTTTGCAGTTTAAATATTCGCAAAGAAGGAAGAACTCATAAAAGCCAATCTCATAAGATTGACCGTAATAATGATAAGGTCCGACCTCCGGTTCAAGCCACGATGTATGGACTGCCCATCTCGACCAGTTAAACCTTCTGTCTTTCACCTCTCCGACAGTACGCTTCCAGTCATAGCGGCTTTCAAGCGTCGAACCTTCGACCACGCATCCGCCGGGGAATCGAAGAAAATCGGGCTTAATGTCTTTAAGCATGTTCGCCAGATCTTTTCTGAAAAGACCCATGACAGCATCCGAGGGTTTAAGTGAGAAGAAGTCAAAACATATCCTTCCGGTATCGGCGATAATGACTTTAACCTGTGCAAAACTAACGTCGGCTTCGGCCTTTACGGTAGCTTTGTACTCTTTGAATTCGCTCGAATTTATTGTAAAGTCAACTCCAAATGCCACTGCATCGCCCTTGGCGGCCAGCAATGTCACTT
>JAGCTJ010000168.1 GCA_017963665.1 Lachnospiraceae bacterium | reverse complement strand
GGCAGTCTAGAAGCAATCGGCGGAATAAATGGAGCCGGAATCGGCGGCAGAGGTGGTGCATCGGGAAGCAATATTATCATAGAAGGCGGCACAATAACTGCATTCGGCGGTTACAACGGCGCCGGACTCGGCGGCGGATATAGCGGAACCGGAGACGTAACAATAACCGGGGGAAATATAATTGCAGTCGGTGGTAGAGAAGGAGCAGGAATCGGCGGCGGAAGTTATTCAAACGGATCATCAATAACGATAAGTAATGACGCGATCGTATATGCGGCAGGCGGGGCAGGCAATTCATCTTTAGGTATAGGTGAGGGCGCAGCTATAGGTGAAGGTGGTACGTATAGTATGGATAATGGTGTACCGGTTAACGGTATCGAAGTGCTCGATATATCCGGTCTTTATGACACGGGAAGTGTTACTGCTTTTGCGGCAGGAACCACGCTTGAAGAGATAAAGATCAATCCCGGCAACGGTGTTACCGTTCGCGGCCCTGTACCCGATCCCAACAAAGTCACAGAGCCTGAAACCACAAGTGATGAGACAAATAAAAAATCTCTCAAGAATGAGCAGCCTCCCAAGGAAGAACCTCCTGTATACACCGAGCGTTCATGCATCGCGGACGTAAACGTAGCCGCACTCATTGCTGCGGCGCTTAAGGCAGACCCGAATGCAAAAGAGATCAATATCGAATTTGATGACAACATCTGTTTGACACCCGATATCATGAAAGACCTCTTCGCGGACAACAGAGTGGCAAAGAATTGTATGTTCTCACATGAGGGAAAGAGATATGTCCTCAGAATAAATGCCGTAGATACGACCTCAGCGACATATGCGGACTGCTTCGAAGTTCTTAAGAAAGAACCCGGCGGTCTCGCGGGATTCAAAAGAATGGCACAGATATTTGAAGTTCTTAACGTAACGCTCAAAGAACTCGATCAATAAGCAAATACATCGAAAGCCGCACTATGTGCGGCTTTTTCATGTTTGTTATACAACATTTCGAACCTCACTTTCTATGATGTTGAATCTTTTAAACTCCGGAATGGCTTCTTTCTCCGCCATTGCCTTAGGGGCATCCGATTTCATCACTTCGCTTGTTAACAGTACTCCGGCAGGATAGATAGGTTCCTTAAGCTTACCTGTAGAGCTTCTTACCGTCTATCAGTATGTAGTCCTTAATCTTGTCTTTCGAAAAACCTTCAATGCTGACAAATCCGATCTTGGAAATATTTATCCCTTGGACACTTGCAAGCTGTTTTTCTTCCTGCTCACATTCTTCTGGCGTCATTTCTCTGTCGAAATATTTACATTCATAGAAATCGTAGTTATCTCCGCTTCTCTTAACAACACAATCGAATTCACCGTTGGTTTTATTCACGGGATCATCATACCAATAACTTCCGAAATCTTCTATATCATCGATTTCTCCGTTGACAGCGGCCCTATGGAAGTATTCCAATACTATTCCTTCGAATCTTCTGCTTACAAATTCACGAAGTTTCTCGCCGCAATTTTGCTTGTAAAACTGTTCCGACCCGATTCTCGCGATGGTACCCGCATTTCCGAAAATGAAAGTGAAATAGAAACGCATAAGGTTATCCGTAATCTCATAAAACTGTTTCTTCTTGTCACCTCTTTTGTTTATCGGTTCGTCTTTTGTGATCGTTTCCATATCAAGAAGAATCTTCAGTTGCTTATCAAGTAAGCCGTTTTCATCGCTTTTCATCCATGCATGTATCTCACTGTACTTCTTCTTGCCGTTTCCCAATGCCTCTAAGATACGTGTGTCGTAAGTTTTTTTTATCTCTCTTAGCATCGTATTTTCGATATGGGTACGAACCAGCCCTGTTTCCGGTAAAAGCAGCTTCTTAATGTTTATATCCAGCGGAGCTTTATCGTCTATCAGACTAAGAACATACGGTGAACCTCCGAACACAGAATACATTGCCGCTTTCTCTCTTTCCGAGAGTTCGGGATAGAATTTTGCAGCGTCAAGATAATCAAAATCCCTGACATGAAGGATAAGTGAAAATCTGCCAAAGAGCGGATTGTCTTCGTCCAAAAGTTCTTTCATTACCGCTATATAGGAGCCACAAAGAATAATCTTAACGTTTTCAGGTAGTTTATCTATCACCGCCTGCATAACGGAATCTACTTCACCCTTCTTTTTTGTTTCTTTAAGGTAAGGGTATTCATCTATAATCAGAAGAATCCGTTTTTGCAAAGATTTAAGATAATCCATCATGGCAAAAACGGACTCAAAACTCATTTTGGGCAGAGAAAGGGCCGTGCACACGCTTTGGTACAGAAGTTCCATATTTCCTTCATATGTGCTGGATACGCACAAATGATTGATGACTGTTCCGTCAAAAGAATCTGCAGCCTTGTTTATCAGTGTAGATTTCCCTACACGTCTTTTCCCGTATACAAGCACGGCCGTTTTATGTTTCCAATTATTCAGTTCACTCCGAAGTTCATCAAGTTCTTTCTCTCTTCCGATAAACATGTCTCGTGCCCTCTCGTTTTTATTCTGAAAATATTTTCACTGAAAAGTTTTTCAGTATCTACTGTTAATATATTATCTGCACGTCAACATGTCAAGTCCGATTCTTATTCCAGCGTCTTAAGCGCGTCGCTCTTCTTGATGCCGCGGATCTTTATAAGCTGCATTACCACCACCGCGAGGTAGCTTACTATACCGAGCACTATCATCTTAATATAGCAGGCATTGTCGACGGCGCAGGGAAGATATCCGCTCATGCGCTTGTAAAGATAATACTTGAATATGAGGCGCACGATCTCGTCTACGAAGGGTACCGAAACGATGAGGCTGAGTACTACCACTATCGAGGTCGATACGATGTAAAGTCCGCCGATCTCTCCGCCGGTGAAACCGAGTATCTTGGTCATTGAGATGCTGTTGGCGTTTTTCTCGATGATCTGCTTTGAAAGCAGGTACACCATAAGCACAAACATTGCAACACCGAACCACTGTACCGGAGTCATTATGCCTGCAAACGATTTCCAAAGCTGCTTTGCAAGTCCGCCCAGCGTGCTGCTGTCGAGTTTCATGTAGATGTTCGATTCCGTCAGGTTTTCAAGCTCCTTATCCGAGAAATAACCACTGTAGTAGTCAGGTGTCTTGTCATACGTTTCATTGAACTCCGAAAGGTTCATAAATACCGCAAGACTCGCTTCGTACGGGTAATCTCCCGCTATCTCAAACGTATATGTTTTGTCGGCGTATTTGTCGTAAAGGTCCACCTTGTCGCCGACCTTTAACTCGTATTTGTCCATATAGCCGTTCGATGCCAGCGCCTTGCCCTCAGGTATGGCTTCTTTGATGTATCTGCTGTCTTTATCTATTCCGAATACCGATATCTCATCGGTTTTGAAATCGCCTCTTGTGGTCTCAAGCGTAGCGATTGCATATTTCTCGGCCGAATCGTCGCCCGCGTCCTCGGGAGT
>JAGCTJ010000167.1 GCA_017963665.1 Lachnospiraceae bacterium | reverse complement strand
GGAGTTTTAGATTTTTCGCTCATCGGAATACTCTCGAAAATATCTGCGATCCTCGCAGAAAACAAGATCGGAATCTTTGCCGTCTCCACATACAACACGGACTACATTCTCGTGAAGGAAGAAAACTTCGAAAAAGCTCTGGGCGTGTTGGAAAATAGCGGCTACAACATCATTTGATTGCTGCCCAAAAACGACCTACAGATAAATTTTCGTTTTTTCACATTTTTATATGTAGGTTTTCACGTTTTTAAGGCTTAATCGACCCTAACCTACATATAATTTTCGGCTTTTATTCATTTTTATATGCAGGTTTTCTGATAATTGGGCTTTTCAAGTCCAAAACCTACATATAAAACCGATGATTTTCGAAAAATTATATGCAGGTGCAAGTCTTCACCATCCTTTGACGCAACGAATAAGGGCTGCCTCACATGAGACAGCCCTCGTTCTTTGTGTGTTTTTAAATCAGATCACTTAACCGTTATCTGTATCTGCGGCCTCTCGCCTACCGCATTGTCAGACGGTTCAATCGTTACAGTATAGTTATCTTTCTGAAGTTCGACATTGTATGTTAATGTGCGGAACATGCCCTGGGAAACAGGAGCGTTAATGATGTTGGATCCCTTGTCGCCGTCGATCCTTACGTTGTAATCACCTTCTGCATTTACCAGGACTACGACTACGGTTGCTTTGCAGTCTTCTTCTGCCGTAAAGCCTATTGAAAAATCTTTATCGTCAGCAGTAACTTCATAGCTGAAATTTGTATTGAGGAGCGTATTTTTTTGGCTCGTTATGACATTGAGCGCGATTCCGGAAACAAACATTACAGCTGAGAGGATTCCTGCGTAAAGAAATCTGATCTTCTTGTGGCCTTCAGGGTTTACGAGCATCATGCCAAGCGTGATGAGGATTGGTGATGCAAAAGCGAAAACAAGATAACCTCCGATGAGTGACGAATAATCGATAAAGGATGCAGAGACAGAAGAAGTGTCTCCAAACAGGTATGAGATCGTTACTGAAATGAAGTTGTTCGTAAAGTGTATCAGCATGGACAAGACGATGTTGTTCCTTTTTACTACGACGTAGCTCAAAACCATACCTAAGAACATTGTCGGCAGGAATCTTAAGAATGACATATGGTTGATGCCGAAAAAAAGACCCATGATGAGTACGATCAGCCAGTCGTGCTTAAGGCTCCTGAAGCTGCTTAAGATCGCACCTCTGTGGATCGCTTCTTCGCAAATGGCGGGCAGGAGCGCTATAACGAGAACTGCCAACGGGTAGTTCAGTGAACCATATATGAAAGATGACAATTCACCGACTTCTTTTGTGCTCCACGGAAAGATGGTTCCGCTTAAGGCAACTAATACCAGCGATACCGGAAATGCGCCGAGAACAAGGAGCAGGCTTCCGAACACTTCTCTTGCCTTAACTTTTTTGACCGGGAATACTTCCCTGATCTTAACTTTGCGGATCAGACAATAGACCACTGCGATAGCCAGAAAGCTGAATTCCGTGATCAAAAGTCCGGTAATTCCGAGTTTTTCCTGGAGCGGTGCGCAGACGACGATAAAGAATGCCATCAACACTCCGAAAAGTACAAATCCCATCCAAGGGCGCAGTCTGCCCTGATCACTTAATTTTTCCATAAGTAATTCCTCCATATTTGCGGTATTAAATTGTTGTTTGTTCAGAAAATCTTATTCGTGAAGTTTTCGTTCTTTCTTGAGTTTTCCAATGTTTACAAAAGCCCTGATCACAGCAATGGCAGAACATACAAAGAGTACGGAAGTAAATACTGCGCAGATCAGGTTAAGCGGCATCAACATGTTATACTCTGCCAAATAATTAAATACGATCGACAGGTTCAAAACTGATGCAAAAAGCGTAGCAATGGTAACAAATATCATGTAGCCGGCCATAACCTTCTGATAGTTGATCTTCGAATCGATATCAGAATAGAGTTCGATCCCGTCCGGGTAATCTTCTCTCAATGCTCTCGTATATACCCAGCATGTTCCGGGATAGTTGATGTAGCATACGACCTTGATGCCCATCTCCTCTAAGAATCTGAAGTATTTAATGTTTTCAACACTCTCTCCCCAGCCTTTAAGGAAGATCTCCTTGTAAATGTACTTTCCGGGTTCGGTCTCATCGAATTCAAAAGTAAATCTTCCTGCGTGTTCGAGAGAATATCCGTGTAAAGCCATCTCATTGATCCAGGCCTGCTCTTTTTCGAGCTGCCAGATCCAAAATACCTTATGAATGACCCTGCGCATATCAGTTTCCTCCCAAAATCCTCTTGCCGTTTTCAACCAGTTCTGAGAGTCTGTCCAATTCTTCCTTAAGTACAGCCTGACCATTCTTTGTGATCACGTACTCCTTTTTGCGGCTCTCTGGGTTTTCCGGCAGAGCATCAATCCATCCCTTCTCTACGAGCGAATTAAGCGCTCCGTATAATGTGCCCGCTGCGAGCTTTACACGCCCGTTCGACAGCTCACCGACATTCTGGATTATTCCGTATCCGTGAAGCGGTTTCTGAAGCGACAACAGTATGTAAAAGACAGCTTCTGTTAACGCTAACTGTGGCATTTCCTTAT
>JAGCTJ010000166.1 GCA_017963665.1 Lachnospiraceae bacterium | reverse complement strand
CTTGAGAATCAATTTTCAATGGGAAACATAATGAACGATGATATTGAGAAAAGACTTGGTTGGGATAAAAAGAATGATTGGTATAAGGAGTTCGCTCAATATGTTCCTACGGGACGTGATGAGTGCAGCGAATGCGAAGTGAACATATTGTGCTGGAGTTGTCCTTTCCATGTTAAACAATTTATGGAATTACACGATATTACTAGATTGACCGAGCTCTGTGAACGAAAAAAGCAATTGATTTGTAGGAGATTATGGGGAAATGAAGCAGAAATTCTCAGTTAGTATATGGGTAACCAGAAGATGTAACTTCCGATGTACTTATTGTTATGAAAAATCCAAGTATGGTGCAGAGGATCTTTCTTATGAAACTGCCAATCGAATTATAGATTTTGTCAAAGAGAATATTAAAGAGGGGCAAGCTTTATCAGTACATTTTCACGGAGGAGAACCAACTCTCAATTTTGAGGTTATAAAGCATATTGTTAATAGGTTTGAGAAGGAAATATCCAATGAAAAGACATTTGGTATAACCACTAATTGTTCTGTATTGGATGATGAGATGATTGATTATATCTGTGATCATATGGCAAAAGGTATCAGTCTTAGTATTGACGGCAACAAAGAAACGCATGAACTTAACAGAAAGTGTATCGTTGGAAATGTTTTCTATGAAGATATTCTTAAAAATGCACTTAGGTTGAGTGAGAAAAACGATATGGTCCGTATTAGAATGACGTATACGCCTAGAACGGCATTTCATTTATATGAAAACATTAAATATTTGATAGAACTGGGCTTTTCGGAGATAGTACCAATAGCGGATTTTTGTTCTAAAGAATGGACAAGTGAAGATTTTGATATTGTGGAAGAACAGTTCAAGAACATTAAAAGGTATCTTTTCGAAAATAATAGAAAGATCATAGATTTTGATGAATTATCGGGAGAGTTTCGTGGAAAAGGTATATGCTCGGGCGGAAGAGACCACTACAGTGTAAACGTTAACGGAGATATTTATCCTTGCATCATGGTCGTGGGAGATGACGTTCATAAGATCGGTAATGTATTTACCGGATTGGATAAAGAAAAGATAGAGCAGATCACAAAGATCAACTGTTCCCGTGATAAAGTCGAAGCTTGCGGTGATTGCGAACTGTCACGTTATTGTGAATCCACAAGATGTCTTCTGGTCAACTATGCACTTAACGGTGATTATTATAAGCCCAATCTTGTGAATTGTAATCTCATGAATATCAAGTACAATCTTTGTGATTTTATGGAATATCAAAACGACAATATAAATGAGATGATTCTTTGAGAGAATCGTATAAAGGTTTCGCTTATAAAAGCGAGAAAGGATGAGGTATGAGTATTTTAGTTGCAGAAGATCTTACGAAAGAGTATGGAGTTAAGCCAAACATTGTAAAGGCACTAGATCATGTAAATCTTTCCGTGGGAGAAAAGGACTTTGTTGCCGTTGTTGGCACATCCGGAAGCGGAAAGTCTACACTTTTGCATATGCTCGGAGCACTTGATTCTCCGACATCGGGTTGTGTCAGAGTAGACGGTAAAGACATCTTTAAGATGAACGAAGAGGAAAGAACGGTATTCAGAAGAAAAAAGATAGGGTTCATATTTCAGAATTTCAATCTTATTCCCATAATGAATGTATATGACAATATCGTATTGCCTATCATGCTTGACGGAAAAACTCCGGATGAATCCTTTGTGAAGAAGGTTATAGAGGTTCTTGGTCTTTCAGAAAAGCTCAACAATCTTCCTTCAAATCTTTCGGGCGGTCAGCAACAGCGTGTAGCCATAGCGAGAGCGTTGGCTACAAAGCCCGCCATCATCCTGGCCGATGAACCTACCGGTAATCTTGACAGCAAAACCGGCGAAGAAGTCATGAATCTTTTGAAGAGCACCACAAAAGAATTCGGTCAGACCGCCATGATCATAACCCATGATGAGAAGGTTGCAGCAAAAGCCGATTACCGTATTCGCATTGAGGATGGAAAGATAACGGGTGAAAAATGATATGAACGCTAAAAACATACTAAGCAGGATTTCCGCCAAGGTTCTTAAAGCCAACAGGTTGAGAAATACCTTCGCAGTAATTGCCATTGTGCTTACGACGATCCTTTTTACAAGTATTTTCACCGTAACCGCAAGCTGGTTGTCTTCTATGACGGAGAGCGATAAAAGGCATTTGGGGACCGCTGCTCACGGCGAATTTAAGTATTTAACGGAAGAGCAATATAAAACAATAAGCGCGCATCCTTTGATAAAGGATATTGGGTATTCGCAAATAATTGGATTTGTATCGGTGCCGGGAAATCATTCACTTTCTGCAGAGTTAAGGTGCGCTTCAAATGAATGGGTAGCGGATATTACTTATTCGAAACCTACTGTAGGTGCATTACCGGAGAAAGAAAACGAGATCGCATTGGATACGATCATGCTTGAATATCTGGGTGTAACTCCGCAACTCGGTTCGGAAGTAAGCATAACTTTCGGATTGGGAAACGAAGAGAAGTCCGGAACTTTTATCCTCTCGGGTTTTTGGGAGGGAGACGCGACTTCTCCGGCGAGCATTGTGTGGGTTTCAAAACCTTATTCGGATAAACTTCTTAAAGACTATGAACCGGTATTTGAAGAAGATCCTACCGGAAAATATAATGCTCCGGTCATGTTTTGGGATTCAAAACATCTTGAATCCAAATTTGATTATCTGATCACGGATTGCGGGCTTGGTAACGCGGGAGTGCGTTTTGGTATCAGTCCGGTTTACCATGAGGTAAAGATAAAGCCCGCCGCTGTGTTGATGGCAGTTGCTTTACTGGGAATGATAGTCATTTGCGGATATTTGATCATCTCAAATGTTTTCAGCATATCCATAGCAAATGATATACACAGTTACGCTTTATACAAGATCATAGGAACCACGAACAAACAACTGAAACGTATTGTAAGAAAGCAGGTGCTTTTCCTGTGCTTTATCGGAATACCTTTGGGACTTGTGACGGGGTATGCGGTATCGTGCGTTGTTACACCCTTTACCTTCAGAATATTGAACGTATCGGTTACCAATATTTCCGCCAACCCGTTGATATTTGTTGTAACGGCGCTGTTCTCGGCATTTACGGTGTTTATAAGTACTTACAGATCGTTAAAACTTATAAAAGAAGTCAGTCCCATCACCGCGCTCAGAAGTAATGAGAGCACTTTGAACAAGTCGAAGAAGGTTCAAAAGAGCATTTTGAAACCGGGAAAGCTCAACGTATTGCGACTTGGGTTCGCGAACGTATTTCGTTATAAAAAGAAAATGTTCAACGTAATCCTTTCCCTTGCATTCAGTTTGATACTGGTAAACATATCATATTCATTGGTAAACAGCTTTGATATGGATGCTTATATATCGAAAAACATAACCTGCGATTATATGATTGCAGACAGTGCTCTTTATATGAGCAATCATTTGTATGTTGAGAACGGTTTGCTGAACCGGGACCGTGTATCGGATATTTTGAGTATTGAAGGGATCAAAGAAAGCGGAAGTGTCTACTTTTCCGAGTTTGATCTCGAAGATAAGCGATTAAACGCACGCTATCTTGAACTGAGTACCGATCCGATGATAGCCGACTATTTTAAGAGTTCTTTCGCAGAAAAATCGCAAAACGACACATTCCAATCACATATCTATGCTTTAGATGAGATGCTCTATGAAGATATCAGAGTATTGGATGAAAAATTGGATTGGGATCTGTTTGAGACGGGAGATTATGTTTTGGTATCTCCTTTTTTGGGAAATGAGAATGTCAGATACTATGCTCCGGGAGATACGGTTGAATTGACTGTTCAATCCGGAAAAACAAAGACATATAAGGTATTGGGAACGGCAAGAGTCCCTGACAGATTGGAGGTAGGTCATTCTCATCTTCCCAATCCGGAGTTTATATTGCCCTCAAAAGAGTTCAAGGAATTGACCGGCAATACTGCGTCGACAATACTTGCTTTAAATGTAACGGACAGCGAAAAAGAAGAATTCGAGCAGACACTTTCGGACTATTGTGAGAATACCGGGGAAATAACATATGTCTCAAGAGACTATTACAAAGCAATGTTTGACGGCGAAAAGCAGATGTTTGTCGTGATCGGTCTGACATTAAGTCTTATTCTTGGCTTCATCGGAATAGTAAACTTCATGAACAGCATGATAACTTCTATCATCACAAGGCGAAGAGAATTTGCTCTCATGCAGAGTATAGGAATGGAGACAAAACAGCTTAACGTAATGATCTTCTTTGAAAGTCTGGCATATGTATTCTTCACTTTACTTGTCGTATTGACCTTCGGCGCACTAATAGGAAAAGTCGCGATCGCATTTGTGAGCAGTGTTATATGGTATGTGACCGATCATTTTATGATAAGGGCATCCATTGTATGTGCTTTACTGTTTATTGTTTTTGCGGGCCTGATCTCTTGCGCGGTCTTCTCAAACATGCAAAAGAAGACTGTCATGGAGAAACTTGTTACATACGATTGACACCATTATTAATGCAATAGTTTTCAAACGAAGTGGTAAGAAGAACGGAATCGTGATACAGTTATTTAAATTGTACGTGTGAGTATGAAAAGGAAATGATATGTATAACACGATCCAGATAGTTATTGTTGAAGATGATACCGATCTTCTGAACGGACTTAGCAAGGCGCTAAAGGACGATACAAGAAAGATATTTGCATGCGAAGACTTAAAAAGCGCGAGAGATCAGATATTTCTGTCCAATCCCGCTTTGGTGATACTCGATATCAATCTTCCGGACGGCAACGGGCTCGATCTTGTAAAAGAGATCAGAGAGAGAAACCTTAAGATATCGATAATACTTCTTTCTGCCAACGATACCGATCTTGATGTTGTAAAAGGACTGGAGATGGGGGCCGATGATTATGTCACGAAGCCTTTTTCATTAAGTGTTTTAAGGGCAAGGGTAAATAACTGTTTGAGAAAGAACGCTCCCACGTCTCAGGGCGATGTTATAAAGACCGGAAAATACTCTTTTGATTTTGAAAAGATGATATTTATGGTCGACGAGAGCGAAGTGTCACTTAGCAAGATAGAGCAGCGTCTTTTAAAGAAGCTTGTTTTGAGTGCTGGGATCACCGTTTCCAGAGATGAGCTGATCGACAGACTGTGGACAGACGGCGCGGAATTTGTCGACGAAAACGCACTTTCCGTGGCTATAAAGCGGTTAAGGGACAAACTGGACGCGAAAGACTCGATAAAAACGGTGTACGGCATAGGATATATGTGGGTAAAGCAGGATGATTGAACGGATATTAGGCCTTGACGGATGGATTTTGGTGATCGCGGCAGCGGTCTTGGTGGGTATCGTAGCGTTTTCTTTATACAAAGCTGCAAAGGCACAAAGAACACTCGACCGCGTTGAAAAAATGCTCAAAGAAGCCATGGAAGGCGATTTCAGCGAAAGCGAGTTTACCGAAGACAGAACTTCGAAACTTGAGTCCGTTTTGGCGGACTATCTTAGAGTGTCGGCATTGTCCGCCAAAAGCGTGAAAGAGGACAGAGATAAGATAAAAACGCTTATCGCAGATATCTCGCATCAGACAAAGACTCCCATAACAAACCTTTTGCTTCATTCCGAATTGTTAAAAGAGTCGGAACTTACGAGCGATCAAAAAGACAGCCTTGATGCCATATCAAACGAGGCTGAGAAACTCAGATTCCTGATCGATGCCCTGGTTAAACTGTCCCGTCTTGAAAACGGAATTTTAGTGATCGAGCCCAAGCCGGATGACCTTGGACGTCTTGTAAAAGAGATTGGAAACACCATGAAGTTAAAGGCCGAGGAAAAAGGCCTTTACTTAAATGTTGCCGATGGGTCCGAAAAAGCTTCTTTTGACTACAAATGGACACTTGAGGCCATCGGCAACATAGTGGACAATGCCATTAAATATACGCAAACCGGCGGGATCGAGATTAGGCTCGGATCGACGGAGATGTTTTCTTATGTAAGTGTTAAAGATACCGGAATCGGAATAAAAGAAGAGGATATCGCTAAGATCTTTGCCCGTTTCGGCAGGCTTTCTTCTTCAAAAGAAAAGGAAGGTGTCGGCATAGGTTTGTATCTGGCGCGTGAGATCATCTCAAAAGAAGGCGGATACATCAAAGTTAAGTCCAAACCCGGTGAGGGCTCGGAATTTCTGGTTTATCTTAAAAAATGACCAAATCTTTCAAAACTGACAGAATTGAGGTAAGGTCTTGAAAGAATCTTGAAAGAATCAAGTGAGATAATAAGTGTGTGGAAAGAAACATCCACACACTATTTTTTTGCGAGGAAGAAAACATGAATATTTTGGAAGCTAAACAATTGATAAAGATATACGGAAGCGGCGAAAACAGCGTTCATGCCCTTGACGGCGTTGACTTAAGCGTTGACAAAGGTGAGTTCGTGGCTATAGTGGGAACCTCCGGAAGCGGAAAATCAACGCTTTTACACATGCTCGGTGGTCTCGACAGACCAACGTCCGGCGAAGTGATCGTTGACGGCATTCCGATATTTGGTCTTAAAGATGATGAACTTACCATATTCAGAAGACGCAAGATCGGATTTGTTTTTCAGGCCTTCAATCTTGTGCCTGTTTTGAACGTGTATGAAAACGTTATTCTCCCTATAGAACTTGACGGCGAAAAGCCCGATAAGGCTTTCGTCGAGGAAATTCTTGATACTTTGATGCTCTCTAACAAAAAGGAAGCACTTCCCAATCAGCTTTCCGGCGGTCAGCAGCAGCGTGTTGCCATAGCAAGAGCGCTTGCCTCGAGACCGGCGATAATCCTGGCAGATGAGCCTACGGGAAATCTTGATTCCAAGACCGGACAGGATGTATTGAGCCTTCTTAAGGTTTCTGCCGCAAAGTATTCTCAGACATTGGTCATGATCACACACAACGAAGAGATTGCCCAGTTGGCGGATCGAATCATCAGGATTGAGGACGGTCGCATTGCTTCAATGACCGAAGGGAGATAGGTTAAGACATGAAAGTTAAGAACAGAAAATGTATCAGAAATATTGCAAAAAGAATTCTTTTTGCCAACAAAAGAAGAAATATCATTACAATAGCGGCAATCGTTTTGACGGCGATCCTTTTTACAACACTTTTTACGATCTCGCTGTCGATAAAAGATTCATATGAAATGAGCATTTGCAGACAATGCGGAGGATGGAATCACGGAACGTTCAAAGAACTGACCGATGAACAACTCCGTGTTTTTGAAGGAAATAAGCACATTAAGGCTTTTGGGGAAAGAAGAATAGCCGGAGTCAGCGCGGAAGCCCCTTTCACGAAACAATCTGCAGAGATAAGCTATATGGACGACAATTGCGCAAAGTGGAGCTTTATCGAGCTTAAAGAAGGCCACATGCCTCAGGCTTACAACGAAGTCGTAATGGATACCGAAGCTTTAAAACTTTTGGGTGCAGAACCTGTTTTGGGGAAAGAGATAGAGCTTTCTTTTAATATCAACGGTATTACGGATGAAAAATCAAAGGTTACAGATACTTTTGTTCTGGCAGGCTTTTGGGAGTTTGATCCGATGAGTGCCGCGCACTATATAAATGTTTCAAAGGAATACTTGGACAAGTTTAATGAAAAGATCGTCAGTGAGGGAGACGCCCCCATAAGAACGGATTTAAACGTGTTGTTCAATTCTTCTTTCGG
>JAGCTJ010000165.1 GCA_017963665.1 Lachnospiraceae bacterium | reverse complement strand
GTATCAGATGATCATGGCAAGAGCACTTCCTATCGAAGTTACAAACGGAACTTTGGAAGGCGATATCGTTCCCGGTAACATCACATTCTATCGTCTTCAGTCAACAGCTGATGCTAAGATCAGAGCATACGTTGCAGAAGGTGAAGTACTTCCCGTAGCTACCAAGTCATTCGGTGGTATCGGTGTATTCGCCATCAAGGAAATGGGACGTTTCTATCGTCACGTGCTCATCGAGAAGAACTATCCTCACCACGGTGCCGTTACATTCGGACATCACGGAAAGGCTCTCTTCGAAGTATTCAAATATCTTGGAGTTCCGATCGAGGATATCAACTACAATCAGCCTAAGTCTCTTCCTTATCCTACAGAGAACCCTTTTAAATAAGAGGAAGGCATCTGATTTTGCGATTTAAAAGCAATTGATAGTAAGAAATTAAGATTTTTAGCAAAACCCCGCGATACATTCGCGGGGTTTTGTTGTATACTGTGAAAGAAAGCTTTTAGGAGGATTGGTATATGAAAATCGTTATATTGGAAAGAGCCAGTGTGGGACTTGATGTCAGTGTAGACATGTTTCAGGAGATCGGTGAAGTTGAGATCTACAACAATACGCTTCAAAAAGATATCGCAAAGCGTGTTGAAAATGCGGATATCATCATAGCAAACAAGTCAAAACTCAACGAAGAAACGTTAAAGAACGCTCTTAACGTTAAGCTTATCTGTGAGTTTGCCACCGGTTTTGACAATGTGGACATCGAGTATTGCAAAAAGCGCAAGATAGGTGTCTGCAACGTAAGAGATTACAGCACCGATATGGTCGCTCAGCATACATTCGCTCTTGCTTTTTATCTTTCCGAGAAACTCGAGCACTACGACATGTATGTTAAGTCCGGCAGATACGGTTCTCAGGACAGATTTTCCAATTTCGATATTCCTTTTTATGAGTTTGCGGGTAAGACGTGGGGCATCGTCGGAATGGGTAATATCGGAAGAAAGGTTGCATCCATCGCAAAAGCCTTCGGCTGCAGAGTAATCTTTTATTCTGTCACGGGTAATTCAACCGTTACCGAATATGAAAGAGTTGACTTTGATACATTGTTAAAAGAGTCTGATTATCTTTCGCTTCACTGTCCTCTTTCGGATCTTTCACGCTCGCTCATTAACGAGGAAGCTCTTTCAAAGATGAAGAAGACAGCATATCTTATAAATGTTGCCCGGGGTCCCGTTGTAGACGAGAACGCACTTTACGATGCTCTCGTATCGGGAACGATCGCAGGCGCGGGTCTTGATGTATTGTCAAAAGAACCGATCGTTAAAGATAATCCTCTTTCAAAGATCCAGGATTCTTCCCGTCTTATCATCACGCCTCATCTTGCATGGGCATCGGTAGAGGCAAGAGAAAGATGCGTTAAGATGACATACGATAACATAAAGGCATTCATGAACGGAGAGAAGTTATCAAGAGTCGATCTGTAAAGGAGAAATTTAATGAATAAGATCATAGGAATCATCGGCGCCATGGATCTCGAAGTTGAAAAGCTTATCGAAGCCATGGAGCAAAAAGAAGAGATCACATTCGGAAAAAGAAAATTTTATAAGGGTAAGCTTGAAGGTACCGACGTTGTACTTGCAAGATGCGGTGTCGGTAAAGTAAACGCCGCGCTTACCGTTCAGATGATGGTGGATAAATTCGGTATCACGGATATCATCAATACAGGTGTTGCGGGATCGCTTAACGAAAAGATCGATATCGGAGATATCGTACTTGCCACAAACGCCGTATACCATGACATGGAAGCCATCGCTTTCGGATACGAAAGAGGTCAGGTTCCTCAGATGGATGTTTTCGAATTCCCAACATCCAAAGAGCTCATCGATATCGCTGAAGAGGCCTGCAAAAAGGTTAATCCCGATGTAAAAGTATTCAAAGGAAGAGTTGCATCCGGCGATCAGTTTATTGCCGACAAAGAGACAAAGAACTGCATAGTTAAGTACTTTTCGCCTCTTTGCGTTGAGATGGAAGGCGCAGCAATGGCTCACGCCGCATATGTTAACAATATAAACTGTCTTATAATAAGAGCCATTTCCGATAAGGCAGACGATTCCGCAGAAATGGACTATCCTACCTTTGAGAAAAAGGCGGCTGTTCACTGTGCGGGAATGGTCAGAGAAATGATGAAACACATTTAAAGGAAACACAAAATGAAAGTTAAAGAAAACGAATATATTATCAACAATAAACCTTTGTTTAAGAAGCTTCTTGATGAGCTTTTAAAAGAGTTTGATTATGCATCCGTACTTGCGGTAGACGCTACCGGAAAATCTTACGCCGCATCAAGAAACGGTATAAGTATCTCTGCCGACAGCAGAATGTCCGTGCAAAGAGGTTTTACCGTAAAAGTATACTTTGACGGATGTTATGCGGAGTATTCCGGAAACGCCATCAGCGAAGAAGGTATAAAGGATATCATTGCCACGATAAAAGATGAACTTTTGATTCTTTCAAAAGATCGTTCCAAATCTTCCTACGATCTTCCCGATGACGATCCCATCGTATTTGACAAGAGTACGGAGTATGAGATCGATCCCGAAGAGATGGGCGATGAAGCCATCATCAATAAACTTAAAAAGATGCATGAGGACGGTCTTAAGAAAGATGAGCGTATAGTTGACTGCTTCACAAGATATACCTATCAGAAGTATTCAAAACTCTTTTTATCGAAAAACCGTGATATGGTTCAGAACGTTATGTGGGGAGTTGCTTATGTGGTAGCTCTTTCTGCAAAAGGAGAGGAGATCAAGCAGGCTTACAGACCGGTTTCTTTACTTGGGGGTGCCGAGATATTTAAAGAGATGGATTCTCTTACCGATTCAGCCGTAAAAGAGGCGATCGAACTTATCGACAGCGAACCTCTTAAGCCCGGAACTTATGAATGTATCTGCTCACCCGAGACCACCGGAATGATCGTTCACGAAGCATTCGGCCATGGCGTCGAGATGGATATGTTTGTAAAGGACAGAGCCCTTGCAAAGAACTACATGGGAGAATATGTGGCTTCACCTCTTATCACCATGCATGACGGAAATAAAGTTGACGATACCGCAACGTATTTCTTTGATGACGAAGGTACTCTTGCACAGGATACGATCATCATCGAAAAAGGAATACTTAAAGCCGGAATAAGCGATCTTCAATCCGCAAAGGCACTGGGCACAAAGCCTACCGGAAACGGAAGACGTCAGGACTACACCAGAAAAGCATACACCCGTATGACAAATACATACTTTGAGTCCGGAACCGACAAGCTTGAAGATATGATCGCTTCCGTTAAAGACGGTCTTTATCTTGAAAGCCCTTCATCGGGAATGGAAGATCCCAAGAACTGGGGTATTCAGTGTATGGTAAGCATTGCAAGAGAGATAAAGGACGGCAAATTCACCGGAAAGATATTCTCGCCCATCATCTTAACGGGTTACGTTCCGGATCTTCTTAAGTCCATCACCATGGTTTCGGATACCCTTGATATACTCGGTTCGGGTTATTGCGGAAAAGGACATAAGGAATGGGTTAAAGTTTCGGACGGCGGCCCTTATATTAAAGCGACTATAAATTTAGGTTAGGAACGATTATGGAAAGATATATTGATATACTTAAAAGCTGCGGAGTTGATATCTGGTTTATCAAAGAAAAGTCAGTTTATTCCAATGAACTTTTCTTCATAAAGAAAAAACTTGATATGCGCCGCATTAACAATTCAAAAGATTCGATCATCACGGTATATTGCGATAAAGAGATCGAAGGCGAAAAGATGCGCGGAAGAAGCGATATCATCGTAGCCGACACAATGAGCGACGAAGAGATCAAAAAGATGATAAAAGACGCTTTATATGCGGCTTCTTTCTCCCTTAATCCCTTCTTTGAACTTCCCGCACCGGAAGTAAGTGATACCGTAGTTAATAAGAGCACACTTAACGACATTGAGTTTTCAAAGATAGCGGATAAGTTTGCAGATGCGGCATATGAAGTCGACAACGACAAAGATGCATTCATCAACTCCATGGAGATATTTGTGGAAGAGCATAAGGTTCATATGCGCGGATCCACGGGTACAGATGTATCATACGTTAAAAGGGTCGTAAACGGAGAACTTATCACACAGTGTAAGTCTTTGCAGGATGTTGAAACCTATGAACAGTTTGCTTATGACGATCTTTCAATCGACGATTTTAAGCGTCTTATCAAGAATACTTTAAAGCACACAAAAGACAGATCCTTTGCAAAAGATAAGCCCAAGACGGGCATAAGCGATGTGATCATTTCCGATGCCCATATGCCGGAACTCATGAAGTTCTATTTTGAGCGCGGCAACGCTGCGATGATTTATCCCGAGTATTCAAATTACAAGATCGGTCTTAACGTACAGGGCGACGACGTAAAAGGCGATAAGTTAAACATCCTTTACGAGCCCGTCAATCCTTTCAACGATGAAGGAATAAAGATGATCGAAAGACCCTTCCTTGAAGACGGTGTGGTAAAGACCATTTGCGGTAATCAGAGACTTTCATATTATCTTAATATTCCTCAGATCGGATCCTACGGTAAAGGAAAAATGCCCGCAGGAAAAGTGTCTTTGGATGATATGAAGAAAGACTGCCTCTATGTCGTAAACTTCTCATCATTTGAGACGAGCGAAATGGACGGATCCTTCAGAGGAGAGATAAGACTTGCATATGCATACGATAAAGACGGAAACGAATCTTTGATCACCGGAGGTTCGGTAAACGGCAGTCTTCTTAAGAGTCAGAAAGATTTTTGCTTCTCCAAAGAGATGCAGAATCTTGATAACTATATAGGACCTTTGGCGGTTAAGCTAAAAGGCGTAAATATCGGAGGAGAATAAATGGAAAAGATTGCAAGCTTTACAATCGATCATAACAAGTTACAGCCCGGCGTATATGTATCAAGAAAAGATCATATCGGAGCGGAAACGGTTACCACTTTTGATATCCGTATGACTTCACCCAATGAAGAACCTGTAATGAACACCGCAGAGATTCATACTATGGAGCATCTCGGAGCCACATTTTTAAGAAATCATCCCACATGGAAAGACAAAGTCGTTTACTTTGGTCCCATGGGATGTCGTACAGGCTTTTATCTTTTACTTGCCGGTGACCTTGAGAGCAAGGATATCGTGGATCTTATAAAAGAGATGTATAAGTTCATGGCAGACTTTGAAGACGAGGTTCCCGGAGCAAGTCCCAAGGACTGCGGCAACTATCTTGATATGAATCTTAATATGGCCAAGTTTTTGGCTAAGAAGTTCTATGACAACGTACTTGAAGGTATAGGAGAAGACAGGCTGATCTATCCGGTATAGGAGGGCTTATGACTATTTCTTTATGCATGATAGTAAAGAACGAAGAAAAGATATTGAGAAGATGTCTTGATTCGTTAAAAGGCATTTACGATGAGGCCATCATTGTGGATACCGGTTCCACGGACCAAACAAAAGCGATAGCGAAAGAGTACACCGATAAGGTGTACGATTTTGAGTGGGTGGACGATTTTTCCAAGGCACGCAATTTTGCGATGAGCAAAGCGACCTGCGATTACATTTACATGGCGGATGCCGATGAAGTGCTGGACGAAGAAAACAGAAAGAAATTTCTGCTTTTAAAGCAGGCGCTTGACGGTGAAGTCGAAGTCGTTCAGATGAACTACGTAAATCAGCTCGGAAACGGAAGTGTCTACAATTTCGACAAAGAGCCCCGAGCCAAGCTTTATAAGCGTGAGCGCAATTTCGTTTTCATAGATCCCATTCATGAAGTTGTAAGAGAGCTCCCCGTAGTTTATGACAGTGACATAGATATTTGTCATATGCAGCAGGAAAATCACGCGGGACGGGATCTGCAGACATTTCGTAAGGCAATAGAAAGAGACGGGATGTTAAGCGGCAGGCTCATCGATCTTTATGCGAGAGAACTTGTTATTTCGGGTAAGGACGAGGATTTTCTTCTTGCCGAAGAGTATTTTAAGAGCCTTGTCGATGAAGGTGATCATTCGGAGGACATATTGCGTGCGGCTTATGTTGTGCTTGCGGAGTGTGCGCTTTTAAAAGGTGACGATAAAAACCTCACAAAGTACTCGCTAAAGGATATCGCAAGCGGCGGATGCGCAGAAATGTGCTGTATTCTGGGGGTATATTTCGAAAAATGCTCGGATTACAATGAGGCGGCCATGTGGTATTATAATGCAAGATACGAGACGGAGCCTTTGCTAAACATAAGATCCAAAGGAGAGATACCGCTTAAAGGTCTTATAAGGATCATGAGTCTTCTCGGTCAGGACGAAATGGTTAAGCTTTACACAAACGAACTTGAATCTTTATAAAGAGGAGTTTTAAATGTCGGTAAAGAAAAAAGTTATCAAATACATGCAAAACGACTTTAAAGAAGTCATGCATACCACCCTCAATCCCGAAGGACCGGGCGTTGTGCGTATTCATCTCGTGCCCCCGTCATACGAGGACGGAGAGCTTATTCCCAGCGTTGCGATAATAAACGGTCAGGATATCATTCCGGTCAACTATTCGTGGACCATCGTGCTTGCGGAATTTATCAAAGAAGTGAACAAATATCACGGCAAAGAGCTTGGTGACGACGACGTTAAGTCCATCATCAAGAACACAGCGAAAGGTGTAAGGCGTGTGTTCACTTTTCTTCCTACCTCTGTTATCAAGAAGGATATCTTTACGATAATGAACGCATTTAAGCAGGTTGCTTACGGTGAGGAAGTTGACGAAGAGATCGGATACATGACCATGGGCGAGTACGCACCTTTCATGAAGGCTCCTCACAGAATGGATATTCTCGTAAGCGCCATGACAAAGGACGGACACTGGCATTGCAATCAGCAGTGCGTTCACTGTTATGCGGCCGGCCAGGCCCATGCCGAGGAAAAGGAACTTTCCACAGAGGAATGGATCAAGATTCTGGATAAGCTTCGCGAGATAGGTGTTCCCCAGGTAACCTTTACCGGCGGTGAGCCTACCATGCGTGACGATCTTTTCGAACTTATCGATCATGCGAGATGGTTCGTTTCAAGACTTAACACCAACGGCATCAAGCTTACGAAAGAGTATTGCGAGAAGTTAAGAGAAGTTGAGATAGACAGTGTTCAGATCACGTTCTATTCATCGGACAAAGACATTCACAACAAGCTTGTGGGCGCCGATCAGTATGACAACACGGTAAACGGTATAAAGAACGCTCTCGCAAGCGATCTAAACTTAAGCATTAATACACCTTTGTGTACTGCAAATAAAGACTATGTTAAGACTTTGGAATTTTTGAAGGATCTGGGAGTCACATATGTTACATGTTCGGGTCTTATCACGACGGGTAACGCCACCACCGAGACTTCCGAGCAGCTTCAGCTTTCGACGGACGAGATAAAGACGATACTTGCCGATGCTGTAAAGTATTGTTTTGAGAACGGAATGGAGATAAGCTTCACATCACCCGGATGGATTGAGAACGAGTACTTTGAAGAACTCGGTATCGATATTCCAAACTGCGGAGCATGCCTTTCAAATATGGCGGTTACTCCCAGCGGAAACGTTGTTCCCTGTCAGAGCTGGCTTTCGGGAAGCGTTCTCGGAAACATCTTAACGGATGAATGGAGCGATATCTGGAACAGTGATAAATGTAAAGAAAGAAGAGAATTCTCTTCCGAGCTTTTAGGAAAATGTCCTTTAAGGAGGGAAAAGAATGAAAAATAAAATAACTCTTCTCCTGTGTTTAACAGTATTTACCGTACTTTTCTCGGGTCTTGCCTTAAAAGGATATGCATCGGGACCCACCGACGAGATAGAAGAGTACAACATGACGATCAACGTACTTGATGACGGTACCGTCAGCATCGATTATCATATCGACTGGCTCGTGCTCGATTCCGACGAACTCGGTCCCGTTGAGTGGCTGCAGATAGGTATTCCTAACAACCACTACATTTCCATGACGGCTTTGTCGGATAACATTTCAAGTATAAGCTACGACTCCGACAGTTACGGATATTACGCCAGAGTAGATTTTTACGATAAGTACTACGAGGGCGAGCATGTAGTCTTCGATTACAATGTCGTGATGGACTATCTTTATGAGGTAGATAAGTTTACCGAAGGTGAGACTGTATACTATTTCGCTCCCGGCTGGTTTGACGGCATTGAGACGAAGTCGATGACTATAAGATGGAATGCCGAAAATGCGATAAGCTGGACTCCGAACTGTCTTAATAAAGAGGGATATCTTACGTGGGAACAAAGCCTTGGATCGGGTGATACTTTGGAAGTAAGCGTAACATATCCGACCGATGCATATGCATTTGACACCACCAAGAACGACCCGACGGCATATGAGGACTATTACGACGACTATTCCGGCGATTACTACGGCGAATATGACAGTTACAAGTCGGACAATATATTTGACAAAAATCCGTTGATGATGGTGCTTGGAGTCATCGTCTCCCTTATCGGCGGCGTGATTGCATTGCTGATAGGCTGCTGGCCCATATTGCTCATCGTATTTATAGTATATAAGGCCGGTAAAGGTTTTAAACCCGCTGCACCCACTACCAGAAAAGAGATCAAAAGAACTCTTATCAAATACTATCCTACTTGTCCGGGCTGCGGTGCCGCCCGTCCGGAAGGAAAAGATAAATGTGATTACTGCGGAAGATCGTTCATAGAATCCGAAGAGATCATCGAAGAGAAGGACATTCCCAATCCTACGCAGTATTCGACGGAAGGTACATACAAATATCACGATAACTCCGCTATCAGAGTTCACGTGGTAAATATCCCGGTTGTTACATCCAGACCGTCGTCAAGCTCGTCGCATCGCAGTTCATGCGCGCACAGTTCGTGTGCTCACAGTTCCTGCGCCTGCGCTCACTCATGTGCCTGCGCCTGCGCCTGTGCATGTGCCGGCGGCGGAAGAGCGGGATGTTCCAAGAAAGACTTCTACAACACGGGTCTTAAACTTAAACAGCTCGAACTTAAAAAGAAATACAGGAAATAAACAAGGAGAGAGCGCCCAAAAAGGGCGCTCTCTCTTTCATTTTTTTACACTTTCGGATATCTGTTTACTTGCCTTCGGCATGTGAACATTCTTCATAATACTCTTCCAAGAATTTAACTAATTTCTTTAACATACCTGTCGCCTCCTTTGTTTGGTGCTTAACTGTGTGTTATCAGAATCGATTCATTTCTCTTTCTGAGATTATAGTACAACCGATTCGTTTTATGGTAAAATACATATAGTGAATATATGACGATACCTTTTAGGTATCATGGAGGCAACCCATGGAATTAAGACATTTAAGGTATTTTCTCGCAGTCTGTGAGGAAATGAACTTCACAAAAGCGGCTCAAAAACTGATGATAGCGCAACCCCCGCTTTCAAGACAGATAAAAGATCTGGAAGAAGAACTGGGTACGCCTTTGTTTATAAGAGATCACCATATGCTTCAGCTTACGGAAGAAGGTATAGCCTTCAGAACTTATGCCAATCGTATAGTTACCCTTGCGGACAGATCGGTGGAGGATATAAAAGAAACGCATTCGGGTCTCAGGGGAACCATATATATAGCCGAAGTTGAAGGTAAAGCGCCGCGTATTCTTTCTTCATACATATCTTCATTCATGGAAAAGTATCCCGATGTTCAATATACGATATGGAACGGAAACTCCGATGATGTTACTCAGCGAGTTAGAAACGGCCTTGCGGATATCGCCATAATAATGGAGCCTTTCGATCCTCAGGGTTTTCACAGCATACCTCTATATACGGAGCCCTGGATAGCAATGTTTTCGTCAAAGCATCCTTTGGCAAAAAAAAAAGGAAAGACGATACCCCTTGAAAAGCTGGCGGATTATAAACTGATCATCCCCTCCAGAGGTTCGAGACTTCAGGAGATAACCGACTGGTTTGCGCCCCTTAAGATAACTCCCAAGATAAGAGCCAAGATCGCCAATGCCACCACCGCGTACGAGCTTTGCCAAAAGAATGTGGGTGTGGCTATTTATCCGGCTGCCGCGGCAGACCTTATACACGATGAGAACGTGTTGATAAGAGAGATCACAAACCCCGAGAAGAAAGCGGCTTATGTGCTCATTTATCCGGACAATCACCCTCTTTCACCCGCGGCGGACAAGTTCGTGGAACATATCTCTGCGCTTGGATCTGCGGATAAGGTTTTGTAAGATTTGATTTATACTTTTTTAATGATTGTTTCCGATGTTTTATGAAATATCGTTACTTTGATGTGATATTATGATTATTAAGCAAATGAGCTTTATTCGTAAGAGGATTTGATATGAAGTTTAAGACAAGGCTTTATATAACATTTGCATCGATAGCGGCACTTCCGATCATGCTTTTTACACTGTGCTTTATCGTTGTGGGAAAAGTAATGATCAGATTACAACAGACCGGAGGCGTGGATACGGTATCGGATCTCGTTCCCAAGAGCATCCTGGTGTCGTTGTGGATCTCGTTTTTCATAATCCTTTTCATCATAGCATGTCTTTTGACCAGATGGATCGGAAAAGGAGTTTTTTCACCCATAAACGATCTGGGCTTCGGGCTTAAGCAGGTAGCGGACGGAAATTTCGACTATGCATTGGATCCAGACAGCGTAAAAGGTGAAGTCAAAGAACTTTACAAAAGTTATGAAGAGATGCGCTTAAGGCTCAAAGAAAGCGCAGGGGAGAAGATCGAGAGCGAAGACAACAACAGGGAATTGATCACAAACATATCCCACGATCTTAAAACTCCCATCACCGCAATAAAAGGATACGTGGAAGGTATAATGGACGGTGTGGCCGACTCTCCCGAAAAGATGGAGAAGTACATTAAGACCATCTACAACAAGGCAAACGATATGGACAGGCTCATAAACGAGCTTACGATATATTCAAAGATAGACACGAACCGAATACCTTACACTTTCTTAAGACTGAACGTAGCCGATTACTTCAACGACTGTGTCGAGGAAGTGGGAGTCGAGCTTGAATCCAAGGGCATTGAGCTTAACTATACAAACCTTGTGGATTCTCAGACGAGGATAATAGCGGATCCCGAGCAACTTAAACGTGTCATCAACAACATAATCTCCAACTCCGTTAAATATATGGACAAGGAGAAAGAAAAAAGCATCATAGACATCAGGATACTTGATGAGGCTGATGCGATAAAAGTTGAGATAGAAGATAACGGTCGTGGCATTGCGGCCAAAGATCTTCCCAATATATTCGACAGATTTTACCGTTCCGATTCTTCAAGAAATTCAAGCAAGGGCGGAAGCGGCATAGGTCTTTCGATAGTCAAGAAGATAGTGGAAGATCACGGCGGATACATCTATGCGACCAGCAAAGAGGGTGAAGGCACATGTATGCATTTCATCATCAGAAAGTATGAGGAGATAAAAGACGATGAGCAGAATATTGATAATTGAGGATGAAGAAGCCATTGCGGATCTTGAAAAAGATTATCTTGAACTAAGTGATTTCACGGTAGAGATAGCCTCCGACGGTATCGAGGGCGAGAAGAAGGCTTTAAGCGAAGATTACGATCTTATAGTCTTAGACCTTATGCTTCCCGGAAAGGACGGCTTTGAGGTCTGCAAGAGCATCCGTGATAAGAAGAACGTGCCCATACTCATGGTTTCAGCCAAGAAAGACGATATCGACAAGATAAGGGGCTTAGGTCTCGGTGCCGATG
>JAGCTJ010000164.1 GCA_017963665.1 Lachnospiraceae bacterium | reverse complement strand
CATAGTCCGTTTTAACCTCTAAACTGTCAAAATCTCCTACTGCTGCAACCGGTGTATCTTTCGATATCCATTCATTGTTTTCCTGAGTATAGTGAATGGCTACGACTTTACCGTCAACCTTGGTGGACACGACCACATCCGCACGCTTTTTATCGATCCTGTTAAGTCTCGTTTTATAATGCGCTAAGTCCAGTTCATAGTTCTCGGTACGTTCTTTTACGTTCTGTTCTATCCTCTCTCTTGAGGAAACAGCGCCTATATATTCTTTTCTGATGCCGTTTTCGGACCAGTCGGCAGTCACTCTTCCGGCTTTTGCTTCCGCCGCGAAATTATCATTGTAGGCTTTTAATTCCGCCTGTGTCATTCCGTCAAGGCGTTCCACTATTTCCTGCCAGTGGGCTTCTTTGGCCTTGGCCGCTGCCAGTGATTCGTTTAACTCTTCCATGTCGGCGTTATAAAGATCCATGAAATCATTCATTTCTTCTTTAACGGCTTTTGTCTGATCATCAAGTTTTTCCGTCGATGCCTTAACCAGACCGTCATTTTTGCTGACCGTCATTCCCGGAAGATTAATGTATGACTCAAAATTCTGGTTCGACGAAAAACTGTATTCATAAACCTTCGGAACGACTTTTCCGTTCAACAAAGTAACCGATTTGAGATCTCTTCTCTCGGCAATGGCGTACGTTTCGGCACTTCCGACCGGATCTACCAGTTCAATGCTTTCGGATGAAGCAATTTCCTCTTTACCGCATCCGGACAAGACCGAAGAAAGAATTATCGATATAGCAAGAAGCGTACCCGAAGCGGTACGAAACATTTTCTTTATCATCATTTTCTAACCACCTTTTCGCCTTCCGTAAGACCGTCAAGTATCTCAACTCTCTCATCGCCGTAAAGACCGACCGTAATATACTTGATGGTTCTGATGTTGTCCTCGTTCAGAAGATAAACAAAATATTCATCGTCGGCTTTATGGATCACTTCCTTGGGAAGCGAAAGAACATGAGTCTTTTCGTCTTCAACAACAGATATTGTTCCTCTCGTTCCGACTTCGATGGTCGCATTGTCGGGACCTGCGAAAACAGAGAACACCATCTTATCCGTCCATGAATCTATCTCAAACGGAAGCAATACATAATCACCCGCAGCAGATGAGAATGCAATATTCATATCTACGGGTTCACCGTCTTTAAAGAAGCTTTTGTACTCTATGCCCGATACTTCAAACATACAATCAGAGCTGTCAACAATATTCATGACAACTTCACCATTCTTTGAAGTCGATCCTTCAAGGTTTTTCTTAAGATTGTAAACAACACCGTCAAGAGAAGCGTATAATCTGGAATCTCTTAATTCTTTACGCTTCCTTGCAAGTTCCTCTCTGTCAAATTCAAGAGCGTCATTGGTCAGAACCCGCTGTCTGTCATAATTCTTTTTGATCGAATCAACTCTTTCCTTACTTGCAGAGCCGTAGGCATAAAGATCCTGGATATCCAATGCCTCGTTCATGTCAAAATTGGAAAGTTTGAGTTCATTCTTCTTAACCTTGTAATCAAGCTCTTCTATCTGTTCTTCGAGAGTCGAAGATGAAAGTTCGCATAAAAGGTCGCCCTTTTTAACAACATCTCCCTCTTCAACATAAACCTTGTCCACGTATTTTCCCGTAGTGTTAAAAGATACTTCCTGAGAATTGGACTGAGAATATATACAATCCATCTTTTTTGTAAGTATAACGTCGTCATATGTAACCTGAACCAGGCTGTAGGAAACGATATCTTCCTCAGAATCTACCATGACCAGAGGAACTTCTTCCGTTTTCCCGCAACCGCAAAAAAGCATTACGCCTGCCAAACAGGCAATTAACAATTTCTTTATTTTCATTTATGCCTCCGTAAGCATATCGATCTACTTAAGCAGTATAATCCAATCTTTAATATAATACAGTCAAAACCGCGATTTTACCTATTATATGTTGCTATTTTTGTCTGCCTTTTTGCGGTCAATTATTAAGAATAAAGAAAAAAAACAAGCGATGCCCGGAAAACATCGCTTGTTTTAATTGTTTATTTGTTTTTAGTTACTGGTAAATCTTACTTGTTAGCCTCATCAATGTACTGCTTGTACATATCACGGAATCCGTCAACGATCTCAGATACGGGAGACATATCAGGATAGAACTTCCATGTGAAAGGCTCGCCAAGATCAAGGTTAGGAATTACAGCGTGAAGACCGATCTCAGAGTTCTTACTCATAAGCGGTACTGTCTCGTTGTATGCTCTCTCGTCGAAGTTACCGGTAGCTGTAGTATTTACATAAGGATTGTAATCTTCGTAACCGGGAACGAACTCATTGTAAAGGCTGTAAGCAAATGCACACTTCCAAGCTGTGTCATCGTCATAGCATGAAGGGATAACAGCCATGTTATCTTCTGCTACCTGAACAAGCTTGCCCTTAGGTCCCTTCGGGAACATAACGAAACCAAGTTCGTCTTCTGTCTCGTAGAAGAGGTTGCCGGGTGTTGCGCAGTACTGCTGATCACAGCAGAATGCAGCTCCGCCTGTTTTGAACTGATCCTGATAATAATCCCATGCTGCTGCATTTCCTTCATCATCTACAGGACCGTTCCAGTCATACTTGTTGAAAATATCGCGAACCCACTCAAGAGCTTCAAGAGTCTCAGGTGATTCGAACTCATAGGTGTACTTTCCGTCAGCGTCCATGCCTACATACTTGCCGCCGTTTGAGAATACAGCCGCATTAACCATAACGCCTTCGTTAAGTGCAAGACCCCAGATATCAACGGTACCATCGTTATCTGTATCCTGCTGAACTTTTTCAAGAATCTCTTCGAATGCTGCCCATGTCCATGTGTCATTAGCCTGCATATCGTAAATGTCATCAGGATTTACACCTGCTTCGGTAAGGATTCTCTTGTTGAAATATAAACCGGTTCTGGGTTCAGCCCATCCGGCTCTCATAGCATATACGCCACCGTCGATGGTGTAAAGCTTGTTAACGCCGTTAGCGAACTTGGGCTCACTAAAGTCAAGGCAGTCAAGCTTGGAAAGGTCGTAAACGAGACCCTGTCCTACTGCGTTGAGAAGTGTGGATGAAAATCCTGCGGGAAGGGTGAAGACATAATTGTGATCATCTCCGCCTGCTGTTACATAATCAACGAAATCCTGAGCAACTGAACCCCAGTCACCGATGGTCTCGCCATGGATCTTGAAGTTGTATGTCTCCTGGATCCAATCCTGGTATGCATACTGAGCTTCTTCGAAGTCTGTCTTAGCTTCAGCACGCTCGGGAGAGGTGAACCAGTCACGAACGATAACTTCGATTCCGCCAAGGTCATAAGGCTTTCCTGTTGCGGGGTCAATAAGTACGGTATACTCGCTAACTTCTTCTTCCTCAACTGATTCGGTTGATTCAACAACTTCGGTAGAATCGGTAGAAGCAGGAGTATTGTCTGTGCTTGCAGTGCTTGCGGGAGTATTGTTACCGCATGCTGCAACACTCATGGTCATAGCTGCTGCTAAAGAAGCTGCTAAAACCTTCTTTGCCATAGGCTTTCTCATAGTATTATCCTCCTTTATTTATGCATTTGCTCAAATCGGCGATGTTTAACCTTCCGGGTCAACCGATCCTCGCAAAAACATCAACGTAGTCATTATATCATACGCATTAACACATTATCAATATTTTATTTACATTTCGATAACAAAAATGTGCGTATGTTGTTACATTTTGATACCCGTACTCGAAATACTTTCAACAAATGCTTTCTGAGCGATCAGATATACAAGTACGATAGGGAAAACGATAAGAAGTGTTCCCGTCGACATGATACAGTTCGTATACTGAGTCGAAACGTTTGTCTGAGCATTTACCATACCGAGCTCTCTGGCTACATATACACCGAGTGAATCGGCAATCGTAGCAAGGGATGTGCTGACAAGCTTCTTGCCACCGATAAACAGCTTTGAATAGAAACCGTCTGTCCACTGCCATACGAGTGAGAACAAAAAGCACGATGTAACGATCGGTTTTGACTGCGGAACCATTATCCTGATAAACGTCTTAAACATTCCGCAACCGTCAATATATGCCGCTTCTTCAAGGTCTATAGGTATATTTCTGAAGAACTGTCTTACAAGATAGATATAAAGACCGTTCTTAAGTCCCATACAGGTTGCACTCATAAGATAGTACGGAAGTACGCTGCCTCGAAGGTTGATCGGTGCTCCTTTTATAAGCTTAATGATACCGAGGATATCATAGTTGTTAAAGTGAAGCACGAGCGAACTTGAAAATGCCTGAGGCGGAACGATGATAAGTGCCATAACGCATGCGAACCAGAGGTTCTTAAGCGGGAACTTAAATCTCGAAAAACCGTATCCGACTATCGTACACATAACAGTCTGAAGTATGGCGATCGTAAGCGAAATGATGATCGAGTTCTTAAGTGAATCCTTGTAGCTCATGATGCTCGCCGCAACCTGATAGTTCTTACCGGTAAAGTGTATCGGTATGGAAACGACTATCGGGTTATAAAGGTCTTTCTGATCCATGAAGCTGACGGATATTTTGTTGAATATCGGCTCGAGGATCAAAAAGCACAGACCGAACAAAAGGACAAATCTGATTATCTTGATCATTACCTGACCGACATCATGTCTTAAAAGATATCCGCCGGATGCAGTATTTCTTTCCCAATATGTTCCGTATTTTTTAAGTTTAACTTCTTTACTTTTCGTCATTGTAATATACCACCTTTGATATGAAGAAGGATGTAATGCCTATAAATACGGTGACTATAAGGAAATATGTCCAAGCCATCGCGGATGAAAGTCCGTATCTGAGATCGGTCGTCAAAACAGTGTCTATTCTGGTCATGACGTCGTTATCGGATCTCATCGAGTAATCAACGATAGTGTATATCCAGTTTACAAGGAAGATGGAGCTTACCATCGGGAAGGTGATCTTCCAAAGGCTCTCCCACTTCGTACAACCTTCAATATCGGCTGCTTCATACATACTGCTCGAAATACTCTGAAGACCGGAAATGAATATGATTATCTGGATACCCGATGCGGTAGCTATATCGTAGATATTTTCTATTATCTCAAATACCCACTCATAGGCTCGTGTTCCGACGCCGGCCGTTTCCAGCACTTCCTGTAAGACTGCTGTAACGTCTATGTTTGCTACGGCCGTTTCAACCGTGTTGGCGATCTGAGCCATCAAAGAGTTGTTTTCTTCGAGTCCCAAGATTACACCCGATGACATGATTACCGGCAGAAAGAAAACGGCACGTACAAGGCCTCTTGCCTTGAACTCCTGATTAAGCAACAGCGATACGAAAAAGCTGAATACTATTATACCGATGGAATACAGAACCATCTGAGGAAGAACATCCGTTAAATTGACAAGATATTTGGGGTCCGTCCTGAAAGCTTCGTAATAATTGGCTAAGCCGATCCATTTCTTATCAACCACTCCGGATCCGAGTTTTACTTCGCAGAAGCTCATGTAAAGAGATTCAAACAAAGGCTTTGCAAGGAAAAGAGCGAAACCGAGTATGAACGGAGATATGAACAGATATCCCGCTATTGCTTTTCTTTTTTGAAGGCCCGAGTATTTTTTGTCTCTCTTCTTAAGAGCTGCGTCCTTTTTATCGTTCTTCATTGAATGTTTTACCTTTCAAAAAACTGGTTATATCGACCATTTTTTACTTAACTACAAAATAATCTCTTGCGGGAACGGTTATGCCGTCAACATCGTAATCCGAATAGCCGTAGTTGACATATGTCTTTGTTCCGTCCTGATAGGTTGTAACCGTAACATCTTCGGCAAGTATCTCGTGATCTGTGATCTCCTGATTGAATGTATGGCCGAGACGTTCGTTATATTCGTTGTATATCTCAAGCATTCTGTCATGCCACAACGAGAAATCCGAACCGTAATATTCAGGGTACAGAGTCTTCTGAAGTGTAAATGACGATTCATCCATTAGCGTGAATGAAAGACCTGCGCCGTATTCTGCCGCATAAAGCACTTCTTCCAAGTCGTTTCCGCATATATTTATGGGCATGCCCGAATAATTGATATATCCGTGCATTGCGATCTGATAAAACGGAACGCCGCCGTCAAGTATGGTATATTCGCTACCTTTTAACTCTACTTCTGTAACAAAATCCGCATAGGGAACCGCATAAGCGTTTCCGGAGTTGATCATTACCTTAACACCGTTATCTTTTGCGTTTTTAAGTTCGGCAACCTGCTGATTCATCGCTTCTTCACGGGAAGTATAGTTCTTTCTGTAAAAGTCCGATGAAAGGTCGCGCCCGATATCCTGGAACGAAGCGTTCGCATTGTAGCTCTTTGCCGTTGTAGTAAGCTTGTTTGCGTATTTTGCGATACGATCCGGATGAAGCAGGAAATAATTTTTGAATCCGTCTCTTGCAACATATGTGATCGCACTGTATTCATAAAGTTCCGCACGTTTACGGCTTAAAAACTTGGCTGCGTCGGTATATGAGAAGAATCCATTGAAGATATTGCTCTCAAAGGCATACTCAGTAATACCGTCAAAGTAAAGATCCACACCGAGTTCATTGGCTTTTGCCGCCAGATTTTTGATATCTTTCTTGCTGCCAAGTGAATGAATGGGTCTTGCACTGCGAAGAACCTTCTGTCTTACTCCGCCGTTACACCATCCGGTGTATTTGACCGAAAGATTGTCTATACCGTCCGATGTGAGTGTTTCGATAAGCCCCTGCGCTTCTTTATAGGTGGTTAAAGGAAGAGGTCTTGAAACCGGAACACCGAATATCTGCTTTTTCTTATCAACCGCTCCGACGATCTCTACTGCGACCGGAGTCGAAGCATCATCGTTGGGAACAACGAGTTCGGGATAGTTCTTTACAAGATATGCTCTGTAATCATGAGCCATATCAACATAATCGCCCGAGTCTACAAATGAATATCTCTGTACAATGCTCTCGTCCTGAGGAAGATCTTCAAGATAAACGTACATATCTACGTTGGCACCTGTACCGAGATCGTACTTTTCACGAGCCTTTATGGTATATTCGGCACATACATGGTTGAAGGAGTTGTTTCTGCCCGAAACATCGGCCGTAACACCGGCGTATGAAGATCCTTTTTCTATTATACATATAAAGGAATCGTTGCCCTGCGATATTCCGTAAAGATTTAAGTTTGCCTGAGTGGAGTGAACCACATCCTTACGTTCGATCGCTCTATCCCAACCGTAAATGTTTGCATAATAAATGTTCTGCTTGCTCTTACCGTTGTTAAAGTTGATTATCGAACCGCCGCCTTCGGGAACAAACATATAACCTTCATCCGATGTTCCGCCTGCGCCGAAATAAGGGAGTATCGATATTTTGGATATGGGATAATCGGTCTTTCCTTCGAGTGACGAAAAAGGAACTTCTACCAAAAGGTCGTCTCCGTCAAGTCTGTAGATGACGGAAGCGTTAAATACGGGAGCCGTATTCTTTCCTTCTCTCTGGTTTACTTCTTTATCTCTTAAGAAGTCTTCATAGGTGTAACCCGCCGTTTCAAACAGACCCTGAAGCATTTTCTTCTTAACATCTCGCATATCATCGGGATCTCTTAAGATGTAAAGAGGTTCCGTTTCAAGAAGAGGATAGTTTTGAAGAAGTTCTTCTTTGTTGTCTTTCTTACCGAGTTTATTGATGTCGTAAAGCTTATAGAAACTCTTAACGGTAGCTCTGTCGGTATTTCCGAGGCTCTCAAGCAAAGTTTCGAGGTTGGTCTTTGTTATGGCCAACGGGAAAATGAACTCTTTGGAAATTTTACCGATCGAGTAATTTACCTGAACATAATCATCGCCCTGCTCTATCTCGTATATACCGTTGGTTGTTGAGTATGTGTTGGTATCGAGTGTAACGTCAAGACCGCTTTCGGTACCGTATGTAAGCAAAAAGTCAGAACTTAGCTTTGCTTTTTCTTCGGTTACCGCCAAAGGATCGTCTTCGCCGCCCACTGCGGTTGAGTGCCATACTTTACCCGAAGATTTGACCGTAACGTCAAAGTGTGTCGTTATCGGGTCCATCACAAACTTGATCTTGTCATTTTCAAGTGTGATCGGCTTGTCATCCCCGGCATATGCTTTAACCTCGATGATTTCTTCAGGTATCGGTCTTTCCTGATATTTTATAACGAATACTACCAACGCCGCAAAAATGGCGATCAAAACTCCGGGGAATATTAACCCCTTCAATTCTTTGATGATGCCGTTTTTTATTTCGCGCTTTCTTTCTTCGCTCATTGGATTTAATTTGCTCATACTGATCCTCTTTCGTATCCGTTATTTTACAATCGATACAACATTTCTTTTGTTAATGATATAAAGTAGGCAACGCCCTGAGAAACCATACTGAAGAAAAGCATCAGTAAGAATATCATGACTAACATTGCAAATACTGTGGCTACAAGGAAAAGAATGTTCTTTCCGAAACCGTATTCATGCACCTGACTCATACCGAGTATTCCGATAAACAAAACCCATATGATAGAAATTACATACATAGCCGAGTAGAATTCGCTCTCGTCTACGGTAATGAAATTGCTGAGGAACATTAGCGGAAACTGTATAAGCGGATAAGGAGTGATCGCGTAGCAGGTAGCTATGTATACCTGACCGAGCCTTCCTTTACCGTCAAACAATGTTGTGAGTGCCCAGTTGCCGACAACAAACAGTATGAAAGGCAACAAAACACTGGCTATATACATAAAGATATTGAGATCTTCCCAGTATACCTGTATGAAAATGAAACTGGTATATCTGAGTCTTATGACATAAGCTGCAATAGCCAACACAAGAATTGTTGTGGCCGCCGAATATGAACCTCGTTTTTCGTGCGTCAGATCCCAAAAGCCGTCAATGGGATGGGTCAGACAGTAAAGAGAGAACTTTAAACTTTTAAAATATCTCTGCCAATTTTCTTTGCTTTTCAATGCTGCAAACATGCCGTTTCTCCGTTAGTTGTTATATTTGAATGCATCCGAGATCTGAATCTGATACTTGATGAGCTTAATTCTTCCGATTCCGAGAGGGATAAGGAAAAGTGCAAGTATCACGATAACTATCAAAACGATGTGATCTTCAACAAATTCTTTACGATGCTTCTTGTAAGCCTTGGAATAATTCTCCGCATCATACTTAAGTTCGAAATAATCCATTGCCTTATCGTAATCTTTCTGTCTTAAATAAGCTCGACCGAGACCGATATAAGCAAGATCGTAATTTCCGTTATATTTCATGACTTCACGCCATGTCTTTCCGGACTTTGCATATTCGCCGTTATCAAACTGATCCATTGCTCCGAATACCAGACGTCCGTAATCGGTAAGTGTGAACAGAGTGATCGTACAGTCAAGCTGATCCACAACGATGAGGTCGTAATCCATATGCTCAAGTGCAAGAGGATTTCTGAAGTACCCATCCATATTGCCGGCACCGCCGAATACGCAGATCATTCTTCCCTGATCGTCGTAAGCAAACAAACGGCCTCTGTTTCTGTCAAGGCAAACATATGCGTCATTGTCAAATACGGTAACATCCGCAAATTTTGAAGGGCCCGAATAACCGCCGCCGTTACCCATATAGAGGTCACCGTATACGGGGAAATCACCGTCCCAGTAAACACCGTTTCTTATGAGAATGTCGTCGCCGAGAGGATTGATCCTTCTGACTGAATCGGCATCTCCGGCTTTAAGGGTATCGGCTTCGACGTTACCTGTGCAAGCATATATGAAACCTTCTTTATCCATATAAAGGTTGTCATACTCGGTAGGAACGAAAGATTCCATTTTGTTAAGCTGTTCCTGAGTGGCGATCTTCTTCATGATATACATCTTGAAATCGAATACAACTCTGGTAGCTCCCACGAATCCGTTAAAAGTTCCGTCGGCCTCGTATTTGATGAGACCTTTATTGATACCGATAGCAACGCAGTAAACTCTGCCCGCGGTATCTATAGCGATCTTTGAGGGCTGGAATACTATGTCCTTATCTATCGAATTGTCGATGGGCTTAGTGAACTTCTGAACAAAATTCAGATCTTTGTCAAGCTTAAGGATACGAGCATTTCCTTTGTCGGCTATATAGAAATCTCCTTCTTCGGAAATGGCAATATCCGTAGGCGAAGAAAAGGTTTTGGGCTCTTCGCTTCCCTCAAATGAAGTGATCTCATCAACAAAAGTAAATGACTCACGACTTGTTCTTTCAAAGATAGCTATACGATTGTTACCTGTGTCGCATACATACAAAAGATTTCCCACAACACATGAGCCCTGAGGACTGTTAAGTCTCTTCTCAAGACCGAGTTCGGTAGATGTGAAAACTTTACACACCGAATACATATCCGGCGAATCCTGAACATCCCCCCAGTAATCGTAATTGTACGTATAACTTCTGTCGATCGTCGTTGCGTAGGAAGAAAGCGACATGCCAAGCAACATTCCTACCGACAATGCAAGTGCTACAGTTCTTTTAAAACCTTTTCTCATAATGATCCTCTTTACGATCGTATTATTAATTAATCCTTTAATCCGGAGCTGGCCATTGTCTCAAGGATCTGGCTCTCCGAGAAAATGAAGATTGCTATCGGAACTATCATAACAACAACCAAAACGGCTGCGCCCTGGCCGGTACGTGCGATACCGCCGGCCTGTATCTGCTGAAGTGCATATACGAGGGTCTTCTTCTCTTCGGAATAAATGAATGTCGAGGCTTTGTTGTTCCAAAGACCCTGAACCGAAAAGATGATAAGCGTCATCCACGCGGGCTTAACGTTTGGCATAACTATACGTCTGAATACAAGCCACTCATTCGCACCGTCTATCTTAGCCGCTTCGATAAGCGAAGTCGGAAGACCTTCCATGAACTGCTTCATAAGGAAAAGACCCATGGGAGAAGCAAATGCGGGAATGATTATTGCCCAGTAAGTGTCTATCCAGCCGAGTTTGTTAAGCAACATATAGTTGGGAATCTGCGTAACATAACCGGTAAACATCATTGCCACGGTAACAAGCTTGAAAAACTGCTGATTGCCGGGGAATTCGTATTTTGCAAGCACGAAAGCGCCCATGGAAGCTACGATAAGATGTCCTGCGGTACCTACAAACGTAATGAATGCGGTATTGAAAAGATATCTTGAAAACGTAACCCACGATTTACCCATCGTAACAAAAAGGTCGGAGAAGTTATCCATTGTGGGGTGCTGTGCAAATACACGCGGAGGGAATTTGAACAGCTCGTCCAAAGGCTTCAATGCCGCGCTTACCGCATAAACGATCGGGAAAGCCATGATACATGCAACCAGTACAAGGAAAATGTACAAAGCGATGTCGCCGCCGATGGATCTGTTGGGTTTTCTCCTCTTTATGAGGGGCTTTACGTATACTTCTTCTTCTATTGCTGCGTTCTTTTTCTTTCTACTCATTATCAGGTTCCTACTCTTCTTAACAGACTCTGAATTGCTTTATTACATAAAATCATCATAAGGAACAGTATCGTTGCGATCGCACAGGCGTAACCCATCTCGAAACGTGAGAAACCGTAGTCGAAAAGGTGCGTTACTATCGTACGTGCCGCATAGTCGGTTGAAGGATAACCGCAAAGGGCCATCGTAACGTCGCAGACACTGAATGCCTGGGTAATGGACATAACCGCACCGAACATAAGCATGGGCTTCATGTTGGGAAGGGTGATGTACCAAAGTTCCTGCCATCTGTTCTTTACACCGTCCATGTATCCCGCTTCATACTGTGAACCGTCAATACCCTGAAGACCGGCAACGAATGAAAGGAATCCGGTACCGAGACTCATCCAGAGAATAACGACCATACATATGGGCAGCATGTATATGGGGTTGATGAGCCAAAGGATAGGCTTGTTGATGATACCCGTACTCATAAGGAAGGCGTTTACATATCCGTATGCGTCACCTCTGAAGAATACAGAGAAGATAACGTAACAGTTACCTGCTATCGAAGGTGCATAGAATATAACGACCGCTACCGATCTTACCCATCTGGGAAGTTCGTTTATGAGCCATGCGAATACGAACGAAGCGATGTAGCCGAGAGGTCCGGTACAAATAGCTATCATGAGCGTATTCTTGATCGAAGTTAAGAAAATCTCATCTTCAAGTATAAGCGATATGTAGTTCTGTAATCCCAGGAAACGTGGAGCTTCCAGAATGTTGTAGTATGTGAAGCTGTACCAGATCGATGCTACAACGGGATAGATGAAAAACATTGCGAAAAGTACGGCGTAGGGAGCCAGGAAGAGGTAGCACATCTTGCTGCGCTTCATCTTCTTGAATGCGACCCTGGCGTCGTGTTTTCTCATTATGGCGTATTTTTGAAAAAACTCTTTCATTCTTCCATTTCTCCTATCGGTTTAACTTCGGTCCACATACCGAACTCTTTACGCTTACGCGTGATCTCGTCGTCTATCTTGACCGAGTAATCGATAATTGTCTCTCTGGTATCGTCTTTATCGTTCAAAACTTTACGAAGTGCGTTTGTGATATGACGTCCCGTATAATAACCGCCGGGTACCTCACGGATACCTACGGTCCAATCCCACTGCTCGTTGAGTATCTGAATGTCGTGATAACTCCACGAAAGCTGTGAGAATGCATCCCTGTTTGAAGTAGCGTAACGAGCGGAAGAACCGAGGAGCGCCTCAATCTCACGTCCGAAACGAACCTGCGTATCGGGATCTGCCCACCACTTCATGTACTCCCATGACTGTTCCTTCTTGCCGTCATGGCAATCGATCATCATGGTTGCGGTACCTGCCACGAAGTCGGAACGATCGAGATATACACTTCCGTCATCGAGAACGTATTCCGTTCCCGGAACGAGAGTGAAGTCCCAAAGACCTCTTATCTCGGGTGCGGAAACCATAAGTGTGTTGTATGTCTGATAAGAGATGATACCTATCGGCATCTCGCCCGAACGGAAACGGCTTACGAAATCGTAAATGCTCGGAAGACCGTAGTCGTTGAAATATCTCTCGTAATCATCAAATGCTTTTATACCGGCCTCGTCATCAACTGTGGTATAGGTTCCGGTCTCGTTGTACATATCTCCGCCGTTCTGATAAAGAAGCGAGAAGTACATCGAAAGATCGGGGTTATTGCTCATTATGGCCGTGCTCGCTGCCTGCATGTTGCTTGCGCCTGCTGCGGAAGGAATACCTACCGATAAGTTGTTTCCCTGAATGGTGGGAAGCATTTCGATAAGTTCCTGCCATGTATTGGGAGGCGTAAGTCCGAGCTCATCAAGAATGTCTTTACGATAGAACATTACGTTGAACGTCTGAGTCTCGGGTATACCATAAATGGCTCCGTCAAGTCTGAACTGCTCATAAGAACTTTCCTTGTAGTGAGAAAGAACTTCTTCCCAGCCTTCAAACTGAGTTATATCAACCGATGCTCCACGAAGTGCGAAGTCAACGGGGATGTTCGAGTTAACGGTGAGAACTACGTTCGGTCCTCTTCCCGCCATAACCGCACTTAAGAGTGCGCCCTGATCTACGATCTCAACGTTTACCGGAATGCCGGTATTCGGTGTGAACGAATCGTCGATCATCGACTTGAGGATGGTACCCTGGTCACGTCCGGTAAGAACCCAAACCTTGATGACCTGGGAATCCTTTCCGTCATCGTCGTAAACATCGCCTACCGAGTTGTAATCTACGAAGAACGAAGCTACGAAGGATTTGATCTCGTGCCAAGCCTTGGTGAAGAAGTTTGCTCTTTCTTTCTTGGGCTTTACATCCGTTCCGGATATGGCGATATAGTCAACGTCAAGACGTGAAATACTTAAATTGAGCTGTGCAGTACCAAGAGCGGTAACGTTATCTTTGAATGACGTGAACTCAAGAGTGATCTTCTGAGGTTTTCTGCAGAAACGTTCCAGCTGCTGTGCAACCGTCTGGGCCGACGCGATGGAATCGGCCTTCTGCCCCGAATAAGCGACCATGTCATCAACGATCTTGAAAAGTCTCATCGACTCAAGTTTCATAGCGTCCATGATCTCGGGATAATTTATGTTGATCTTGTAATCTCTGTACTGATCGGGATTGGCACCGGTATATACAAGTATCTTTCTGTATATCTGGTTAAGTCTGAAGGTTGAGTTCTCAAGGTCTTCAAGTATGGGGCCGAGTGAACCGAGAGTTGCTTCAAGTCTTATCGTGTGCTTACCCTTTGTAAGATAGAACTTGTAAGGTGTACCGTTTTCGTCGGCAAGATCTTTGCAGTCCCAGTCGTTTCTGTAGTCAAAAGAAACCTCATTGAGTGCATCGAAAGGTACTTCGCCGTCGATATAAACTCTTCTGTTAGAAACGTTTCCTCTGGAATAGTTCTGACGGGCTTTGATCATGATATTGTAATAACCGTCTTCGGGAACTTCGAAATCCCATTCTATCCACTGGCCGTTATCTCTCCAGGTATCACCGCCGGCGTAGTTAAGTACCGTATAGGTGACCGAGTTTGGCTGAGTCGTGGGATTTGAACGGTCAAATTTTGCGTAAAGAGATGACTCCGAACGTATTGTGGAATCCTCGCCCTGTACTATGTTCAAGTAGTTGGCGGCAGTTTCGCTTGCTGCAACGCTCGGATTGGAAGAAAGATAATCTTCGTAAGTCTTTTCTTGGGTGATAGCGTTCAAAGAAAGCTTCTTGATGTACATGGGCTCATTTTCGCTTATGAAAGTAAGCTTTCTTTTGCCCTCTTCAAAATAGAATCTTAAAGGCTCGTTAACATAACCCATATCGTCTTCTATGAGTTTTGACTGCCAGTCAAAGATCTCAACCTGCGTGGGACGGATCTCGTTGCCCTGGTTGTCGATCTTCTTTTCTCCGCCGTCTGTCCAGATTCGGGAGAAAGTTATATTCTTTGCTATTTCGTAAGGATATTCGTCATCAATAAGGATTCCCCTCTCAGCCTGAACGCCTCGTGACTTGGGGATGAGATATTCAAGATAAATATTGTAGAAACCGCTTTCGGGGATATCGATCTCCCACGAAGCCTTTGATTCGATGTCTGTAAATAATGCCTTTTCGGCGCCTTCGTAATTGTTCTCTACGGTAACATTGCCTTCGGATGTGAATTTGAAGATATCGACGTCAATCGTCTTCCCTGCATCCTTCGCATCGGAATGTTCTTCGATATAACCTGAGTAAGTACCGGTCCTTTCGAGTCCCGCTACGTCTGTGGAAAGATCCTGCCCTGCGTACTTGTCGTTGAAATTATCAACCTTTCCGAGAGATAAAAGGAAGCAAAGCAGCACAAAACCTGCCAGTACCGCTAATGTGATCACAACCTTTTTGGTGTTCTTACTCATATGATCCTCCACACATACAATTGCGAAAAAGCGCAATTTCTTACTTATAAACAACATACTATATTTTGGGTGTTGTCATGTCTTATTAAATAATGCTATTTTTTAATCAACGTTTGCGCAATATTTACCACTTTCGAGTGTAAAAATTTACTATTCCTTAAGAATCATATGGCGGTTTGTCACTGTTTTAACGCTTTTTATAAAAATTTAATGACCGTTTGCACAAAAATGAGACTTCCTTTTTATTGCTTTTTTAATAACTGAGATATACAATTATCATGCCACTTGGAATTTTACTTTTTTCTTATATATAGATGTAAATAACGGAGACATTATGCCCCCTATCACAAATAACGATAAAAACAACTATGATAACTTCAATTCGGTAAATTCCGACTATCGCGAACGTCTCATCGCTGCCAACAGCGAAGAGCACGTTACGTTTATGTCCAATTCTCTTCACCGTATTTGGTTAAACGACCTTCCGGTAGGTTTCAATTCTCATTGGCATTCCGCTCTCGAGATAATCGTTCCTATGGACAACTGGTACGACGCAATCATAGGTTCCGTCGAATATCATCTTGAACCCGGTCATATATTCATCATTCCACCCGGAGAAGTCCACGAGCTTATGGCTCCCGATTCGGGAAAAAGATTTATCTTCCTTATGAACATTTCCATAATAAGCAAGATCAGCGGATTTGCAGGCATACAGTCGTTGCTGACGCACCCTCTTCATATCACAAAAGAAACATATCCGCTTGTATACGACGATATTTATCAGATACTTGTCCAGATCCGCAACGAATATTTCCAAAACAGTGAATATTCCGAGCTCGTCATCCAGGCAAGGCTCATCGATATGTTTGTAAAGCTTGCGGAAAATCACATTCACGCCGAAGAACTCTTCCCGACCGTCAAGCCCTACAAGCAAAAAGAATATGTGCAGAAGTTCAACCAGACTCTGGAATATATCGATTCACATTATACCGAAGACATCAGTCTCGATACGATAGCCAATCAGGCGGGATTTTCCAAATTCCATTTTTCGAGACTTTTCAAGATCTATACAAACTATACGTTTTGCGACTACCTTTGCTACAGACGTATTAAAGCCGCCGAAGAACTTTTGGCCATACCCGATTACTCGATAACCGATGTTGCAATGCAGGCAGGCTTTTCAAGCATCTCAACTTTCAACCGTCTGTTCAAGCAGCACAAAGGATGTACCCCAAGCGAATACCGCTCGAAGCATACGGGGGCCGGCTACAGAGGTTCACTCTAGAAATCTTAAAAAGAAGTACGCTCTCGCGTACTTCTTTCTTTTTACCTTATTTACTGTTCGTAGTGATATTTGAAATCCGTAAACACCGCTTCTCCTCCGGCTTCTCTTGTTGAAAACATGAAAAGACCGAATCTGCATCCCGTGAAATGATCGAGTCTGAAATACAGTTTATGCGGATTGCCTACTTTAACCATCCTTCCGTCTTTTAAATAGAAGAAATCCAGTTTATCGGCCATATTCTCAAACGAAGGCTTAAGGCAAAGTGTAAGCTTCGGCTCCGTAAGTCTTATCTTTTCCACCATCTTTCCGGGAAGATAATCTCCGCCCGAGGTTCCGATCTTAAAGGTCGGATCTTCGTTTATGTGCTCTACCTTCATAAGATAGTATACACCGGCGTTCATCGTTATTCCGAGAAACGCATACTCACCTTGAAGTGCGCAAAGACCGGCGACATCACCTTCTTTTAACTTGGAAGCGTCAACGGTGACTTCCGCTTCACATCTTGGCCACATCATTCTCTGAGTAAGAGTGTTTCTGGCCATCGTGAGATTCGAGCTTATGCTTCCCGTTCTTAAAACGAGTCCGCCCTCTTCTTTTACTTCCCATAAAGAATTGTCGGGGCAATGATTCCACTCCCATTGGGGTTTCAATTTGTAAGGTACACCGGGTACCGGTTTAAAGTCATCGGAAGTATATAAGGGCTCATATCTGTAGTAAGGACGGCTCCCTGCTACGTTAAAGTTCTTGGGAACCTTGCCGTTCACTCCGAATACAGGGAAGTCATCTTCCCACGTCACGGGAACGAGGATCGGTATACGTCCCACGGCACCGCTGTCCTGGAAAAGCATTGCATACCATTTTCCGTTGGGTGTATCCACTATACCGCCCTGTGCGACGCCCTGTCCGGTTAAGCCCCTGTCATCGGAGAATACGTTCTTACCTTTGTACTCACCGTCAACTTTATCCGAAACGAACACCGCTTCGGTCCTCATCATTCCTTTGGGCCAATGTATGAAGAAAATGTAATACTTTCCGTTTATCTTATAAAAGTGCGATCCTTCATATCCCAGTCCTTCAAAGCCTTCGGGCTCTTTTACGATGAGTTTGTTGACTCCTCCCGGCAAAGGTCCGGTAAGATCTTTCTTTAACTCGGTAAGATAGATCTCTTTGTTTCCGTATACGATGTAAACTCTGTCGTCATCGTCAAACAGAAGCGAACAGTCGTGATAGTATCCCTCGATCTTTCTCTTTTCCCAAGGTCCTTCAACGTTATCGGAAACAAAAAGATATGTGGTCTGTGTAAAGTGACTCACAAAAGCACAGTAAAACTTTCCGTCATGATAACGAAGCGTCGGTGCCCACATGCCTCCGGCATAGTTGGTGCGCTCGTTTTCAAGTCGTTCTTCGGGGATATCGTCCAAAACGTCGAAAAGATATGACGCGATCTCCCAGTTTACAAGATCGTAGGAACGAAGTATTGCTCCGCCGGGGGAAAAATACATCGTCGTACTGGCCATGTAATATACATCTCCGACTCTTATTACATCGGGATCGGGATAATCGCATTTGGTTATGGGATTGATCTCTGTTAACGGCATTTTCTTTCTCCAAAACGGTTATTTTACAACCGCAAAACCTAAAATCGTAAATTTCTTTGAATAATCGTCAAGTTTAACCTCGACATGATGCTTTGAAGTTTTTTCTTCTTCGAATACTATCAAAGCGTTTGCATGAGTCCAGCCCACTATATGGGGATCGATGGTGATCTTCTCTTCTCCGTCGGCGTAAACTTTTGCATTCGTAAAAGAAGGTGAAGCGCTGTCCATGTAAACGATCATGAGTGATTTGCACTCAACATCCACCGTGAAAGGCTTGTCGGGACCTCCGTCATGCATCCAGTTGTTGGGGAATTCCTTTGAACCGAAAAGGTCCATCTTTCTTTCCGCGTAATGGATCTCGTCGGAGTCTTTTGTAAAGTCTGCACAATCTATGACGGCACCGACCGTATTCACCTTGCGGTCAAAGAAAATGATGTCTTCAAACTGACCGCCTATGGGAGGTGTGATCTTATTTAAATCGGTATCGCTTTCGGGAGCCGAAACATCCGCTTCTTTAAACATATTTATAAGGCAGTCGGCCATTATGCGATGTCCCGTGTTGGTGGGATGATAGCAGTCGTAAAAGAAAGCAAGTTTTGATACGACTCTGCCTTCCCCCGCCTTTAAGTAAAACTGAGGCGTTACGCATTCCTTTATACTTACGGTTGGAAGATCATAAGCTTTTCCTACCGGAAGAAGTCTTTCCTGGAGATTGTAATCGTCCTGGAACACCGAGAAAAGAAGCACTACCGCGGGATTGCCCGGGCCGTTCCAAATCTTTCTTACCAAAGAGTCATAACATCTTCCTCCGGTCTCGTCTCCGGCATCGTTTACCGCAAATTCGACCACCACGAGATCGGGTACGTTCTTTCCGTATTCAAGAACATCCATCTCATATCTTGTAAGTCCAAGTTCCGAAGGTGTTCCTCCGACACCGGCTTTAACATAATTAACGTTTGTATCGTATTTGACACCCGCAACATCACAAAAGCCTTCGTATGCTTTTCTTGCATAGCAGTTCGTATTGATGGGGATGGCTCCCGCGCCCTGTGTTATGGAACCGCCTATAAAAGCTACGCATGTATCCTTGCCGGACCTCGCTTTTTCGATTGCTTTTTTTACTCTGTATGTGTTGCCCTTTATCATAAGCGACTGCTTTACGATCGCTTTGTATGCTTCCGAGTTAAAATCAACGACCTCTTCTTCTTCGGGTTCGGGTGCGTTGAAGCCGTCATTTAAGTAAAATCTTACAGATGCTTTTGCGGCGATCCCCGGTCTTGAAAATTCAAATCTTATCTGTCCGGGAATATTGTCATCATCCGACCACTCAACTTCATCAAGATTTATAAGACTTTCCGATCCGTCGGCTTTTACCGTTTTTCTTATGGTTGTACCGGAAACGTAAGGGTCTGTGTGACCGTACATCTGGAAACAGAAATCCACATATTCGTTAAGATCTTCGGCCTCTATTGAAACACCGATCTGCCTTATGAGTTTTTTGAAGCCTTCGGTACTGCCCAAAAGAGCGATGATCTCTTCGTCTTCTATGTTTCCCACAAGACGGGCGCTGCTCTCAAGCCTTCCGTCGCTTTCATAGATCGGCTGCATTCCTTTGCCGCCGGGCCATTGCTGTGCGAAAATGTCTTTACCGCGCATTATATAAAACGAAGCGCCTTTTTTGATTGGGTCCTTGGGCGCTTTCGGCTGTAAACTGATATCTGTCATGCTTAAACCCTCCATATTGAATTAATCATAAAAAAACAAGCGATAGTTTTCTTCCTATCGCTTGCCGTAATTTTTTCAATTTATGCTAATACTTTCTGTAATTTCCGCTAAGTGCAAGAAATGCAAAGAAGTACAGACAATTGTCGTAATATCTGCGTTCGCCCTTGCGAAGCGGTGTGTTGTAAAACGTCGTAAGCCACTCTTTTGAAAGATCCGTGATACCGGTAACCGCAGCAGTCTCTGCAACTGTAGCCATGAGTCCTACCGGATGAAGTGCTTTGTCACCCGCATATTCATCGCCGGTACGGGTACCGTCTATTTCGTATATACCGAAATCATTTGCTCTCAAATCGTTAATGAGTGCTTTCTGTATCTTTTCGCATGCTGCGAACTGCCCCAGGTCTTCGCCGCCCCAGATATGATCCAGAGAAAGGTTTGCAACCGTTCTGTATGCATCAGAATAGAACCAGTCGTGACGCATATCCATCCAAGGCATGGGCTTCTGAAGAGGACGTCCGTCAAACTCGGCATATTCGGCAGAAAATCCTGTAACGGGATGGCACGCCTTTACAAGATATTCACGGCTTGCCTTCGCTGCTTCTTTAAAAAATTCTCTGTCTTCTTCATATGCACGCTCCGCGAAAATATCGTAGAAGTGAGGAAGGTGATATGAAGGATCCGTGAAAGGACAACCGGGAACAAAAAGAATCTGTTTGTTGTCACGGTTAAACATCGGAGCGCCTTCGCGTTTCTCGCTTCCTTTGTGAACCATTGCAGAAAGAATCTTTCTTGCTTCCTCGGAGTAATTAAAGATGCCTTCTCCGTCACCCCATCTCGCGGATGCAAAGAAAAGCGCCATGGCGTAATACTCTTCTCCGTCGGGAGCGGGACCGTTTGCATTGGGGGTACCGTTCGTCTGACAAGACCATGCGAAATATCCTTCAGCCCAGCCTTCCGTCATGTACATATATGTCTTTGACCATTTCCATATACGGTCAAACTGTTCTTTCATATCAAGCTGCACACATATCATCATGCCGTAGCTCATGCCTTCTGTTCTGGCATCGTAGTTACCGGTGTCCATGATGTATCCCATGTCTTCACCGGCATCAAAATAGACTTTATCTTCACCGAAGAAATATTCCTGCTTGATCTCTTCAAGCCTTTTTAAAGTCTGTTCGTCGGATATACCGATCTCATTAAAGAAATTTTTGTAATTCATATACTCACCCTGTTTAGGACACCCCGTCCAAATCCCTTTACTGATTTTTGCGTGTGATAACACGTGCTATTTCATCGAAATCCATTCCGTATTCGATGTTGTACGTTCCTACACTTATAACTTTGTCATAACCGTTGTCGCATAAGTATTTGTCAAACTCCACCGCTGATTCGATAAGGCCGGCTTCATATATTCTTCTTGCCACGCTTACGGAGCTGTCGCCTCTGATCACCGTGATCACAACTCCGTCTTCGCCGGGAATAAAGCCTTTCTCATCCGAAGGAAGTGGATTGATGGCGGGAGGATTTACTTCTTCCTCGTTTGTCTCCTCGACGATATCCTTATTTAAGGATTCTTTCTCGCCTTCCTTGTCGGTTTCGCTTTCGTTTATTATAGGCGGAACGGTTTCTTTGTCGGGTTCGATAAATGTCGGCTCTTTATCCGCATCATCGGTTTTGACTGACGTATCTTCCTTCTTGACGTCATCGGTCTTTACGGAAGTTGTGTTTTTATCATCCGAAGTTTGCGACTCTTTTACGGATGATTTTGTTTCTTCTTCCTTGTTAACCGATTCGGTAAGTATCGCCGATTCCGTCATTCCCAGTTCCGCAGCACGTTTTTTGATTTCCGCATCGCTTAATCTTTCTTTGGAACTAAATCCCAGAACAAGCGCTGCCAAAACAAGTCCCGCGCCTATGCCGCGGGAGTATGACCTTAGATTCATATATTATCCTTTACTTCTTATTGGCAAAAAGATCGATCACGAGTTTAACTTCTCCGACTCCGAGTCCCAATTCTTTGGCAATGGCCATGTTGGATTTGCCCTCTTCGTGCATCTTTCTTATCTGATCGTTCTTATTTTTGCGGCTTTCATTGTCCCTGTCAAAATACAGTTCCACTTCCGGTCCTTTATCCCCACTCTGAACATCCGCATCGTTGTCGGGAACATTTATCTTCGGAGCCCCTACCGTTTTGCCGGGTACAGGCTTTTTAACCGTCCTCTT
>JAGCTJ010000163.1 GCA_017963665.1 Lachnospiraceae bacterium | reverse complement strand
GGAAAGCTTACGTATGTGTCGTTATACGGCATGGAGAAAGCAAAAGAAGACGTCGACAGACTTTCGAAAGAGGCACTCGACGGTCTTCAGAAGTTTAAGAACAGAAACGAATTTTTGGAAGAACTTGTGGTTTATCTCATAAACCGTAACAAGTAGGTAGATAAATGTATCTTGACAGAATACAATCCGAAAACGACATAAAGAAGATACCCGAAGACAAGTTACCAATACTTGCCGATGAGATCAGACAGTTCCTCATAGAGAAGATAAGCGTGACCGGCGGACACTTAGGCTCAAACCTCGGAGCCGTCGAACTTACGATGGCGCTTCATCTTTCACTTGATCTTCCCAAAGACAAGATCATTTGGGATGTGGGACATCAGTCCTACACTCACAAGCTTCTTACGGGAAGAAGAGAGGGCTTTGATTCATTAAGAAAATTCGGCGGTATGGCCGGGTTCCCAAAGCGTATTGAAAGTGATTGCGACTGTTTTAACACAGGCCACAGTTCGACTTCGATCTCCGCGGGACTTGGACTTGTAAAGGCAAGAGACTTAAGGGGCGAGAATCACACGATCGTTTCCGTTATCGGCGACGGTTCGTTAACGGGCGGTATGGCTTATGAGGCGCTTAACAACGCGTCAAAGCTGGAGACAAACTTCATTATCGTTCTTAACGACAACAATATGTCCATTTCCGAGAACGTGGGAGGTGTCAGCAAATACTTAAACGGTATAAGAACGGCCGACGGCTATCTTGACCTTAAGGAAAGCATATTTACGAAACTTATGAACATTCCCGGCGGTGCCAACGTCGTAAAGACCATCAGGAAGACCAAATCTACTTTAAAGAGCATGGTCATCCCCGGAATGTTCTTTGAAGATATGGGCATTACCTATCTCGGACCTGTTAACGGTCACGACATAGATGCCGTAAGAGAACTTTTAAAAGATGCAAAAAGAAAAAAGGGTCCCGTGCTCGTGCATGTCATCACCCAGAAGGGTAAGGGATATACTCCCGCCGAAAGACATCCCGCACGTTTCCACGGAACCGAGCCTTTCGTTATCGAGACCGGACTTCCGAGCCATCCGAGAACGAAAGCAAATTATACGGATGTATTTTCTACCATAATGATGAAACTTGCCGACCGTAACCCCGAAGTGGTTGCGATAACGGCGGCCATGGCGGACGGAACCGGACTTAAGCGTTTCAGAAACGTCTATCCTGAGCGATTTTTCGATGTGGGAATAGCCGAAGAACACGCCGTAACATTCGCCGCAGGTCTTGCTGCAGGCGGACTTAAACCGATAGTCTGCATTTATTCGTCGTTTTTGCAAAGAGCATACGATCAGATACTTCATGATGTCTGCATACAAAACCTCCCCGTAGTGTTCGCAATAGACCGTGCGGGTGTAGTGGGAAGCGACGGTGAGACGCATCAGGGTATATTTGACATATCATTTTTATCATCCATCCCGAACATGACCATCATGGCCCCCAAAAACAAATGGGAACTTTCGGATATGATGAAATTTGCCGTAGGTTTTGACGGCCCCATTTCGGTCCGCTATCCAAGAGGCATAGCGTACGACGGACTTGAGGAGTTCAGGGCACCCGTTGAGTACGGTAAAGCCGAAACGATCTACGCAGAATCGAAGATCGCTCTTGTGGCGCTTGGAAGCATGGTATGCACCGCCGAGGGCGTAAGGAACGCTTTAAAAGAAAAAGGATATCCCTGCTCGCTTGTAAATGCGAGATTTGCAAAGCCCATCGACGAGGAGACGATACTTTCGCTTACGAAGGATCACGATATCATCGTAACGATGGAAGAGAACGTCGGATCGGGCAGATTCGGAGAAAAGGTAAGAGATCTCCTTGATGAGAACAATTTCGCCGGCAAACTCATAAACGTCTGCATCCCGGATGAATATGTCGAGCACGGCAATGTCGAGATACTAAAAAAAGAAATCGGTATCGACGAAGAGAGCGTACTTGAAAGGATAGTTAAAGAACTGTAGTTTATGAAAGAACGCTTAGACGTACTTTTGGTGGAGAGAGGACTTGCCCCTTCACGTGAAAAAGCCAAAGCCGTGATAATGAGCGGCGACGTATTCGTGAACGGACAGCGCGAAGACAAAGCGGGCGCAGTGTTCGATCCCGAAAAAGTCAATATTGAAGTGAAAGCCGACAAGCTCAAATACGTAAGCCGAGGCGGTCTTAAACTTGAAAAGGCGATGAATGTCTTTGATATCGATCTTAAAGGCATGACCTGCATGGACATCGGAGCTTCAACGGGGGGATTTACCGACTGTATGCTCCAGAACGGTGCAAAGAAAGTGTTCGCCATAGATGTGGGACACGGACAGCTTGCATGGTCGCTTCGTAACGACGAGCGGGTTGTATGCATGGAAAAGACCAACTTCAGATACACGAAGCCCGAAGATATCGGTGAGACTGTTGATTTCGCAAGCGTGGATGTTTCTTTCATCTCCCTTACAAAGATACTTGAGCCTGCGGTCAACATCATAAGAGACGGCGCACGTATGGTATGTCTCATAAAGCCTCAGTTCGAAGCCGGAAGAGAAGAAGTGGGCAAGAAGGGCGTTGTAAGAGACAAAAAGGTTCACGAGTCGGTCATTGAAAAGATAGTCGACTACGTGCCCACGATAGGCTTTAACATACTGGGCCTTGATTATTCACCCGTAAAGGGTCCCGAAGGTAACATCGAATACCTTCTTTATATCGAAAAGAACGAAGAAAACTCCGATACGGAGATAAACATTACACAAACCGTGGAGAATGCACACGGAGAATTGGACAAGTGATGGAACGCTTTTTGATACGTACAAATCAATCCAAAGACGGAGATCTTGCCATAACCAACGGCATCAAGGATTATCTTGAAAGCCGCGGAAAGCAGGTCAGCATCGAATTGCTTGATGACGCCAAGATAATGGCAAACGAGACGACCGAAAAGTTCAAGGAAGGTGACGAGCCCGATCTTGTCATCGTACTCGGCGGAGACGGCACGATGCTTAGAGCCGCAAGAGATTTCATGTTCGTAAGTGTACCGCTTCTGGGCGTAAACTTAGGCTCCATGGGTTATCTTACCGAGGTTGAGATCGACAACGTATACAATGCGCTCGACGACATCTTAAAAGGCGATTATGAGACCGAAGAGCGAATGATGCTCGAAGGAACCTTCATCAAAGCGGGTCAGGAAGCCGGACACGTAAGAGCGTTAAACGACATCGCGGTTTTAAAAGAAGACCAGTTCAGAGCAATAGGCTTTAACATATACGTTAACGGTAAATTCTTAAAGGATTACAGCGCAGACGGCGTGATCGTGGCATCCCCCACGGGCTCCACAGGCTACAACCTTTCTGCCGGAGGACCCATAGTCGAGCCCGGAGCAGATCTTTTGGTACTTACCCCCGTAAGTCCCCATACCCTCATGGCGAGAAGTATTCTTCTTTCCGCCAAGGACGAGATAAAGATTGAGTTAAAAGGTCCCGTTAGCGGTGCAAAATACAAAGCCGTTGCCGCAGCCGATGCCGCAACAAGGATGAAGCTTGAGTCGGGTGACTGCTTTGTGGTGAAAAGAAGCGAAAAACGTACGAAGTTTGTCAAAGTTAAGAGCGAGAGCTTTTTAGAGGTACTTTCGAGGAAATTAAGCTGATGAAAAACGTAAGACACTTAAAAATACTTGAACTTATTGCCAAATACGACATAGAGACCCAGGAAGAACTTGTGGAGAAGCTTTGCGACGCAGGTTTTAACGTAACGCAGGCAACCGTGTCACGTGACATAAGAACGCTTCATCTCTACAAGCAAAGCACCGGAGACGGACGCCAGAAATACTGTGTCAACAAAAGTACGGATCATGAACTTGATTCCAAGTACAAAAGAGTGTTAAAAGACGGTTTCATATCTTTGGATATGGCTCAGAACATTCTTGTTATAAAGACCGTATCGGGTATGGCGATGGCTGTTGCGGCAGCGATCGATTCCATGGAGTTTTCCGAGATAGTCGGAACCATAGCCGGTGACGATACGATCATGATGGCCATAAGAACGGTGGACGATACCGTAAAGCTTATGGACAAGATCAAAAAACTGGTTGAAACATGATTAATTTTCCGGGAGAGCGGAAAGGATCATTATGTTAGAAAGTTTGAAAGTCAAAAACCTGGCTCTTATTGAGAATTGCGAGATCGAATTCACAAAAGGGCTTAATATTCTTACGGGCGAGACCGGAGCGGGTAAATCGATACTCCTCGGGTCCGTTAATCTTGCTCTCGGAACAAGGGCCGAAGGTGACGTTATCAGAAGCGGAGCCGATGAGGCGCTTGTAGAGCTTGTTTTTTCTTCATCCCCAAGGACAGATGCAATACTTAAAGAGCTTGATCTTCCCATCGATGACGTTGTGCTCATCACAAGAAAGATCACGCCTTCCAAGAGTATTTATAAGATAAACGGCGAGACCGTCATTTCGAAGCAGGTCAAAGAGCTGGCGGGTGCGCTTATCGATATTCACGGTCAGCACGAGCACCAGTCGCTTTTAAATACGTCGCGCCAGCTTAAGATGCTGGACGCATTCGCAAAAGACGACACCGAGGAACTTCTCGTAAAGGTTGCAAAAGCTGCAAAGGAGTACAAAGAAACCGTTTCCGAACTTGCCGAGGCTGAGGCTAAGTCCGAGGGAAGAGACCGAGAGATAAGCCTTCTTGAGTACGAACTTAACGAGATCGAGTCAGCAGACCTTAAACCCGGTGAGGACGTTGAAGCGGAGGCCGAATACAAGAGACTTTCATCGGCAGAGAAGCTAAAAGAAAGCGTTTCGGAAGCTTTGAACCTTATAAGTGACGGAAATTCGGGTGATGCGGGATCGCTTCTTTCCCGTGCCATCGGTGCCCTTGAAAAGGCGGCATCTTTGGATGAGTCCGCGGGAGCGCTTAAAGACATACTTACCCAGGCGGAGAGTCTGTTTGGGGATTTCTCCCTTGAAGCTTACAAATACTGTGAAAAACTCGAGTACGATCCCGAAGAGTTCGATCGACTTGAGAACAGACTTAACACGATCAACTCTCTGAAAGCCAAGTTCGGCCGTAGGATAGAAGATGTTTTAAAGTATAAAGACGAAAAAAGCGAGGAACTTGATAAGTTAAAGAACTTAGATGAGTATCTTTCAAAGCTTAAAGAGAAAGCCGCAGAAAAGAAGGCCGAATATTGCTCATTGGCAGAAAGATTGAGCGAAGTAAGGAAAAGCAGCGCAAAGGTGTTTGGCGCCGAACTTATCAAGACGCTGGAAGGCCTCAATTTCTCACAGGTCAAATTTGAAGTTGCGATAGAGTCGGATAAAGAGAGGATCTCGGCAAACGGTTTTGACGATATCGAATTTATGATATCAACAAACCCCGGAGAGCCAGTAAAACCTGTAAAGAACGTGGCCAGCGGTGGCGAACTTTCAAGGATAATGCTTGGAATAAAGACCATACTGGCAGGCGTCGACGATATCGATTCCCTCATATTTGATGAGATTGATGCGGGCATAAGCGGTATCACCGCAAGAGAAGTGGGAAAACGCTTAAAAGAGCTTTCTTCAAAGCATCAGGTCATCGCGATCACACATCTTGCTCAGATCGCGGCATTGGCCGATACACACTTTGTCATCGAGAAGAATGTTGAGGATCAGAAGACTAAGACCGAGATCCGTAAGACAAACGAAGACGAGCGTTTAAAAGAGCTTGCCAGATTGCTGGGGGGCGACGAAAACAGCAAGGCCGCCCTCGACAACGCCAGAGAACTCATGAACTCATTATAAAAGACTATTCACGGACACATTTGTATGAATTTATCTAAGCAGACAGACAACAAATCATTTAAGATCATTTTTGCCGCTTCCTTAATCGTTTACGCTGCGGCTTGTTTCTATCTATTCTACAATCAGCTTGTTTCAACGACTCCGAGTCTGTTTTCATCGGACACATCGGTTCATGTGAGAATGGCGGTGGAAGACGGATTCTTGTACAGTCTCAATTCATACATTTATCTTTTGTTTTCAAAGACACCCTTCATGAACGTAGGCATCGCCTGCTTTCTTACGATATCCACGGTTTTTTCGGTATATCTTACTTACATTCTCATAAAGAGGATCGTTTCCCTTTACTCGTTTAAGGTTAAAGACTCATGGCTTGGATTGCTGGCCTTTATGTGCAATTTCGTAATGGGTTTTTACGTAAAATTCCTTAACGCACAGCACTATATCGGTTATCAGAACGCAAACATGTGGCACAATTCAACGTACATCGTCATGAGAGTATGTGCAGTTGCAACCCTCATCCTGTTTGTGGACATGTACGTTCAAAAGCCCGATACGGCGGAAAAACTCGTTTTCTTTTCGATCATGCTTGCCGTTACAACAGCGTTCAAACCAAGCTTTGCCACGGTTTTCTGCCCCTTCATGGCGCTGCTTCTCTTATATGACTGGATCATCAAAAAAGAAAAGTTCATGCGTATATTTACCAGGGCACTCACTGTCGTTCCTTCACTTTTTGTGATCGTGATCGAAAGCAAAGTATTTTTCGGAGCGGAGACCGGAAACGGTTATGAGATAGCACCCTTCGTGGCTTTAAGCGAAAGAGGAGACCATCCCAAGGCAGCGCTTATCTTATCGATACTTTTCCCTCTGACTGTCTTTATAGTTCACATTACCGATTTTTACAAAGACAAGATATATTGTTCTTCCCTTGTTATATGGCTTATGGGCTTTTTACTCGTTTTCTTTTTGCGTGAAACAGGCTCCAGAAGCGGAGACGGAAACTTCTTATGGGGATATTCGATAGCGTTGTTTGTTCTTTTTACCGCATCGGCCCTGAAAGTGTTAAAAGATATAAAAATCCATGGGTTTTTTAAAGATAAAAATATCATTTTTGATCTGTATGTAATTGCTTCGATAGTACTTTTTTTGTGGCACGTGATAAGCGGTATATGGTATTTTATTCTGCTTTTAGGGGGCAACACATACTTTATATAGTGTTTTGGGCATGGATTTTTGTCTTCATAAATGATATACTTTGTTGGAGTGAATAGAAAGGTTACGGCACGGTTTTGGGTGTGCCGAAGCGGGTTGTGTAATGAAAAAGATTCTTTTTGCGGCATCGGAGGGAGTTCCCTTTATAAAGACCGGCGGGTTGGCTGATGTAGTCGGTTCGTTGCCCGAATGTATCGACAGAAAGTATTTTGATGTAAGAGTCATTCTTCCCAAGTACGCTTGCATGCGTCAGGAGATGAAGGACAAGATGGAGTATGTGACCCATTTCTACATGGATTACAACTGGAAGAACGAATATGTGGGCATTCTTAAAGCTGAAGCAGAAGGCATCACATATTACTTCATCGACAGCGAATATTACTTCTCGGGATTTAAGCCTTACGGCGACAACGTTCTTTTTGAGATCGAGAAGTTTGCATATTTCTCAAAGGCCGTGCTTTCGGCGCTTAAACTTATAGATTTCCAACCCAATGTCATTCATTGTCATGACTGGCAGACCGGACTAATTCCCGTATATCTTAAGGAACGTTTCGGCGGAGATCTTTTCTATCACGACATAAAGACCGTTATGACCATCCATAACCTTAAGTTCCAGGGACGCTGGGACGTTAAGGCAGTGCAGTCGATGACGGGTCTTTCGGATTATTTCTTTACATCCGACAAACTTGAATGTTACAAAGACGCAAACCTTTTAAAGGGCGGTCTTGTTTACGCCGACGCCATCACAACCGTGTCGGAGACATACGCAAAAGAGATACTTACCGACTTCTACGGAGAAGGTCTTAACGGACTTTTACAGGCAAGAGTAAATGATCTTCGCGGTATCGTGAACGGTATCGATTACAACGAGTTCGATCCCGCAACGGACAAGAATCTCTTATACAATTACGATCCCATCACCTTCAGAAAAGAGAAGGTTAAGAATAAAACAAAGCTTCAGGCTGAGCTTGGCCTCGCACAGGATCCCAAAGCAATGATGATCGGTCTTATCTCGAGACTTACGGATCAGAAGGGCCTCGATCTTGTGTCTTACATGATGGACGAGATGTGCAACGACAACATTCAGTTCGTTGTGGTGGGAACAGGTGAAGAACGTTACGAGAACATGTTCAGACACTTCGCTTGGAAGTATCCCGAGAAAGTATCTGCGAACATCTACTATTCGGACGAACTGGCACACAGAGTTTACGCATCATCCGATGCTTTCTTAATGCCTTCGCTCTTCGAGCCCTGCGGTCTCAGCCAGCTTATCGCTCTTCGTTACGGCACCATTCCGATCGTAAGAGAGACAGGCGGCCTTAAGGACACCGTAGAACCCTACAACGAGTTCGAAAGCAGCGGCACAGGCTTCTCCTTCACCAACTACAACGCTCACGAGATGCTTGCCTGCATCCGTAACGCAGAGAGAATCTACTACGATCGCAAACGCGAATGGAACAAGATGATCGACCGCGCCATGGCCGCAGACTTCTCATGGCATAAGTCAGCCCTGAAATATCAGGAAATGTACGACTGGTTGATAGACTGATAAAAAAGTCTGTATTTAAGCGGATTTGACGAGGGCAAAAAAGCCCTGTACCAAAAAGATACCAAAAATTTTTGGTACGAATGAAAATATTGATTATTTGAATGTAAAGACACTTTCACTAAAAGAGATTTTAGGAGAGTGTCTTTTTTCTGTGATCAAAAAAAGTCTAAGGAGGAAATCATAATGACACCTGCAAGTGAAAAGTCGATCAATAAGTTGATCAAACTGATGGATGACGGCGAGGAAGTAAGGAAGTTCATAAGAGTTAAAGATGCCGTAAGTTTTTATTGTATTGGCAGAACACTCTTGGTAGAAAAGGCAAAAGAAGCCGGAGCGCTTTATAAGGTTGGCGGAGTGTTACTCATTAATGCCAAGGAATTCGATTCATATATT
>JAGCTJ010000162.1 GCA_017963665.1 Lachnospiraceae bacterium | reverse complement strand
GGGCACATTACTGTTACTTAACAGGAATGAAATACTCTTCTGGATCTTTACAAGTAAAAGCTGTAACGGTTTCTTGCTGTTTGAATCGATGTAAAGTAAAGCGTTCTGCCAATCGTTCCAATATGCCGTTGCCATCATGAATCCGACTGCGGCAAGTGAAGGCTTAAGGAGCGGAAGGGTTATCTGGAAGAATGTTCTGTATTCTCCGGCTCCGTCTATCTTCGCCGCTTCCATCAGTTCGTTGGGAATACTGTTCACTATGTAGGTACGAAGAATGATTACGTTCATCGTGCTTGTACATAAGGGAAGGATGAGCAAAAGAAGCGAATCCTTTAAGTGATAGTAGTTCGTGAAAACTATGTATCCCGATAACTGACCGCCGTTGAAAAGCATCGGTATCAGCAAAAATATCGATAAAAATCTTGAAAGTCTGAAATCCTTACGGCTTATGGCATAAGCGAACATACTCATTATGAGAAGTCCCATGAAGGTTCCGACTATCGTGATGAACAATGTTACCGCATAAGAGGTTCCCAGCTGCTTTCCGTATCTTAATACGGCGTGCATACCGTTGAAAGAAAACTCTTTCGGGAAGAACTTGAAACCGTTCTTAACGATGTACATCTCATCCGTGAAAGCCGATATGAAAACAAGGTAGATCGGCGCAGCCGTGACAATGGTAAATACCAAAAGTATAAAAGCAAGTATGTATTGTCCCGGCGTTTTCTTTTCGTGTCTTGAAGGAGCGAGGTCCTGAGTGTTTTTCTTAGCCATCTTCCCTCCTCCTAGAACAATGCGTTCTCGGGCTGTATCTTACGTACAAGCCAATTCGCAAAAAGCATTAACAACAATCCGACTATAGACTGGAAGAAAGAGGTCGCTGCAGTGAATCCGAAATTCGAGTTCTGGAAGATCGCATGGAGTACATACGAATCGATAACCTGTGTCGTCGAATAAAGGATACCGCTGTCTCTTGTAATCTGATAGAAAAGACCGGTATCGGATCTCATTACGTTACCTACCGAAAGAAGTAACATAACCGTGATCATGGGAACCATGCTGGGAAGTGTGATGTGAAGTATTCTCTTCCAGCGTCCGGCGCCGTCGATCTCGGCTGCTTCGTAAAGTTCGGAATCGATTCCGGCAAGTACGGACATGTAAAGAACCGAACCGTAACCGGTATCTTTCCAGATCTTAACGATCGTAAGAATGTACGGCCATAAACTTGCGGTTGAGTAAAATCTCGTGGACATTCCCAGTGTGTTGTTAAGAATACCCGTATCGGTGCTTATGAAAGCGTAAACGATAAACTGAACCGCAGCATATGATATAAATACGGGAATGATCATGATCGTCTGCATTACTTTCGCCATTCTTCTGAAGAACAACTGATCGATGGCGATAGCCAGAACGACGTTTAAGAACGTTCCCAGTGAAGTAAATACTATATAATAAAGTATCGTGTTCTTTGTGATGGTAACAAATGTGCTTTTTGAAGCGATAAGGAACTTAAAGTTATCAAGTCCGCACCAGGGACTTCCCCATATTCCCTTCGAGTAATCGAATGTCTTGAAGGCCATAACAAGACCGGCCATCGGCACATACATTATGAAAAAAAGAACTAAAAATACCGGAAGGGCAAGTATGACATGAGCTCTGTGCTTCCAGGTGTTTTGTAAAAAGGATTTCATTCAGTGTCCTTTCAATTGCAAAGATAAAAAAGTGCTTGAAAAAGCCCTACTTAATCGTTTTCGTAGGTTTAGAATACTTCATTTTTTGTTCTAACGCAATACTTTTTTTACATTGGCATGGATAATAATTACATTTTTGTGGAAAATTTATATTTTTTCTTGTGCATTTTTGTTAAAAATAACATATAGCGGTACGCAAGTTCCGAAAAGCCTAAAATAGCGCCACTTAAACGTTTTCAAGCTCTTTTCGTGTTTTTCCTTGTAGCGGGATAAAAATCTTGTTATAGTTAAACCATGAGGCGAAACGATCTATTCATTTTAAAGAAAATCGATAACGATATTTTCCTCATTCCAACGGGTCAGGCGGCCTCGGATATGAGAAAAGCTCTTATGATAAATGAGCGCGGAGAATTCATCTGGGAGACACTGGCTACGGATATGAAACGCGAGCATCTCATAAGACTCGTGCTGGAGCATTATATGCCCGAAAGAGAAGATGCCGAAGCGGTTTCTTCGGACGTTTTTGCCTTTACCTCAAAGCTCATGGCGCTGGGTATGATCCTTTCGGACGATGTTCCCGTCGGAAAAGATGTTTTTATAAATACGGATATCGAGATAGCGGGTGTCAGACTTCGGATAAAGACCGAGGAAGATATTCTTTTTGAAAAGCTGGTCCCTTTCAAGGGTGAATTTGAAAAGCCCGATGTGATAGTACGTTTCAGGATAGGACTTCCCTCCTATACCGAAAACGGAAATGTGATACTTCGCAATAAAAACGTAACCGTTCTGGACGCTGACAAAGAATATATCCTGATCCACTCAAAAACCGAACGAATAAGGGAAATACACGTTCTTAAAGACGGCAGTGAAACAAACATCTTTTCTCTTCCGCCCTACGACGATACGCTTAAAGAAGAGTTCATGCTCGCGCTTTTCGACCCGTTCCTTATCAATGCCCTTAATAACGGAATGCTCATGTTATCCGCTTCGTCCGTGCTTGAAGGCGACAGGCTCGTTCTTTTTACCGCCACTCCGGGAACAGGCAAATCGACTCAGGCGGAGCTCTGGTCAAAGTCGTTTAATTCGCCTATGATAAGTGATGATTTCACGCTTTTAAAGCCCGCAGACGGCGAGGTCATCTCCCTGCCCACTCCCTGGAGCCGCATGCACGAAGAAACCGATACGGGCACCTATAAAGTCAGATCGATCATGTGTCTTAGAAGAAACACCTTTGACAAAGTCGAGACGATGGATAAGCCTACCGGAGTCCTTTCGCTCCTTTCGCTCTCCACCACTCCTTTATGGAACGAAGAAACAACTTCCAAAGCTTTATCGCTTTGCGAACGTATATATGAAAACACCGAAGTCAAGCGGTTTTTCTGCACGCCCACACCCGATTCGGCGCAATGTGCAAGATTTTCGCTTAACTGAGATATTTATCCCGGAGGATAACTGAAGAAATGGCCGCAATTCAATACATAATAGATGATTATTCATGGCTCCAGTACGGAGAATTTGCTTTAAGATTCCTTGTTGCATGCATATGTGGAGCAACGATCGGATTTGAACGCAGCATGCGTTTAAAAGAAGCGGGCGTAAGAACACACCTTATAGTTTGCTGCGCCGCAGCTCTCGTAGTGATCGTTTCGAAATACGGCTTCTCGGATCTCGGCAGTGAAACCGCAAGCGCGCTTGCAGGCGTCAGAAGTGCCGATCCCGCGCGTATCGCAGCCCAGGTAATAAGCGGTGTCAGCTTCTTAGGCGCCGGCGTTATATTCCACAACGGCAATGCGATCAAAGGTCTCACCACTGCCGCCGGTCTTTGGGCAACCGCAGGTATCGGTATCGCTCTTGGCTCCGGAATGTATGTGATGGGCATCTTTGCAACGGTCGTCATCACGATCATGCAGCTTGTCATTCACAGATTCACTCACGTTGATACGATCTCTACCTACCACTTAAGATTCACCGCAAAGAATACGCCTGAATTCAAAGATAACCTTCACAAATACTTAAACGAGCAAAATGCGAAGGTTATTGAAAGTAAAGTTAAATTTGAAGAAGACGGCTTTGCAACCTATAACCTCACGGTTCGAATGAACCACGAGATCACTCTCGACGAGTTCGACGCATTCCTTGAAAAGGGCGGCGAAGTAAAGAGTTTAAGCTGTACGTCGGTAAACAACTAAACACACAAACAATAAAGGCGAGGAACAGATCCTCGCCTTTTCTTTATTTAAGATTCATCATGAGCTGCTTTGATAAGCTGTCCATCTGTATGGGCTTCGGTAAGAAACCGTCCATGCCCGCCTCTTTGAACTCTTCTTCTATTCCCTTTAACACGTTTGCCGTGCAGGCAACTATCTTCATGTTTTTGCACCATGGATTGCCCAGCGCTCTTATCCTCTTAGTTGCCTCTATGCCGTCCATGCCCGGCATCATGTGGTCCATGAGTACAAGATCGTATTCTTTGTTCTCCACGGCTTCGATGGCCGCCTCACCCGAAAGTGCGGTATCGGGATTGATGTCGAAACGCTTAAGGAAGGCACAGAGCACCTTGACGTTGACTTTGTTGTCGTCAACCACCAGGACTTTGGCATCCGGATATTTCTTTTCGCTTGCCTCTTTCTTTTCTTCCTCCCGCTTTTCCTCAAGAACGCCTTTCTTTCCGTACAGGTAGAAAGAAGCAAATTTCGTAACTTTGACAGGTTCGCGCTTAACCCCGTTTGCAAGGGTTGCAAGGGCAATGACTTCTTCCTTGACCGTAAATGAGAAGGTACTTCCCACTCCGTAAGTACTCTTGACGGAATAGGTTCCCTGCATAAGTTCGATAAGACGTGCGGAAATGTTAAGGCCGAGTCCCGTTCCGGTTATGCCGCGGTTCTTTGCGGTGTCAACCTGGGAGAAGGGCTTGAAGAGTTTATCCATATCCTCTTCCTTTATGCCTCGTCCGCTGTCCTCGACACTGACCTCGAGGACGAGCGTCTGGCCGTCCGATTCGCCGTCAACCGTAAGCTTTATGAAACCGGATGTGGTATATTTCTCGGCGTTGCCCAGTAAGTTCATGAATATCTGGCGAAGTCTGACATCGTCGCCGTATATCTTTCTGGGAAGGTTCGGATCGATGTCGACTATAAACTCGATGGGCCTGTCACCGATACGCATGTTGGTTATGTTGATAACGGAGTTTAAAAATTCCCAAAGATCGTACTCGGTGGGATTAAGATCCAGCTTGCCCGATTCGGCCTTCGAAATATCAAGAACGTCGGTTACTATATCAACAAGCACTTTTCCGGCTGATTTGATCTGATCTATGTAATCTCTTATAACTTCCTGGGATTCTTCCTTCTCGGAAAGCTCACTCATACCGATGATAGCGTTAAGAGGCGTTCTTATCTCATGGCTCATGTTGGCAAGAAAACGGCTCTTTGCTTCGTTGGCGATGTCGGCTTCTTCCTTGAGCATCCTCATTTCCTCGACACGTTCACGCATTTCCGTAACGTCGTTTGCGGAAATGATGTAGCCGATGTTGGAACCTCTCTCGAAAAGTCGCATACACGTGATAACGTAATAGCTTCCGTCTTTTTCAAAGTAATGTTCTCCGACGCCTTCAAAGAAAGGAGCATGAAGTTCACGAAGGTCGGTTCCGACTTTCATTTCGTGAAGTTCGGGAAACGTCATCTTTGCCGCGAGGTTCGAGTCAAGATAATTGCCCAGACTGTCTGCGATTATGATGCCGGTTCCCAGGTTTCTGTAAAGGTTTGTATAAGCAGTGGCACGTACGTCCACCAGTTTGCCGTTTGTGATCGTTAACGTCATGAGCGTTGCCATGATCGTAACCGTCGATGATGCCACCTCGAAGCCTTGGAAAAACCCGGTAATGTTAAGGATTGTTCCTCCGATGGGAATCAGCGATTCAAGGAAGAGTAAGAACATGCGCCTCTTCACTCTTAACTCACGGGAAGCGGATATCCTTGATGCAAAAAGTACCGCGCATGCAAGGAGAAACGAGGATTCAAAGATCAGGAATGTCCAATATATCGGAGCTTTTTCAGTCACGATATGCGGGAACAATCCCTCGGTGGTGAAATAATAGTCCGCGTAGTAAAGGTGATGGTGCGGCGCACTCATCACAAGTGCCAGTATGAAAAGGCCGAACAGAAACATCGCCCACTTGGTGATGGAATGTATCTTTATATACAGATATTCACAGGTAAAAAGAAAATACCCCGTGGCAAGAAAAGCAAGTCCCACATACTGAAAGGTAAAACTTGCCAGAGCCATCTCTTTCGTGGTGGAGATCATCTCCTGAAGATAACCGAATGTATAGATAGCCGAACAGAGCACAGTCATGATAAGGTAGCGTGAGCTCAGCGAATTTCGCATCGACAACACCCTGCCTATGGATAACGCTGCCATAACGGCACATATTATCTGAAAGATCAAAACAATATTGTACATATATTTCCTCTGAAAGATTAAACGATCAGTCCGTAGTGATTAACGTTGCTTCCGGGAACTTTTCCCTGCTCTCTTACTTGAAATCCGGCCTGTTTCATGATAGCGATACCGGTGTCGTTGTTAACTTCCGAGTAGCATGCCTCGCCTCGTTTCCATGCAAATTCGGTTATAGGTTTGAGCATTTTTTCTCCGTAGCCCTGTCCCTGAGATATGGTACGTACCGTATATACAAAAAGATACCAGTCTTTTCCGCCGGTCTGACGTTTTCTTAATCCGGAAGCGTAATTGTTGTATATGAACAACCTGAAAATGAGGCTTATACCGCCCAACTTTAACAGATTGTATCCACCCTTCTTTAAATAGTTGGGGACATTTACGCCCGAAAAACCGGGAGCGTTCCAGATAGCCAGTGCGTTAAATTCATCACTGTCGGCATATATGAAAGTGTCGGGCATTGCATAAATGGCGGCACGTACTATGTTCATGAATACCTCTCTTCGAAACTTTCCGCCGCAAAGCCACGTAACCAAAGCGTCCTCCTCATAGTAGTCGGCCGCTACATTAAGTATCCTTTCATAATCGGATTCTTTTACGATATAAAGTCCCGCTTCGCGGATTACTTTTTTTGCCTCTTCAACACTTCTTGAATTCTTTACAGCCATTTTGCCCTCATTTTAGTGTATTAATGAGATGGTAAAACAAAAGGATTAACCGTGAGTTGAGTCTTATCGGCTAATCCTTTGTATAAGCGGATAACGGGAATCGAACCCGCCTCCTAAGCTTGGGAAGCTCATGTACTACCGATGTACTATATCCGCATAAGGACCTTTCGGTCCTTTATCATTTATTAGTGTATTTCGAAGTAAAATACTGCTTTTGCAAGATCATCTGCTCTTTTGCCAGCAGGCATTCTTTGATGACCCGGCTTATGGAGAGAAATTCTTCGACGAGGTTCGGATCGAACTGGGTTCCGCTGCCTTCGGCAATGAGTCCCATGGCCTTCTCATGGGAGAAAGGCTCTTTGTAAGGTCTCTCCGACGTAAGGGCATCGTAAACGTCCACGATGCTCATTATACGTGCCACAAGGGGTATCGATTCCCCCGCAAGACCCTCCGGATACCCCGTTCCGTCCCATCTTTCGTGATGGGAAAGGGCTATCTTTCCTGCTATATCGGCAAAATCCTTATCGGGGATACGCTCCTTGATATAATCGAATATCTCACCGCCGATGAGGGCATGAAGCTTCATCTCGTTAAACTCCCCCGTTGAAAGGGAAGCGGGCTTTTGCAAAACCGCATCCTTGATGGCTATCTTTCCTATATCGTGAAGCGGCGCACATCTGCAGGCTTTCTTAACTATATTGGCCGGAAGCATTGTCCTGTATTGAGGCAGGCTCTTTAAATGCTCTATAAACGCAGTGAAATAAATGGATGTATTCTTAAGATGTCCGCCCGTTACGCCGTCTCTCGATTCAACAAGACCGGCAAAACTTGTGGTGATGATATCGTACATCTTCTCCATCTCTTCCACCTTTTGATCGACTTTTCTCTCAAGGTCACGCTCATATTCCGCAAGCTCTATCTGTGTCTCGATACGTTTCTTCATAACCGTAGGCACAAACGGCTTGGTGATGTAATCGACGATTCCCAGATTGAATCCTTCCACCTCAGCCTCGGCGCTGGTATCCGCCGTTAAAAAGATGACCGGAATGCTCTTATATGCCGGAGTTTCTTTGAGTTTTTTGAGCATCTCCATACCGTTCATGTCAGGCATAACGATATCGAGAAGTATCAGATCCGGAATGACTGTCTCAAGTATCTTAAAACCCTCATCCGCAGAGAGTGCCTCGTACAGTTCGTAGTTGCTTTCGAGCACATCCCTTGCAGTGGCGTGATTTAACGCCACATCGTCCACCATCAGAATCTTCTTTTTGACTTCGTTCATTTGTAATCCCCTCTTTTAGCACGACGACGCATTTCGTCGCAATCGCATACCGCCAAACCCCGAAGTCATAAATTGTGAAATTATATGTTGATTTTATCAGATTTGTCGCAAAAAATAAAGAGGCTAAAGTCCTAAAACCCGCCTCTTTACAAGCTTTCACGGCATGTGCCACACTATATGTTGTGGTTTTTCATCTCATTTTGTCTTTCTCGTGGACTCTTTCATCAATACCTCGTATTTTAAAAGAGTTTTCGTGGGAACGCTTTCCTCTTTTATGAGCTTTATAAGAGTCTCGCAGGCCACTCTTCCAAGTTCCGTCGCATCAAAGGAAAGGGAAGTGACCGAAGGTGTGTTTCTTTCCAAAACGGTAGAGTTGTAAAAAGAAGCAACTTTGATATCCTTGGGTATCTTAAGCCCTCTCTTTTTTATGCTGTCGATGACCTTTATACATATCGCATCGTCCATGCAAAGAATGCACTCCGTGTCGCTGCCTACGATCTTTTCGACGATGGCCTCCATATCCTTATCAAGAACATCTTCGAATATGACCGCATCTTTATTGGGAATCTTTGCCGCCTCAACTGCGTTAATAAAGCCTTTCATGCGGTTCTTTGTTACGACGTGAAGGGAATTTCCGCACATGAGAGCAAATTTCTTTGTACCCTGCTTTATAAGATTACTTGTCAGTTCTTCACATGCCGCCTCATGATCGTTGTCCACTCTCACGACGCCGTTCCTTTTTCCCGTTCCTATCGTCACAAACTTAAGTCCGCTTCGTGACAAAAGCTCCTCCGCCGGATCATCCGTAAGGGTTCTGGTAAGTATGACTCCGTCGACTTTTCTGTTTTTTACAAGCTTTTCAAGTCTGCTGACGTCGGTAATGCCGACGGTAGATATGAGCACGTCCATATCGTTCTCGGAAGCCTTTTCGCAGACGCCCGTCAGGCACTTCTGGAAAAAGGGAAGATCCACAAGGGCGAAATCCTCGGGCATCGTGATGCCGATATTGTATGTGGTGGACTGGGCAAGCCCTTTTGCCATGGCACTTGGCACGTAGTTGTGCTCCTCGATATAACTCAATATCCTCTCTCTTGTGGTCGCACCCACTCTTCCTTTTCCGGATATTGCTCTGGAAACGGTAGTCTTTGAAACGTTCAATGCTTTCGCCACATCATCGATAGTGATCTTTTTGTTGTCCATTCTGCCCCCGCTAATCTTCTATACAAAGATAGAAATCATCAAATGTTCCCCAGGCACCTTCCCCACCTTCAAATTCGACACCTATGGTAACCGTGCCGTCTTTGACTTCGATGCCCTTTATCTCCGGGTGCTGCCATTCGCACCATCCGTTCACGCTGTAGTCTTTCGTATAAGTTTCTCCGCCCGTTTCGGCAAAAAGAAACATCTTCGCACCCGCACCGCTGTCGCCGCCCTGGGTATATACCGAAAGCGAATACTTGCCATCCGCAAGTCCCGTTATAGTTTGGCTTGCGCGGAAAGCAACCGCCGACGATCTCCAGTAATGCATTGCCCATTCGCCTGTGTACGCATCGGTTTCTTTCTGCTGATAGTCCAAAACCGTGTCGCCTCTGTGCTCAAACTCCCACATGGAGCGGTCTTCCTCTTCGAAACTCGGGTTCTTTACCCAGTTGACGTTGGCCACGTTTACCGTGCACTTAATGGCGGTGCCGTCCTCAAAGGTTCCGTTCACCGTATATTCTCCGGTCTTTGCGGTATCGATCCTGCTTACTTCGTCGCTGTTCCACGTAACTTTTGCCTGACCGTTCTTCGATCTGTCATTGTAGCAGACATCCGCCGTCTCGGGCATTGAAAACTCGCTTCCGGGGTTGACGGTGACCGAAAGATCGTTTGCAAAATCAACCTTTAAAGGAGCCGTCGCACCGTACTTTAAATATTTGAAAACGTAAAGGGAATCCAGCGCCTTGCCGTCAAAATCAAACATCGCCTGATTGTCCCAGGAGGAACCGCCGTACCACTTGCCCGCATCGTCCTTATCGTAAGAACCCGCGTAGCTTGAAGCCCATCCGGAGCCGAACTCTTCCCACTTTTTACGGTTGTCGGCAAGTACGCTTTCCGCGTCGGCGTTGTTGTAATCCACCTTTGCTACCGGCACCCATGCGGGCTCCCAGTAAAATACCCCCAGTGTATAGTCTCCTGTCTTTACAAGGGTATCAAATATGTCTCTTACGGCGTTTGCCTGGCTTTGCACGCTGGCCGCATAATTCTTGTTTAAGTCCTTTTCGCTTACGCTGTTGGAAAAACCGTCACCCTCTTCAAGGGTATAGCAATAAGAAGTCTCAGCTATCATGACTTCTTTTCCCGTATGCTCGTGCACGTACTCGATCACCTTTGAAAGATTCTCAAGTGTTCCGTGCCAATAGGGATAATATGAGAGTGCGAACACATCGTACTGCACACCGCAGCTGTCAAGCTTTCTTAAAAGCCCCTTTATGCCGTCAAAGTTCTCGGGATTGGTAAAATGAAGCACTGTCTTGATCTCTTTTTTGTGTGCTTCACCCGTCTCCATGACCGCATCTCTTCCTCTCGAAACAATCTTGCTTATCTCGGCCCACTTCTCTTCCCCGGACATATGGTTGTTCGTTTCGTTTCCAAGCTGCACCATGCCTACATCGGCGCCGCCGTCAAGAATCGCATTGAGACTCTCAAGCGTAAACTCATATGCAAGCTCGGCCTTCTCATCGGCACTCTTTCCCGCCCAGGTCTTAGGCTCAAACTGCTTTGCGGGGTCTGCCCAGAAATCACTGTAATGATAGTCCACCAGCAGCTTCATGTTATACTGCGCAGCTCTCTTTCCTATCTCAACAGCCTTTGCGGTATCATTGTTTCCGCCGCCGTAACCGTTACCGTTTTCGTCGTAGGGATCGTTCCATACCCTCACTCTTATATAATTGACGCCCGCATCCGCAAGTATCTTGAAAATATCCTCTTCAACGCCGTCTTTATTCTTATAGACAACGCCTGACTGTCCCACGCTTATGACACTGGAGATATCGACACCTCTTATAAAATCGTCCCTTATTCCCTCTACCGGCTCCACAAATATGCCCGCTTCCTCGGGTTCCGTGGGCGCCTCATACTTATACTTTGCTTCTCCGCAACCCGCCGTCGACATGATCATACTCATAACCGCAACCACCCCTATGATCTTTTTTGCAAAATCTTTCTTTTTCACTAAACCCGCTCCTTTAAAGCTATACCCGTGCTTTTGCGCTATGTCCATGCTTTTGCGCAACCGCTTGCACACCTTCAAATTACCACTAATTGATGTGTATGTCAATCAATGCCCGATAACACAAATAAAGCCGCGGATCTTTCATGTGATCCGCGGCCGGGTTAGTGTTGAGTTATGCTGTTTCGGGAGTAAGATACCGGTTTTTGGCTTTTTTGAAGACAATCACGAAACATATCAGATGTACCGAAGTCGTAAGTATCCATGAGATCGGGTAGGATAGGTACAGGCATTCGAGAGTGTGAACGGAGCGAAACACCGTACATATCCAGATGATACGAAAGGCGCAGGCACCAAGAAGCGAGACGATGGTAGGCATTATGGAGTAGCCGAGTCCTCGGATGGAACCTACTATACAGTCCATCGTTCCGCATGTGAAATAGGTGAACATGATCACTGCCATTCTGCGCATGCCGTAGTGTATTACTATCTCGGCATCGGCTTTGTCGGCATAGATCGCAAGTAGTTCGGGCCCGAAGATGTATGAAAGGCTTCCGAGTACGAAGCCCACTACCGAGACCATGAGAAGTCCGGTAAGACACACTTTCTTTATGCGGTCGAATTTCTTTGCACCGAAGTTCTGTCCGGTGAAAGAAAGGCTTGTGTGATGAAATGCGTTCATGGCCACATAAATGAAACCTTCTATGTTGCAGGCCGCTGAATTGCCGGCCATAGCTTCGGCTCCGAACGAGTTGATCGATGACTGGATGAGCACGTTCGAAAAGGAGAAGACACAGCCCTGGAGTCCCGCGGGAAGTCCGAAACGAAGTATGAGTTTTACTTTTTCGCCGTATAAACGAAGCTTTGAAAGTTCCACTTTGTAGCATTCGTTGCTCTTGATTAACGACATGAGCACCATCACGGCGGAAATGGTCTGTGAGATAACGGTCGCATAAGCGACGCCGTCAACTCCAAAGCCAAGGAATACGATAAATATGATGTTTGCGATCACGTTTATAACGCCTGCGACCGTAAGGTAGATAAGGGGGCGTTTTGTGTCGCCGACAGCTCGCAATATCGCGCTGGCGAAGTTATATAAAAGACTCACGGGCATGCCTGCAAAATATATTCGAATGTAAAGTACGGATAAAGGAAGCACTTCATCGGGCGTCCCCATCATTACCAAAAGCTTTGGCGCCATGAAGAAACCGAATCCTGCGAGAAAGAAACCGCAGATAAGGGAAAGGAGCACGCTGGTGTGAACAGTTTCACTTACGTCCTTTTCCTGACCCGAACCGAAAAATCTTGCAACCAAAACGTTTGCGCCTACGGAAAGGCCCATGAAAAGGTTAACCAAAAGATTTATAAGGGATGAAGTGGAACCTACGGCGGCCAGTGCGTTGGCACCGACGTACCTTCCTGCCACGACCATATCGGCCGCATTAAAGAGAAGCTGAAGTATGCCTGAAGCGATCAGCGGAAGAGTGAACTTTATGATCTTCGGAACAAGTGCGCCTTCGCACATGTTCATACTGTGTACTTTCGCGTTCATTGGAAGATTGTATCGCAAAGTGTCCAAAAATGAAATATGCATTTTTGTTAAATATGTCATATGGATTTTCTTAATTTGTTGGTATAAAATCATCCTACACTTATCTCGATACGGATGCGGCGCATTGTTGCGTCTATTCTGTTATGGAGGTATTTTTTTATGGATTTTTTGAAAAAAGCAATGCGACTTGCTTTTTCTTTGACGGTGCCCGTTGCGGCATTTGTCGGCTTTTCACTTCCTGCTTTCGCAGGTTCTTTCACTCACGTTCATTCAGACGCTTGCTATAAAGAAGTAACGGAAACGGCCACTCACGTTCAGGTGTACGGAAGAGAATTTGCACGATGCTATTGCCCGAACTGCAAAAGGGAAACCGAACGTCGTACGGACGGATATATGGAATATTGCATGGCCGAAATATGTGAGCCCTTTTATGCGGGGTACGTTCATCTGTGTGACAGTTGCGGTTATGTTTTTGAAGATCGTTCCCCCGGTCCTCCCCAATCTCATGAGTATAAAGTAAAGAAATTGTCCTGTGGCAGAAGCGAAGGCAGCACATCCGCTACGGTCAGTGCAAGCGGCGGTGGCGGCGGCTGGACAAAAGGACCGGTGACGGTAAGCTGCAGCGTATCCGTAAGCGATCCCACTTTTTCCGTGACGGGGGTCTCTTTCAGCGGCGGTGGCGGAAGCTCGGGAACCGTTACAAAGAACGGGACTTATTCCTTTACGGTTACGGGTTCCAACGGTCAGAGAGTGAGCGTTCCGGTGACCGTTTCAAATATCGATAACGGTGCTCCGAGAGTATCTGTTTCAAAAGGTTCGGACGAATGGACCAATAAAGGTGTATCCATAAGCGCATCCGCTTCGGACGATCTGTCAGGTATTGCGGGATATTCTTTCGGCGGAGGGGGCTATTCTTCCAACAGTTCCTGGACGGTCGATTCCAACGGAACATATTCCGTTTCGGTCAGGGACAATGCAGGCAACGAAGCATCGGGTTCAGTCACCGTTTCAAATATAGATAAGACTGCACCGACGGTCTCTTTGTCCAAGAGTACCGATGACTGGACGGAGGAAGGTGTGACGCTGTCCGCGTCCGCATCCGACGATCTTTCCGGAATCGCGGGCTTCTCCTTCGGAGGAAGCGAGTATTCTTCCGAAAGTTCCTGGACCGTCACATCCAACGGAACTTATTCCGTTTCGGTAATAGATAAAGCAGGCAACGAAGCATCCGCATCCGTAACCGTATCAAAGATCGGAAAAGATCCCGTAGTTGAGGAGCAGAAACGTAAAAAAGCCGAAGAAGAAGCAAAGAAAAAAGCTGAAGAGGAGGCCAAAAAGAAAGCTGAGGAAGAAGCAAGAAAAAAGGCCGAGGAAGAGGCCAAAAAGAAAACTGAAGAGGAAGCAAGAAAGAAAGCCGAGGAAGACAAAAAACCTTCGTTCTTTGGCAGCAACAATGACAACAATAATTCCTCCGATACAGGAAATGAGGTTGGCGGAAGCGACAACATGATAAAAGAAGCGGCCGAAAAAATAGAATCAAAAGCCAAAGAGACCGCAGAAAAGATTGAGAACAAAACAAAGGAAAAGGTAAACACCATCATCTCGAAATTTGCAAAAAAAGATGCAAAAACCGGCAGAGACGATATCGTTAAACCCGCCAAGAAGACTTCGGAAGACAACCTTGTTCCCGTTAACGTCATAAAGGCCGAAGAACCTCTCGACGATCCGACCGCCACCCTCGTATCAAACGGCATGTCCACCGACCCGAAACCAAGTACCGACACAAGGAAACTATCATTCTTTGCCGCTCTCACGAGCACTCCCGTAAGACTCCTTGAACTTGGTCTTTTATTTTTCTTCGCGTCCCTCATTTTGATGTGTACATTCTCATGGGTCTACGAAATAAACGGCCGTAAAGTAAAGCTCATCTGTGCTGTCAAAGTGAAGGAAGAAAAAGACAAACTCATCTTTAACATTTCGGGAAAGAGGATCAAACCTGCCGTTAAATACAGTATTTTCATATCCCCTATCTTAAGTATCCTTAAGAAAGAAAAACCTGTAGAAATCAGAATTGACGGAGAAGTTATAACTGACATTTCCGAGGACAAAAAGAGTTTTGTCCCAGGCATCTGATTTATCTTATACAAAATGTGCGCGGATTTGATAAATTTATCATAAAATTATTTCATAAAAACACTGCGCCGTTTAACGACGCAGTGTTTCGATCTCTTTTAATTCATCAATACTGAAATAATAGTGGCTCTCGCAAAAGCTGCAGTTAACTTCGATCTCTTTTCCCTCGTCGATGAGTTCCTGCATTTCTTTGTGTCCCAGTGAATAAAGACCTTTGGCGAAACGCTCCTTTGAGCAGTTGCAATAAAACTTCGTTTCATGCTTTCCGGTAAACTCGGGATTGAGACCCTCAAGTATCAACTCCAGAATCTCTTCGGGAGTTTTCCCCGATTCAAGAAGAGCGGTCACTGAAGTGATGTTTGTCATGTTCTTCTCAAGGGTATCTATTACTTCATCGGGGCAGTCGGGCATAAGCTGTACTATGAATCCCCCCGCCGCTTTTACGGTGTTTTCTTTGCTCATAAGAACACCTAAGCCTACGGTGGAGGGAGTCTGCTCCGATTCCATGAAATACTGAGTTAAATCTTCGGCGATCTCGGACGTTACCAGCATCGTCTGTCCCACATAAGGCTCTTTAAGTCCCAGGTCTTTGATGACCGTCAAAAATCCCGGTCCCAAGGCTCCGCCCACATCTAACTTTCCCAGCTTGTTGGGAGGAAGCATCACATCTTTGTTTATGGCATATCCCTTAACGTTTCCGTGTGAATCGGCCGTAACGGTAAGACCTTTTGCTTCACCGCCGCATTCGATCTTAAGGGTAAGTATATCGGCATCGCCTTTTTGCATAAGTCCCATCATCGAGCCTGCGGTAAGAAGTCTTCCCAGTGCCGCTGTCATGATCGGGCTTGAATTGTGTCTTTGTCTTGCGTATTCAACGAGGTCCTTTGTCGTAGCCGCAAATGCTCTTACTCTTGCACCCGCGGCGGTGGCAAATACCACATAGTCCTTTGTCTTTTCCATCTTTATCTCTCTTTTATGCTTTCTTTCCGCATTCTCTTGCTATAACGGTAATACGCTCACTTTCATCGTCTGCGGGCGAACCGGTGTAATCGTCGTAAGCCTCTTCGAATATCATTCCGGCTTTTTTGATCGCTTCTTTTATTTCAGAAAGAGTATATCCTCTTTGAATGTGTGTCTCGGTGAATCTTCTGTAAAGCCCCGACTCTTCTTTGGTAAAGAAAGTTATGTCGTATTCGTTTAAAGAAGTTTCGGGATCGAAAGAATTCTCCCAAATGAAGCTTGCGTCCTCTCTCGTTTCGGCGATGGTATCGTCACCGATCACTTCTTCGTATTTGAAGCGTGTATTGAAATCGAATATGAGAACTCCCTCGGGGTCCAGATAATTGTTGCAAAGCTTGAATACATGAACGAGGTCGTCAAAGTCCGTGATGTAATTTAAACTGTCACATACACTTACTATGGCGCGAACCGTTCCGTACAACTCCATTTCCCGCATATCCTGCAAAAGATACAGTATATCTGTGGAGTCATCCTTGGCTCTGGCGATGGCGAGCATCGATTCCGAGTTGTCGATGCCGATCATGTCGTAACCTTTTTCTTTTAACCTCACTGTCATCTCCCCCGTACCCGAGCCTAGATCGCACACGAGTCCGTCGGTAATGCCGCGAGACTTTAATTTATCGCATATAAAGACACACCATTCATCGTATGGCGTGTCTTCCATGAATTCATCGTATAAAAAGGCAAAGTCAGTATATTCTTCCACGTTCGCCTCCCTGTTTCTTTACAAAAGGAAACTGAGTGCCGACAAAACTCCGGTGCAGATAAGACCTACGATCACACCTGCCAAAAGTACACCGCAAAGTGCGGCGATAACGCTTTTCTTAAAGTCCATATCGAGAATGGATGCGGCCAAAGTGCCGGTCCATGCTCCCGTTCCGGGAAGAGGTATTCCTACAAAAAGAAACAGCGCCCAATAAAGACCTTTTCCGGCTTTCTCTTCAAGTTTCTTTCCACCCTTATGGCCTTTTTCAAGACAGAAAGTAAAGAACTTTCCGATTATCTTCTTGTCCTTGCCCCATTCAAGCACCTTTCTTGCAAAGAAGAAAATAAAAGGAACCGGGAGCATGTTGCCGATGATACCTATAATACAACACAAAGGAAGATTAAGGTCGAATCCTTTGTCGATCTGTGTGAGTGCGTAGGGGATCGCGCCTCTTATCTCGATAAGAGGGAGCATTGATATGAAAAATACCCAAAAATATTTCTTAAACATGATTAACCTGCCTTACTTAAGTATTTCTTTTAAAGCATCGATAACGATCTTCATTTCTTCGTCCGTTCCGATGGAGATTCTTATATAATCTTTGACTCTCTCGCCGTTAAAGCTTCTTACGAGAATACTTCTGTCTCTTAAAGCTTTTACGATATCATCACGCTTCATATTGCCGTTATACTTGGCAAAAATGAAGTTGGTGTGACTGTCTGCGAAAGAGAAATCAAGCTTTTTAAGTTCTTCTTTTGTCCACTCTCTTGTCTTGATGACCTTATCTTTTATCTCTTCAAAGTATGCCTTGTCTTCAACCGCAGCAGTACCGAGAACAATGGATGTTGTGTTCATGGTATATGAGTTGAAGGAATACTTTACGTCCTGTAGATACGAGATCATCTTCTTATCGGAAAATGCATATCCGACCCTTAAGCCCGCTGCAGCCCTTGACTTTGAGTATGTTCTTACGATCAAAAGGTTATCATACTTATCTATAAGATCGATGACCGAAAGACCGCCAAAATCGATATATGCTTCATCTACTATGACTACCGAGTCGTGATTTTTTGCGATTATCTCTTCAACTTCGTTGTAAGGAAGTTCAACTCCCGTGGGAGCATTGGGATTGGCAAGTACTATACCGCCGTTTTCAACGAAGTAATCTTCTTTATTTATCGTAAAATCTTCATTTAAAGGAATGCGCTTATAAGGGATCTTAAACAGCTCTGCCCATACATCATAAAAGGAATAAGTGATATCGGGGAAAAGGATAGGCTTGTCGGAATTAAAGAATGTCAGAAAAGCCATGGCCAGCACATCATCGGAACCCACTCCGACAAAGGTCTCGGAAATATCTCTCGAATAAGCTTTTGCGATGGCACCCGCGAGCATCGACACCGTAGGATCGGGATACTTCTTGAGCACGCCGGCATCAAAGTTCTTTAATGCCTCATACACCTTCGGTGAAGGGGGATAAGGATTTTCGTTTGTATTTAACTTTATAAGATTTTGTATCTTAGGCTGTTCGCCGGGAGTGTAAGGCACTACCCGTCTGACATTATCTTCCCACATGGTCATTCCCTTTCGAATAGTTATTCAACCGATTAAAAAGTATACTTTATACGCTGCTTTTTTACAAGTCCGCCGATATAAAAGCCTCAGGGCTTATGCTCTGAGGCTTTATTGTTACTTATTCATTTCTTCGCCGTAAACTCGTGCACATTTAACGGCAACGTTCCAGCCTTTCAGAAGTTTGGCTCTTTCTTCGTCGGTCATGGAGGGATCGAATTCACGACCCAGTTTCCAGTTTTCCTTGATCTCGTCAAGGCTGTCGTAATAGCCTACGGC
>JAGCTJ010000161.1 GCA_017963665.1 Lachnospiraceae bacterium | reverse complement strand
TTACTAGCTTCAGCGACTTTTATTTTAGGAATTATCATTCCATCATTTTCAATCGCAACTTCTTTATACACACAACCTACTCTTGGAGCATCAGGTAAAACAATGTTATCTCCTAAACCAATTGAATCAATTATTGCACCTTGTCTTATTAATGATGCTAACGTATCTGGCTTTAGTCCGTTGGATAAACAAATCTTAACATCTGGAAGACCAGCTTCAACAAACATCCTCTTTGCTTCTTTAGATAAATATATGCGTGATGAAAAGCTTTGTCAATCGGATAAAATGTTATTTTTCTTAATAAATAGGATAAGGACAAAGAAAGGAAATCATGCTACTATTTTCTTGGCAGGTTATTTAAAAAATTTTTGAAAAACTATTGACCTTCCACCTTATGGAAGGTCTAAATTCCAAGTATCGAGTGGCCAACCGATAGTTTTTAGAGGTATCAATGAAGATCAATCAGGTTGAAGAACTTGTGGGTATTACCAAGAAGAATATCCGGTTTTACGAAGAGCAGGGACTTTTAAATCCCGATCGAAATCCCGAAAACGGGTACAGGGAATATTCTTTAAAAGATGTGGATTGTCTTTTGAAGATAAAACTGTTAAGGAAGATCGACGTTCCCATCGAAGAGATCAAAAGGCTTGAAAACGGTGGAGTATCATTTGAGGACTGCATGAAGACTCAGGCAAAAAGACTCGAAGACGAGAAAAACAACGTCGAAGTCATGATCGGGCTTTGCAACAAACTTGAAAATGAAGTCTCCGATTTCAATCTGGTAGATGCGCAGGCGTACCTTGAAGAACTCAAAAAGCTCGAAAAAGGAGGTGCGGTGTTCGTGGATCTTACGAAAAACGACGTAAGCAAAAAAAGCATGGCGGGAGCGGTATTGGCGGCAGCGGTATTTATACTGTTCATGGTATTTACCATCGTCATGGTGATTTATGCTTCGATAACCGTTCACATGGCTACACCTCTGACAATTTTGTTTGTGGCATTGCCGTTACTGTTTATCATAATGACATTGACGGTGTTAACCCAAAGGATCAATGAGATCAAGAAAGGAGAAGCATATGAAGCTCGTAAGTATTGAAACGATTCCCGGTCAGAATTTTGAGGTATTGGGAATAGTAAAAGGAACTGTTGTTAACTCAAAGAACATAGGAAAGGACATTTTATCGGGACTTAAGACGATAGTCGGCGGTGAGATCGTTTCCTACACCGAAATGTTAAATGAAGCAAGACAGATCGCAACAAAGAGAATGGTTGATGAAGCAAACGCACTGGGTGCCGATGCGATCGTAGGTGTAAGATACGGTTCTTCCGCAGTTATGCAGGGTGCAGCTGAGATCATTGCATTCGGAACCGCAGTTAAGTTTATCTGATAAGGAGAGAACTTATGGATCTATCGAGATATAGAGTGCCTTCGGCGACATTGTTTTGCATATTTGTTACTTTGGCTATAAGTGTCATTTTACCCATCGTTCTTTTGATCGTATGGAGATCAAAGACCAAAGCAAAGATATCTTCCTTCTTTTTCGGAGTGGGAACATTTGTCGTATTTTCTATGATACTTGAATCGATCCTTCATAACGTTTTGCTTAAAGTTATGGGACAGCAGGCCTTTACGGCACTTCCTTTCAAAGCCGTTTACGGCGGACTTGCGGCAGGCGTGTTTGAAGAATTCGGAAGATATATAGTGATGATCCTTTTCATGAAGAAATATATCACGAAAAAGGAAGGCATCATGTTCGGAATAGGACACGGCGGTATCGAGAGTATCCTCATCACCGGATTATCAAGCATTTCAAATCTGGTCATATCCATGATGTTAAATGCGGGACAGGGAAGCCTTCTGGCAACGGGTATGAATGACGAGATGAAGACAAAATTCGTTGTACAGTTATCTCCCCTTTGGAACTCAAGCCCTACATTGTTCTTATGGGGCGGACTTGAAAGAGTGAGCGCGATCACATTCCATATATGTGCGTCGTATCTTGTTTATCGTGCCGTTAAAGACAAGAAGTTTGTTTTGTGTTTACTCGCCGTATTGTTACATGCCGTCATGGACGGAGTGATGGTAGTTATCCAGGGAACCTTTGATTCGTATCTTGTGACCGAATTGTTTCTTTTTGTATTTGCTTTGATATTCGCAGTATTTACGGTAAAAGAGTACCTTAGGGAGAAAGAAAAAACCGTCGATTTACAGCCCGCTGTAAACGAAGAATAAAAAATTTTTTAAAAAAATGCTTGACAGATAAAAAATCGAGTATTAACATAACCGACATAAAAGCAAAGGCGCTTTGGATAATTTATCCGAAGTGCCTCTTTTTTATTTATTTTTTAGGAGGAAAGAAGTTGTGTGCTCGATAATGGGCTGTCTTGGAAAAGAATATGATATCGCCCGTTTTAAGGAAGGATTCGAAAAGACGATTTCCCGAGGACCCGACGCAAGCCGTGTAATAACATTCGATTCGGGAGTGCTGGCATTCCACAGACTCTCGATCATGGGACTTACCGATGAAGGAATGCAGCCCTTTGAATATGACGGAAGTTATGTTGTATGTAACGGTGAGATTTACGGCTTTGACAAATTCAAGAAAGAGCTTGAAAAAGATTACGAGTTTAAAAGCGGTTCCGACTGCGAAGTACTTCTTCCGCTTTACAAGAAGTACAAGACGGATATGTTTAAACTCCTCGATGCCGAATTTGCTTTGATCCTTTACGATAAAGATGAAGACAAGTTCATAGCCGCCAGGGATCCGATAGGAATAAGACCTCTTTACTACG
>JAGCTJ010000160.1 GCA_017963665.1 Lachnospiraceae bacterium | reverse complement strand
TTTTCACAAAAGATCTTTCGGTATATGTGGATAAAGAAAAAATAAATCTCCATGCCGTATACGACATGGAGATCAATGACGAATTTGCCGGTGAAAACGAAACCACTATAGAGATCACCGTTATTTAACGCTCTTTGCGCCTGCCTTTTCCTGCATCTTCTCAACCCAGGCTTTGAAACCTTTCTTGGGAGCGGCTGCAGCGGAAGAGTTCTTTCCGTGAAGTCCCTTGACTTCTGTAATGTAGATACCGCTTATTACGGCTTTTACTTCCTTCTTTACGGGAACGGAATCAAATATCTTATCATCACAGACAAGGCTCATTATCTGAGGGCCGACTTTGGCTTTAACGATGGGAAGTTTTGCTCTTCTCATAAGCTTCGGAGCCTGATCGATGACTGCCTGAGGAAGTCCCGCCTCGTTAAGTCTCATTTTCTTCTTATCGATTATAAGCATTGAAACCGACTGCTTGTAAGCTTCCATCTGAGCTTCCTGTTCAGCCTGACGCTTTTGCGCCTTCTTTCCGAGGAAATATAAAACCACTACCAAAGCTATCGAAACAGCCAGTACTATTATTGTTACTATCCACGCTGTAGGCATGTGAATAACCTCCTTAACCAATCTCGCATGAATATGGGATTTCCCGCAATCATACGCACGAAAAAGTATAGCATTTATTCATTTTGCGGGCAAGAACCTTTTTTGTTCTTAATAGATCTTTTATATCTTCTGTTGTGGACATTGACTGTACATGGAATTATAATGATAAGGCTTGAATAAAATAAAAAGGAAAGACATATGAAAAAAAGAGTATATGCCGCAGTTTTGGCGGTTTTAATGGGTTTATCCCTTGCAGGTTGCAAAGAAAAAGACACTGATGTCGCATCGGTTTCCACCGTGGTTTTGACTGAAGATCAGACGGGTGAGGAAGGTATCATCGAGCTCGGACAATACACCGGACTTGAGATAACCTCACAAAAGCAGGAGGTTCCCGAAGACATACTTAACCAGTACGTCACTCAGTTTTACGCAGGCGAAGCAAAAGAACTTTCATGGAACAAGACAGCGGAGAACGGTGACATCGTCATCCTCGATTTTGAAGGAAGGATCGACGGTGAGGCATTTGAAGGCGGTACATCCACGGATTACATTCTCGAGCTTGGTTCCCATTCCTTCATAGACGGTTTTGAAGACGGGATGATCGGAATGGAAGAAGGAGAGGAACGTGTTCTTTCTCTCAAATTTCCCGAGAACTATCACAATGCCGATTATGCAGGAAAAGACTGCGAGTTTACGGTTGTAGCAAAACACATTATTCCGCCTTTAAGCGACGAGACGGTATCTGCACTTCAGGCCAACAACTATTCCACCAAAGAAGAATATATCAAAGCCACAAAGGATGTATTGGATGCATACTTCAATCAGGATTACGGCACGGACGTGATCGCTGAAATACTTGAAAAAGTTGTGGACGGTACGGTTTGGGGAACTGTTCCCGCAGATCTGGTGGAAAAACAGAAACAGTATTTAAGCGATTATTACACTCCTTACGCACAGCAGGACGGAGTCGATCTTGAAACCTTTTTCACCAAAAACGGAACCTCGATGGAGGAACTTACCGAAAGACTTGCAAAGCAGGAGCTGGTGGTTGAGGCAATTGCGGAAAAAGAAGGGATTACCGTTTCCGATGAAGAACTTGACGCATATGTTCAGAATATGATCGATATGTACAACGGCGGCACCATGACCCTTGAAGATGCGTATAAAGAAACCGGCAAAGAAGAATTCAGAAAGAATCTGATCACACAGAAAGTGTACGATTTCTTTGTAGATAACAACGGAAAGAACGAATAGAGGACAAGGCTATGAATTTTCTCGAAGAACGAATCCAGAAAGACGGAGTGGTAAAAGAGGGTAATGTCTTAAAGGTAGACAGCTTTTTGAATCATCAGATGGATGTAAAGCTTTTCGACGAAATGGGAAAAGAGTTCGCACGTCGTTTTGAAGGCTGCCCCATAAACAAGATACTTACGATCGAGGCTTCGGGTATCGGCATCGCAAGTGTTGTTGCTCTTCACTTTGACAATGCTCCGGTCGTTTTCGCGAAAAAGGCAAAGAGTATCAATCTCGACGGTGAGATGTATACGGCCGAGGTTGAGTCGTTCACTCACAAAAATACGAACCACGTTATCGTATCCAAAAAGTTTTTGTCAAAAGACGATCACATATTGATCATCGATGACTTCCTTGCAAACGGATGCGCTCTTCAAGGACTTATCGGCATCGCAAACCAGGCGGGTGCCACCGTCGAAGGTATCGGAATAGCCATCGAAAAGGGCTTCCAGCAGGGCGGCAGGATGATAAGAAATTTAGGTTACAAGCTCGAATCGCTCGCAATAATCGATGCAATGGATGCTCAAACAGGCAAGATCACATTCCGCGAACAGTAGTCCACTCATCATTAAGGACAAAAAAGAGCAAGAATTGATACCTAAAATTATCAAAAAGTACATTGTATTTCGCATGTGCATTTGATAAATTTTTAATGTAGTCGGGAAACCGGCAGTTATATAACACACACAGAGGAGAAAATTATGAAAAAGGTTATCGCATTACTCTTATCTCTCGTAATGGTTGCTTCACTCGCTGCATGTGGCGGAAGCGAC
>JAGCTJ010000159.1 GCA_017963665.1 Lachnospiraceae bacterium | reverse complement strand
TGTGAAGGCACCGTAGGTATTTATCATGACCACGGGAACTTTTAGTTTTTTGATGCATTTACCGAGACTTTCCGGAAGGGTTGTAGCGGTTCCGTCAAAAGAGTAACCGGCTTCGGGATACATCAAAACGGAAGTTTTAAGCTTCCTTAACGCGTAAGCCATGTCTTTTAAAAGATTTAGATCTATAACGAACTTTTGAGTAGGTATGCAGCCCAAATGGCGCATGAGCATTTCTTTTCCGATAAAACCGTCGGTGGTGCACACGATCTGATAAGGACGGGGATAGAGCACCTTTGACGCGATCTCAAGGTCTATAAAACTTGAGTGGTTCATAAGGATAAGGCAGGGTTCGTTTTTGGGAAGCCTGTCCATATCTATTCGCTCTTCCTTAAAATGCGCTTTGTTAAGCTCGGATGTGGCAAGGAGATTGACTACCTTTTGAAGCGCAACATTTGGTTTTCTGGGGCGTCTGTGGGCCGGCCTTTTAAGTTTGATAAGTTCGTCATAGGAGATGTCTTTTATTTTGATCTTCATGGCTGCTCCGAGTGTTTTCTTTCTATCATACTACCTTGAGGTAAAAAGAAAAAGCAACTTAGGCTCAATGTTGCAAAACGGAGCAAAATTGTTATGGCAAGATTGTGCACTTAGGCGTAAAATTTTAATGATTCAAAAAGGAGAATGATACAGTGAATATTTCAATCAACAGAAACCAACTTAAATATCTGGCGATAATCGCCATGGTGATCGATCACATCGGGTGGACTTTTGTTTCCATTGCTTCCATCCAGGGGCAGGTAATGCACTTTTTCGGAAGGCTCACGGGGCCGATCATGGCATTTATGCTTTACGAAGGCTATCTTCACACCAAGGACATTAAAAAGTATGCATTAAGACTTGGTATTTTTGCACTTATCTCATGGCCGGCATACAGTTTCTACGAAACAAGAAACTTCTTTGCCCTTCAGTTCGGCGTTATTTACACGCTGTTTTTAGCGCTCCTGACCCTTTGGATGTGGGACAAAGCAAATATCAAAAAATGGCTTAAGATAGTTCTTGTTGTGGTGGCTTGTCTTTTGTCATTGTTCGGTGACTGGCCCATATTCGATATTTTGTGGCCGTTGTTTTTATTTATTTATAAGGACGATCCGAAAAAGCAGTGGACATCATTTGCAATCGTAACGGCTGTAGAAGTCATTCTGGTAAATCTGACATCGTTCACATCAGCCATTCCTTACAGGCAGGTTTTCCAGATCGGTGCATTTATGGTTATTCCGATATTGGCATGTTGGTACAACGGTAAACCCGGCAAAAAGAACGCGTTCAACAAGTGGTTCTTCTACGTATTCTATCCGGTACATCTTTTGATATTGGCTTTAATAGTAACGTTGATCAATAAATAGTCCGGTTTAAACGGATATGAAGGTATTAAATGGACAAGCACGAAGAAAAAGCAAAAGAAAGATCCAATCAGGAAAAAAGGACAGAAGAGAAGATAAAAGGAAGGCTCTTAAAGGCTTTTAAGGCGGTGAACTCCATATCGGGCAAATCCCTTACGGAGGCGGACATAAAGCGCCAGAGAGCAGCCCTTGAGAGAGCCGGAAAGCTTGCGGCACCCACTTCGGACATTTTGGCGCGCCCCTTTACATTGGGCGATCTTCATTGTCAGGAGTTTACCCCCGAGTTTGCCCACAATCCCAAGTATGTGGTGATGTATGCACACGGAGGCGGATATATTTGCGGGGGACTTGATTACGCAAGGATACTTTCTGCCAAACTGGCCATAGCGACGGGCTTTACGACTTATTCCTTCGCTTACAGGCTGGCTCCCGAGCATCCTTATCCGGAGGCTCTTGACGATGCCATGAGCATGTGGGATTATCTTACAGGGGCGGTGACGGATGCCGATCATATTTTGCTTGCGGGTGATTCGGCAGGCGGAAATCTGGTGCTTTGCCTTACACAAAAGCTTAAAGAAGAAAATCGACCTTTACCTAAGGCGATACTTCTTTTCAGCCCCTGGACGGATATGACCGGAACAGCACCTTCGTACGATGAAAACTGTGAGGTTGATCCGACTCTTACAAAAGAATATGTGATCGGCGCTGCCAAGGTTTACATAAGTTCGAAAGGCAATCCTTGGGATCCGCGGTTCAGCCCATTATACGGAGATTTTTCTTCGTTCCCTCCTACCTATATCATGGCGGGGCGAAACGAGATATTGCTGGATGACAGCATAAGACTTAAAGAGAAGATTGCAGAAGCCGGCGGTAACGCGGTTTTGGACATAGAAGAGGACGGATGGCATGTATATCAGCAACTTCCGATCCCTTTGGCAAAACGTGCGATGAAACGTCTTTCATCCTATGTGACTTCTTTAATATACGATGAGACGTAGAGGTTTCTTTGTACCCGATAAACTATTGAAACGAGGCGCTTATGGGAAGCGATAAGTGGAATAAAGTTGATAATGTGGCCAAAGTATTTTTAGCTACCGTGACAAAGCGTGATCCCAGATCTTTGAGAGTCAGCTGTATGCTTAAAGAGGCTGTGGACCCGGATATATTGCAAAACGCGGTGCTTTCCGCAATTCAGGACAGACCGCAGATGCAGGTAAGGTTCAGAAGAGGCATTTTCTGGCACTATATGGAGGATACGGACATTCTTCCGAAGGTGAGCGAGGAGAGCGACCGTATGTGTTTAAATCTTTACGCTCCTGCCAAGGCAATGCTCCATTACAAGGTCACATATTTTAAAAACAGGATAAATCTCGATATGTTCCATGCTCTTTCCGACGGTACGGGAGCATTGGAGTTTTTGAATATCATTGTACTCGACTATCTTAAACTTAAGTATCCAAAAGAGTTTGACGATGTGACCGTTCATTCGGGAGCATGCGCTGATGATCTCAATCAGGACAGTTTCAGACAGTTTTTCGAGAATATGACACTGTCGGGAGGCACTTACAAAAAGAAGGCTTATCAGCCCGGAACGCTTAAACTTCCCTACAATCAGCTTCAGTTTTTTGAAATACATATGCCTGTGGACGTTATGTTAAAGCAGGCTAAGGAACTTAAGGTATCCCTTACCAGTTTCTTCGGTGCCGCATGGATGATGGCCATTCACAACGGTATGCCGCCCATGAAAAGAAAACTACCCGTGACCATCACTTTGCCGGTCAATTTAAGAAATTATTATCCCTCGCAGACTTCGAGGAATTTCTTTAATAACGTTTACGTAACGCACATATTTGATAAGGAGATCTCCTTTGAAGAGTTGGCCCGGGAATTTGACGTGACGCTTAAAAGCCAGCTTACCGAAGACAAGATCAAAAAGCAGATGGAGCGTTTTGAAACGATGGAATATGTGGCACCGGTCCGCGCGGTTCCGCTGTTTATAAAACAGCTGGTAGTAAGGTCCGGCTCGAGACTAAGCGATCGCAAAGCATCCATGGTATTTTCAAATCTGGGTGTACTTAATCCCCCTGAGAAAGTCGGCGACAAGATAGACAACTACAGCACTTTCTGCAGTTCGATGAATCTTTTCTCCACCGTATCAAGCTACAGGAATGAGCTTACTTTCGGAGTTTCTTCTCCTTACATAAGCACTTCTGCGGTAAAGAATTTTGTCAGATTCTTTTCCGAAAAAGGTGTGGATATCACTGTATACGCTACGGAGGTGGTGGGAGCATGAAAACCTGTCCTTATTGTAAGATCAAGGTCGGAGGCGACCTTAAAAAATGCCCTCTGTGCCAGAGCAAGATTGTGGGAGAGGGTGAAAGTTACTATCCCAGTCCCTCAATTCTTAAACTGAGATCACCTTTATACAGAATACAGCTTTTTATCGTGTGGGTCGTGATCATAGCGGCACTTGGTATCGATTTTCTGTTCAACCTTCGCATACCGGGGTTTGAGAACGTTCACTACAGCCTTATCATTGCCATGTGGCTCATGGTATTTGAGTTCGTGATAATGAAGCAGTTCCAAAGGGGAACGGGTTCGTCAAGAAATATGACGCTTCTTGTATTCCTGCTTCTGGGAATGCTTTTGATAACATCGTATTTCTTTGGATTTTTCGATTTTACGGTTGACTGGATAGTGCCTATAGCACTTTCGGCAGCCATGGTCGCAAACTTTGTGCTTGCGATGATAGACAAACAGGGTAACGCCATGGCGTATCTGCTTACCAACATTTTCGTAGGCGCGGTTCCATACGCCGTAATGTATTTCAGTCATCGTGAGACTCCCGTCACATGGATACTTTGTCTTATGATAAGCGTTGTATTGTTTGCGGGCGCGGTGGTGTTCAAAGGACGTGCGGTGGCAGCGGAGTTCAGAAGAAGGCTCAATCTGTAGTTTTAATTGGTATGTTGACAGATGCTTTTGTTTCTGATAGACTTCGTTTCGTAATTGATTTAGTAGAAAGAGAGGTAATCATAAATGCGGATCAGGATTTTAGAAAACGAAAAACAGAATAATATGATGACCTCGGTTGGCACTTTTTAGTATTGTATATTTATACTTGGTATTTAACCGTGGCATTTTTTGTCACGGTTTTTTTGTGCGATAAACCACCGGTAACGCATGCGAGCGATCGCACAAATTACAGTGCTCGAGGTCTTTATACATCGCATTTATAAAGGAGGAGAACTGTATGAGAGAATATAATGAAGAATTTGCCCCGGTGGTAATGGTGGGGCTTAGAATAAGCGAATCGGACGAAGAGTTCGATCATTCCATGGAAGAACTTGAGAGCCTTTGTGAGGCATGTGAACTTGCGGTGGTGGACACCGTAACACAGACCCTTGCCCATCCGGACAACGCAACATGGATAGGCTCCGGAAAAGCGGAAGAACTGGCGAGAGCCGTTGAGATTGACGGTGCGGAATACGCTATATGTCTTGGAAACCTTTCACCCGCTCAGATGAAGAATCTTCAGAAGATAATAAAGGTCCCCGTCTGGGACAGAACGAATCTTATTTTGGAGATCTTTTCAAGACGTGCCAAAACAAGAGAAGCTAGGCTGCAGGTGGAGTCGGCGTATCTTCAGTTCATGATGCCCAGACTTACCGGTATGTGGCAGCATCTCGGACGTCAGAGCGGCGGTGGCGGAAGCCGTGCCAACAAAGGTGTGGGTGAAAAGCAGATAGAACTTGACCGCCGTCAGATATCCCACCGTATTTCGGAACTTCGAAAAGAACTTGCGCAGATCGACAAGACCCGTGACGTTCAAAGAAGAGGACGGGAGAGGGACGGATTTCCCAATGTGGCTTTGGTAGGTTACACCAACGCCGGCAAATCATCTTTGATGAACCGCCTGCTTTCGATGGGAGAGAAGAGCGAAGAAAAACTGGGCGAGAAGACTGTGTTTGAAAAGGACATGCTTTTTGCAACGCTTGACACATCGATCCGTAAGATCGAGGTCAACGGAAGAAAGCCTTTTCTTTTATCGGATACCGTAGGATTTATAGAAAATATCCCCCACGATCTTATCAAAGCTTTTCGCTCCACACTGGCGGAGGTTAAGTATGCGGACGTGTTGCTTATCGTAATGGATGCATCGGACCCTCATCACAGGATGCATAAGAAGATTACGGAAGACACCCTTAAAGATCTTGATGTGGAGGGAATACCGAGATTGTACGTTTACAACAAGTGCGATCTTTTACCAAGGGAATGTGTTCCCGCAAACGATATCTATCGCGACTCGATATATATTTCCACCAAGACGGGACAGGGTATCGACGATCTTCTTGATACGCTTTTCAGGGTATTTACCGAGAATAACAGAGAAGTTGATGTGGTGATACCTTACAATATGGGCGACATATTAAATCGCATTCACAATGAAGCGCAGATAACAAAAGAAAGCTACGAAGAGAACGGAGTTCATGTAGCTGCATCCTGCCCGGCACCTTTGGCGGATTATATCGCAAAGGTTGTGGGATAGCGACAGAAACGTTCATTAATTGACTGAATTGAGCCTTAAGGTTATACTTACTTAAGGCTCATTTTATTTGAGTAACTTACATGTGAGGTTATTATGGATAACGAAATTATATATTGGCATCTGCCCGGAATATGTTATTTCGGAATGATAAATCATGTATTGTTCGATACTATACAAAAATATCCCGGGATGTTTCGCAAGGACAGTCGGATAGGATCGGTTTACGGTACTTTCCCGGGAGCCATCTGGAACGGCGGGCGTAACATTCTGGAAGGGTTTTCGAGCAAAAAGGAAGTGGAGAGGATCATTAAATCCTACAATGCCAGAAAGATCCCGGTAAGATTTACGTGGACGAATGTTTTGCTTGAAGAAAAGCATACTTACGACACTTATTGCAACATGATCATGAATGTCGGCAATAACGGCTTAAATCAGGTGCTTGTTAACAGCCCTGTCCTGGAAGATTACATAAGGGCCAACTATCCCGATTACAAGATACTTTCTTCGACCACAAAGAGGATACTCAGTCTTGACAAGCTTAAAGAGGAGATGGAAAAAGACTATTTCCTTGTAGTGCTTGATTATGACTTAAATCACGACGAAAATGCTATTAATATGCTGGGGCCTTATGCCGACAGAGTCGAGATACTCGTAAATGAGACCTGTCGTGCGCACTGTCCTCAAAGAGTCAGTCATTACAGAGAAATATCCAAGTATCAGCTTGAGTTTGACACAAGCATCCGCTTTCCCTGTACCGATCCCGCACCGGACAAGAGACTGTTCTCAGGCTGTATGAAGCGTCCTTCGTTTATGTCCAATTCAGACATTGACGAATATGTGAAGAAAGGCTTTAAGAATTTCAAGATCGTAGGCCGCGGAGAAGGCAAGGCATTTTATATCGATTCGCTCATTTACTATCTTGTAAAGCCCGAAAGCCGGGATTTTATACGTAAGTATTGGATGGAAATGTTTGCAAAGCTCGGACTGCCCATCGAAGGTGAAAACGAAGCAAGGCGTGCTCAAAACCGTCCCGCAAGATAGATTGCCCGCCTTAGTATATGCGCATTGTGCGCAAGTATTTTGAAGCAAAATTTTATCTTAAAAAACACAAATTTTTCGGTTGACATTTGTCAGTTCGGATGATAGTATCATATTTGCGTGTTACGCATGCGGAAGTGCTGGAATTGGCAGACAGGCAAGACTAAGGATCTTGTGTCGGTTACGACGTGTGGGTTCAAGTCCCATCTTCCGCAGTAAAATTTACTACGGTGCATCTGATTTTGTCAGATGCTTTTTTATTTCTTTAAAACCTTGCAAAATCAATCATTATTAACCCACACTTTAATCATGTGATGTCATAGCGACATTTTGAACGAAATAAAAATACGACACTTTTGTAGTATAAAGTGTCGTATTAAATGTCGTATAACTATTTATATTCATGTCACATAGTAACAATCATGTAACGCATCTGTAACGCTTTATCGTGTCCGTTATATATCCCATATAGAAACTTCTTCCCTCTCATTATGACCACTTGAATATATCGTTTGAAAACACGCTTGAAGATAAAAAGCTGGAGGCAGCGGTCTTACACAATTTATCAAGTGACAACAAAAAATCATTCATTTTGGCAACAGGAACGATGTTAACCACCTCCTTATCATTCATTTTCCCATCTTCGCCAATTGATACCTCATACATAATGTGTATTTCATAATCATCATATAAGAACTCATAATCAAAAGATTGTGCGCTTTCTTTCGTTATAGCACTTCTTATTATATCCATATCGTATTGGGTTATCGTTTCATAGTGCGGCGATGAATCATCTATATGCAACCATCTATAATCCCACCATGACAGATTTGAGCTAAGCTTAATGCAACATGACATATGCGTATTATCAGCACTCATATGACTAATCTTATCTTCTAAATTGTTGCTTTTATCTATTCTATCTTTCCATTCATCATAATAAGCGACTATAAACGACGGACTACAAATCAAATAGGCGTTTAATTCAATATTTACCCC
>JAGCTJ010000158.1 GCA_017963665.1 Lachnospiraceae bacterium | reverse complement strand
TTTTAACATATTCTTTATATGGAATTTTGAGAACAAAGCATAAAACATAAGAACACAAAATGTTAACGCTACCGTAAAACATAAAAACTATCGGATACAAAGCTACTACGTACAACTTATTAGACTCCGCTAGAACAATTATGCCTATGATACAACAGAAAAAAGCTGTTTCGATAAGAATCGGGTAATTGGTAGTAAATAGTCTTATTTCAGTTAAAATAATAACTCCTGCCAAAGTTGGCACAAAGAACATTGGTCTTTTAAAATGTATGAGAAATATATTTCGATAGCAAAGACAAAAACCCAAGAATAGAAAGATTACCCCGATACCGTAATGCAAATATTCCATGATTACCCCAACCTTTCTACCGTCATGCTCTTAAGGAAAGCAAAAAAAGCTTCCCTATATGATTTGTAATATACTCTTCCTACCGGTAAAACTATACCATCTATCAATTTGAGTTCACCATATGTTATATCATCAACATACAACAAATTTGCCAAATATGATTTGTGAATACGAAGTAAAGTAGAACCTTGTACCTGTTCTTCGAAATACTTTATACTGTGATAGTCATTCAGTACCTCGCTTTTTAAATGGATTTCTGTATAGTTCCCAATGGCACGGATATACTTAATATCATCGACACGCAAATAGTGATCACCTGCAAGAGTATTCACAAGAATAGTTTTATTCTTTTCATTCTCACGAATAGCTGCTTTTATACATTGTTGTATTGGAATCTCTTCAATTGGCTTGTTTACATATGCCAGGGTCTTGATATCAAGAGTATCCCAGCGAAGTTCTTCGTGACTTGATACAAAGACAATCCTCCATATGCGATCATTATCTTCAAGTTTTCGCATCACCTCAAGGCCACTCATACCACTCATTTCTATGTCCAGAAAAAGAAGCAGAATATCTTTTCCTGAATAAGCAAGCACCTCTTCACCGGACGAAAACTCAACAATCGAATATATCTGTCCAAGGGAGTTAAGAACGCTGCAACAGAACCTTCGAATTTCTTCTCTCCAGAATTCACTGTCATCACATATTCCGATATAAATCATGATACCCCTCTGACACCCCCTTATCAAGCAAACACCTAACAAGAAACATTTTACCACTTTTAGGTCTTCTTCGCTACAAATCTCTCCTCATAAAAAACTAAATCGACATTTATTATTCTTTTCACGATTTAAGCGGATTACTTTTAGAAAAAAAATGTTCCGCCAAATAACAGGCAGAACATTTTATCAGAATCATTAATTCAGATTAAATAATCAAGCGTAAACACACCAAATAACCGCCACCAAAACACTCGCCAGCGAATAAGCCAACCCCAAAATGACCCCGGGGGACGGTGGTGTTGGTTCATTTTCGCCGGAACGCTTCGAAGCCTTGTACGAAAGGGCCACGAGCGGCGGAAGTATTGCAAGTTGAACGTATCGGAAGTTCATGCTGCATTCGTGTGGATACGTGTCTGCGAATGAGAAATACGAATACATCATGGTAATGTAGCATGTTATAAAGAAAAGTCTGTGACCCAAGTCACACTTTGACTTGGGAAGAGCAAAAACCCTGATGAATGCCACGAACGCCCACAAAGCTATGCAAAGATTTGTGAAGATGCAAAGAAGGCATATCGCTTTCGCCCAAGCGGGGAAAGTGGCAAGGTCGCACTCTCCGAGGGCGGAAGTGCGGGCCATCTGCATCCAGATGTTATGTCCGTATCCCAGTTTTCCGTGAGCGAGATTTTTAAGAACGCCTATGGGATCGGGGAAGAAAAGACGCTCGAAACGCGAAAAGTCACCTACATACTGCGCACTGGTTTCAGGCAAGAACGCGATGTATGTGGGAGGCATCTTGTATTTTACGTAGCAGCGTATCACCCACAACAGTCCAAGGGGCACGCAGATGCAACCAAAAACAACATATTGGAAAAATCTTTTAAGTGGAAAAGTTTTTTCTTTTTTCCAATCTGCAATAAAGGTATAAAGAAACAAAACCGCTATCGGGAAAGCGACAAGGCCCGCGGAGAGCTTTGAGAGCATTCCGATGGCAACGGACAAAGCGATCGCAAAGATGTCCTTGTACGCACGCGTTTTGTACCAGCGAGCGGTAAACCATACGGCGAGAACCTGAAACATAAGACCTATGCCGTCGTTGTTGACGGAGCCGGCGGTCATGATGAGAGTCGGCTGAAATGCAAAGATCAAAAGAGCAAATGCTTTACCGCTTTTCGGGACTTCAAGTTCATCCAATATGCGTTCAAACGCAAACAACGTGATCACGGAATATATGAGCGTGATGAACTGGACCGACTCGATGAGCACCTTTGTGCTGTTTGTAAAAAGGCCTATGAAGCTTATCCAAACGGCGCAGATTATGTGATGAACCGGCGGATGATTGAACTGATAGATCTCGCGCGGATCGAAAGGCACAAAACTGTGATTTTTGTACAGATAAAAGATGTAACCGAGGTGGCCCGTGAGCACATTGTTGTCAAGATCGACCGTACCGATGTCGTACTGCGCAAAGTTCACAACGGGCATAAAAATCACATATAAAGCACGCACCAAAATGCCTGCCGCAAGTATCAAAAACGTGATCTTTTTGTAATCCAAACTCTTCTTTGTCATTTTCGTCCCATAACATTTGCGGCACTGCCTTGGCAGCACCGCGCGGTTTCTTTTTACTTTACTATCTTTTCAAAATCTGCTTTCGGATGCTTGCAGATGGGGCAGATGAAGTCATCGGGCATCTCTTCGCCCACATATTCGTAACCGCAGATGCGACATCTCCAGATCGTCTCGCCCTTTGGAGTGGTTCCGACCGCTTCGGGCTTGGGTTTGATGTTGTTCTGGTAATATTCGTATGTACACGACGAAGTGTCCGAAAGGACCGTCATGAATTCGGGCTTGCAGATAAAGAGCGTGTGCGAACCAAGGTCGACGGTGCTCTCAACTTTGAGTGAAAAGTACGCGTTTGTGCCCTTCGTGATAAAAGGGATGCCGTTATCGGCGATCGCGTATGCGCTCTTGTCAAAGTCGGCGAACTTGTCCACGTCGCGGCCAGACTGAAAACCGAACTGCTTAAAGAGAGCGAATTCCGCATCCTGCGAGATGACCGAAACGTTGCAAACGCCGGTTTCTTTGATCATGTCATGCGTATAGTTTGCCTTGTTTACCGCAACACTTATCGTGTTGGGCTCCGAAGCGATC
>JAGCTJ010000157.1 GCA_017963665.1 Lachnospiraceae bacterium | reverse complement strand
TCTCTTCAAACCAGGACAGACCGAGAGTGTAGACAAGGGAACCCCATCCGGCACGTACGATAAAGTCTAAGCCCATTCGTATGAAACCGAGAATAAGGAAAGGAGTTACTACGCAGGCAACGCATATGGAAAGATTAAAGCCTGTGAGCTTGCTGATGATGATGGCGATACCGGCGGTTCCGTAGTCGATGGCATCATTTGGAAGCAAAAGTGCCGCAACCGAAAAGCTGGCCATGAGTGCTCCGAGAGTTATCCATACCATTGATAAGATTTTTTTTGCATTCTTCCTCATTGTATCCCTCCGAATATAAGGAAAATAAAACGGAGCAGTACCGCTGCCCCGTAAGTTGTTTCTTTAGAAATCACATGATCTTGGTGTTCTGGGGAACGGAATGACGTCTCTTATGTTCTCGACGCCCGTTAAGTACATTATAAGTCTTTCAAACCCCATACCGAATCCGCTGTGGATGCATCCGCCGTATCTTCTTGTATCGAGATACCAATCGATACCGTCCTTGTCAACGCCCATCTCATTCATACGTTCAAGAAGCTTGTCGAGATTTTCTTCTCTCTGGCTTCCTCCCATGAGCTCTCCCGCCTGAGGAACAAGTAAGTCAACTGCGGCAACCGTCTTGTTATCGGGGTTGACCTTCATGTAATATGCCTTGATCTCCTTGGGCCAGTCGGTTACGAATACGGGACCGTTAAAGTGCTCGGTGATGTAACGTTCATGCTCTTTTGCGATGTCCTCACCGTAATCGGGCTCGAACTCCCATTTTACGTTTGCTTTCTTTAAGATATCTATAACGTCGTGGTGAGATATTCTTGTAAATTCGGAATTAAGTAAAGCCGTGAGCTTATCTTTAAGTCCCTTTGATACAAACTTATCGCAGAAGTCGATCTCTTCGGGACACTTGTCCATTACGTACTTAACTACGTATTTAAGCATCTCCTCTTCCACATCCATAAGACCCTGAAGATCGCAGAATGCCATCTCGGGCTCGATCATCCAGAACTCGTTTGCGTGAGTCTGAGTGTTTGAGTTCTCGGTTCTGAAGGTAGGGCCGAAGGTGTAGATATCACCGAATGCCATGGCAAATGTCTCACCCTGAAGCTGTCCGGAACCCGTGATAAACGACTGCTTTCCGAAAAGGTCCTTTGAAAAATCAACTTTTCCCTCTTCATCCAAAGGAAGATCGTTAAAGTTGAAGGTCGTGATCTTAAACATCTGGTCGGAACCTTCGCAGTCGGCTCCTGTTATAAGAGGAGTATGTACATATACATAGCCTCTCTCCTGAAAATATGAATGGATCGCCATTGCGGCAACGCTTCTTACTCTGAATACTGCCGAGAAAAGGTTCGTACGTGGACGAAGATGAGCAACGGTACGAAGAAACTCTCTTGTGTGACGCTTGGGTTGGATCGGATAGTTCTCGGGGCTGTCGCCCAGCATTCTTACCGCGGTAGCCTTAACTTCAAAGGGCTGAGGCATATCGGGAGTGAGCACGAGCACGCCTTTAACCTCAACGCTGGCGCCGACTCTTATCTTTGATATATCGTCAAAATTATTGAGAGAATTCTCGTAAACTACCTGAAGTGACTCAAAGAACGAGCCGTCGTTTACGTTAAGAAATCCAAACTGTGCCTGGGAACGATTGGTACGAACCCAGCCGCAGATCGTTATTTCTTTTGATGCATACGCATCTGTTTCTCTGAATAATGTTGCAATTCTGGTTCTCATTGGAATTTCCGCCTTTCAAAACTGGTTGGATATAATGATATACTTTATAGCGATTTTGTTAAAAAGTAAAGAATTTTCCCATATATATGCGTAAAAAACACCCCGCGGATCATTCGCGGGGTGAAATGTTACATTTCTCAGAATAATGTTTTTATATCCGTGCCTGCAAAAGGTCCGGGAAGAACGTCTTCTGCTCTTAAGTTATCGAAGTAATCTTTGTTGAATACGATGGGTGTTCTGTCGTTATTCTCAAAAGGCTGCTCGGGCTCAAATGCTTTTCCGAGGGTATCGGTGTTTACGCCCTTAACGCGGATATCTTTGATAAGATCAAATACGTTTGTTTTAAGGACGGGCGAACCGTTTTCTTCGGACAGTTCTACCGAAACGGGCGTATCCTTTACGATCGCACTCTTCTCTTTCTTGAAAGGCTTTGCGCCGCCAAGATATACGTTTCCTTCGCTCCAGATCGGAAGGTGGCCAAAGTGTGCCTTTTCAAGCGCTCCCATGTCGGCAGGCTTAGAAAAATCGAACTGCGAATTCCACTCTTCCGCCGTCGGATAATCGTCAAATACAAATGTTCCCACCTCGCGGTTCTCGCTGTCAGTGCCCTCATCGTGATCGTGCATGACTACCTTGGCATCTGCGGCACCCTTCTGTACAAAGATGTTGTTGTAAAATCTGTTGTCACCGTGAAGGATGGTCATAAAGCCCATAACTTCAGTACGATGAGGAATATGATACGGAGTATATCTCCAGGTAGTTCCGTTTGAAACACTTGTAAAGGATCCGCATATAAGGTTGTGAACCATTGCCACACCCTGGGTTGCAAAACGAAGGCTTACCTGTGAAAGCATGATATTGTTGTCGATGAGTGTGGGACCGTGGCTTACTTCCACGAAAATGTCCTGACACATCATGCCGCCTTTAAGCTGCTTTGCAAATGCAGGCATCTCATTGTCGTGAAGGAGATTCTGGGTAAGTCTTGTACCCTGAGCTTCCCAGTCGCACCAGATACCCATCGTACAATGATGGATGTGGTTTCTTCGCATGGTAACGTCGATAGCTGCATGCATCTTGATACCGGCAATCTCGGCACCGCCCAGCTCCATCATGTTGTTGATGTGGTGAATGTGGTTGTCCTCGATTATTGAGAAAACACCGCCCATACGGCCGATGATACCGCCCTGCTCGCAGTTGTGGATGTTGTTGTGTCTTATTATGTGGCTTCCGATGTTTTCCTTAAGCCATCCGTGATACTGTCCTCTGCAGACAGCGTCGCGCTCCATCTGAGTGGGCGACTTAACATATTTATAAGTAAAGTAATGATCGTTGTCGGGATCGAGATATTTTCCGAGCGAGATGCCCGCACACTTGCTTCCCCAGATCTCGCAGTTTTCGATGATCCAGCCCTTCGACCAGTGAGGACCGATCATGCCGTCCTGGAATGCTGCGGGAGGAGCCCAGTTCGTTGCGGCTTTGTTGATGTTAAAGCCGTCGACATGAATATAGTTAACTCCCGTCTTCGAAGGGAAGAACACGTTCTTTCTTACGTTGATTTCAACGTTTTCTTTTGTGGGATCCGCGCCCCTAAAGTTAGCGTAGATCACTGTCGTATCGTTTTCTTTATCCTGTACTGTATACCACTTGAAGCGTGAAGCCTCGGGCTCCCAGCTGCACTCATAAACTTCTGCTTTTATACAGTCTTCCAAAGAAGAAACTTCGTACATTGCCTTGTCGTTTAAGTATACGCAGCCCGTGTGCTTGTCTGCCTTGGCAAAATACCAGTCGCCGTATACGAAGGTCGTGTAAGGATTGTATCCGTTAAAGAATGAATTGGGAATTCTTGTAACCCATACATCACCCGAATGTCTTTCCCAGTTCTTGATGACCTCGCCGCCGGTGATCACAGCCTTTAAGGGCTCAACGCTCTTGTAAGTGATCGGAGCATCTTCCGTTCCGGCATTTATTGGATCGACATACTCTCTGTATGTACCCGGATATACGAGCACCTCGTCGCCGGGCATCGCTATCTTTGCAGCTTCGGATATACTCTTGAAAGGATAATCGCTGCTGCCGTTTCCTGTTCTTTTTGCATTGGCATTTACGTAATATTTCATCTGTAACACCCCCTTGTCAGTGTACTCTAACTGTATCATGCGGGGTGTGGCAATACAATGTAGCAACATATTTTAAAATGGTAAAAAACTCTGACTTGTGATATCATACGGTTTGTATGACGAACGAATATTTATTAAAGATAATGAAGGACATCAAGGCAACCGCACCCGACATCCTTCATTCGGAAAACTTCATACAATCTGATAACAACATGCAGCACGGCAACATCTCGGTCATGAAGCACTCCAAAAAAGTTGCATGTACCGCTCTTGCCATAAGCAGAAAACTTAAGCTTAAATGCGACGAGACCGCCATCATGCGCGGCGCTCTGCTGCACGATTATTTCTTATACGACTGGCACACTCCCGAGCATGCCGGTTTCAAAAATCTGCACGGATTTTACCATCCGGGCATCGCACTTAAAAATGCCGAAAAGGAATACGATCTTTCCGAGCGCGAGCGCGACATCATTCAAAAGCACATGTGGCCGCTCACTTTGGTTCCTCCCAAGTTCAAAGAATCCTGGGTCGTAACTCTCGCCGACAAATACGTTTCCACAACGGAATCGTTCCATTTCATAAAGGCAGCCAAAGCCCGTAAAGAAAAGTATGCGCCCTCAAAGGAACCTATCCGCATCAGGCGCAAAGAAAAATATGTAACACTTCACAGAATGTCTTAAGCGTAGCCGAATGGTTGCGCTTTTTTTGTGCTGTTGGCCCGGTGTCACGGCACGGCGATCCGCGATCAGGGCCGGATTTGGCAAGTGTAGTGTCCAAAGGCCGTTTTGATTCATTTAGTTCTACGATTTTGCCTTCTTCGCCGCCCTTTTTCCCGCTGCTGTAGTGCCTTTTTTCCCTTTTCCCAATTTGGCACTACGATTTCCGCCTGTTTACGCCGCAAAACCCGCTCATCTGTCGTTTTTCGTAGTGTCAAAAAGCAAGTTGTTTTCATTTGACACTACGCCGAAGTTTTTTCGGCCTCCCGAAAGCCTGATTTCGTCGTGCTGTTTTGATGATTTGTGCGATTATGCACTACACCTACAATATTTGAGACATTTTGCTGCATGGTTTGAGACATTTTTAAAGGCTATGATCCTTCGATCATAGCCTTTTGTTTACTGTTCGTTTGATTCAGTTTGTGTAATAACTTCAGGGCTTTTTTTCTTTTTGACAAATAGAGCAATGACTGCTACTGCCACATTAACAAGAGCCTAGGCAGACCAAACAACAAGATCCTGATAATTTCCATAGCCCGTGAATCCGATTAATGCAGCCAGTCCGAAAATGATAATTAAAGCAATATTTCCGCCTTTTTTATCTTTCTTCCTTGTTGCAACAGAAACGATTCCGCCGGTCAAAATCAACAAACCGCAAATAAAGCCAATCGAACCTGAAGATTCTCCGTTTTCTTCTAATGCATTAACAAGACCTGCTGCACATGATTGAATCTCAATTATGACAAAAATCACCATAGAAAGAATTCCGGCAACTAACTTCCAAGTTTTCATTTAGTCCTCCTTTTATCATTATTCTTCATATAAGAATATGATTTTGTTCTGGGTCCAGAAATTATCTTCAAAATCTAATTCAATAGTCTGTGCATTTTGAGGAACCTCAAATGCTACAGTTCCTTTCGCTTTTCTTCCTGCTGACAGAGATGCAGAAAGACCATCGTCCATTCCGTAGAAGCCTTCGCAGGAAGAACCATCAGCGTAACATTCAAATGAGAAATATGAAATTGTCTGATCGCTATCAGAAGTGTTTTCAACTTCAAGTTCGATATATATGTATTTATTCCCGTCCTTGGGCGTAAGGAACATGTTATCACTTACATACTCGGCACATTTTGAGTAGGTAATCTTCATGTTTTTGGTTTCGATGATATCGCCGGGGTGAAAAACCTCATCGCTTTTAGAAGTCTTTGTTTCAAAAGTCAATCCGCTGTTCTTGTCTCCCTCGAAGATGAATTTGGCTTTCTTATCATTCAACCAATCTACTTCATACTCTATTTCAATTTCATTTGCATCTGATGGAACTTCAAAGTAAACGGCACCATCAGCGCTTCTTCCATCAGATAAAGAAGCAGACAGGTCATCATCGTTATACGTTTTTTCACATTCATATCCATCTGCATAACAGTTAAAATCATATGTTGAAACATTCTTGTCAGAGCCGGAATTATTATCTACATGAATTTCAAGTCTTATATACTGATTTCCGTCCTTTGGCTGAATAAAATCATTGTTGCTTTCATAATAACTACTGGAGACAAATGTTATCGCCAATCCTTTATAATCCAAAGTATCTCCAACATAATATGCATCTTTCAATTCGCTTTGAGCTTTTGAAGAGGACTTCTCTTCTTTCTTTGTTTCATTGATTTCAGAAGATGTTTCTGTTTCGACTTCACCTACTTTTTTAGCGGATGAATTGTTTGAAGAACTGCCGCTTCCCAAGGCAACAGCAGTAAAAAGTACAGTGCCAAGTGTTAATGCGAGTGCATTTCTAATTTTTCTCATATATATCCTCCTGATATAGTCTTGTGACCATCAAGGCCACGAATACCCCAATTATTTCAACCACAATATCCCATATATCAAAAATGCCCATTATCGCGCCAACCTTTTGCAGTACTTCCAATACAATACCAACAGATGCAGGTATAAGGAAAACAATCCATTTTTTTCTTGAATCATTTTCGGTTATCAAAAATAAAAAATTGCAAAATGAGAAGGCCCATAGACAATCAAGAAGGTAATTTCTTACAAATGATAAAAATGGGGTACGAAAATACAGATAGTTACTATGAACACCTGCCTTCCAAAATCTGTCTAAGAAAGAAACGAAAAGCGCATCAGGAAATAGATAGTAGTATAGAATACCGCCAAGCAAAAGAGGGATAAATGCTGTTATTATCATCCACTTTATTATTTTCCGTGATAACGTAGTTTCACCTCGGGCACAATTTGTATATTAATTTTAGTAAACTTATTTACTAAAATCAATAGTAAATTTGTTTACTAGATATACTGTTTACATGAGTATTGAATACTATGCTGTCCAACTGAAAAATCTTCGGGAAGATAACGATTATACTCAATCTTACGTTGCCGATTATCTTGGCACTTCTCAAACTATGTACGCCCGCTACGAAAGGGGTGCTAATGAGATGCCCATTCGTCATTTAATCAAATTGTGTAAACTCTACAATGTTTCCGCTGACCATATCCTGGGTGTGAATAAGAAATAGAAATTATTTTCAGTAAAGATATTAAACTT
>JAGCTJ010000156.1 GCA_017963665.1 Lachnospiraceae bacterium | reverse complement strand
TCGTACATTTCCTTGTCGGCGCGGTCGAAGATATCCGTTACAAGGCTGTCGGTCTCGGGCTCAAATTCGGCCATGCCGGAAGCGAGGACGGGGCCCGATCCGGATTTCTGATTTTCAAGGATGCGTGAGCGGAGCTTTTCCATGAGTTCGGTTCGCACTGAGTAATCGTTGCCGCTTAAGAAGACCACAAATTCATCGCCGCCGACTCTGAAGACGGGGCTGTGGGCAAAGATATCGCAAAGAAGTTTTGCCGCGTTTCGGATGTATTCGTCGCCGGCAACATGGCCTTCGGAATCGTTTATCTTCTTAAGGTTATTGGCGTCGCATACCACAAATGCGAACGGAAGATAATCCATGCCGTTGTCGATGCCGGCCTGGATGGACGCTTCAAGCTCATGGTACGCGTTCTTATTTTTGATACCCGTCAGCTCGTCACGCCTTGCAAGTTCCTTCTCGGTGTTAAGCGCTTTAAGGTACTGTTTTTCTTTCTTCACCTCGTCATCAATGTTTTCTATGCCGATGATGTAGTGCGAGCCGTCGGTCGCTTTCCTGACGCTCATGCGCACGTAGTGCGTCTTCTTAAACGCCGTGACGCGGTAATCAATCTCGCAGCTCTTTTGATTTTTAAGCGTCCTGCTTATGTGCTTTTTGTTGACAAAATTGAGCACGCGCTCGCGGTCGCTCTTATGAACTATCATGGCGATGTCATTTTTTGAATCGGCAAAGAAATCGTCACCCGATTTTTGCATGTCAAGATTGCCGTAGACATTTCGGCATTCGTAGCTTACGTAACTTGAATCGGCGGCGTCGACGTAATAGATAACATCGTAGTTGATCGCAAGGATTTCCGCGATCTTACTGAACGTAACATGGTCTTTTTGCTCGGCAAGACGCATGTTTTCGGCCGTCAGCTCGTCGTCGATGTCCTTTTCGTACAAGACAAAATGCTCGCCGTCAACCGCAAGCAGCACGGTAAAAAGAAAAAACCTCGGCTGCCCGTTTATCATCAACCTGTATTTGTATGAATACGACTTCTTATGCTCAAGCTTCTTAAGCATAACTTCTTTTGTGTACAGACCCGAGGCGAACTGCCTGTCGTCGGGATGCACGAATCTGTCGACATTTGCCTGCGTTTCGGTGTAAAAATCCTTGCCGCCTACAGGAACTTTCATGGAAGCATATTTGCTGCTCGCGGCAAATTCACGATATTCTCCCGTCTCGATGTTGATGTAATACATGGCATCGTAATCTTCGGCCAGGCTGTTTGCTATGTGGTCGTAGATCATTTTTTCTTTTTTCTCGCCTGCCTCAACAAAGGTGTGGATGACACCTATACCTACCATGAGACCTGCCGCATAGAAAGGATAGCTCGGGGCGAATATCTGCAATATCAGAAATACTTCCATCGAAAAACACGTAAGACCGACTGCGTAATAGCGGGCCTTCTCGCCGCCGACGGCTTTGTGAGCTATATAAAACATGTATGTTGTCGCCACAAGATAAAGCGCGATCTGCACCACAAAAGCCAGGTGCCTTCCCGATCCCGGAATATATTCATGCGCGTCGTTAAAAGAAAAGATGAACGGGTGGAAAATGTTGACAAAAAGATTTATCAAAGTCAATGTGAACATCGCCCACACGGCATAAAGCAGGGCTTTGCTCTTACGGCCGCGCTTGTCAAGATAAGCCACTATGTAGCGTATCCATGTGAGCATGCTTAAGAACATGAAGAGAAAGTACAAAAAACAATCTATGTAAAGAACCGGGAAAAGTGCATCCTTGTCATGAAAGGCATAAAGAACGCCCCACGCAAGATCCGCAATGAAATAACAGTTCGCCGCGACCAAAAATTGGGCGTGGCGACGCTGATCGGTACGTGTTTCACCCTTGGGTCCCGCGGGTTTCGTCCGAAGGATCTGAAGGGTATCGTGATTTATGATGTTATTAAGCACAAGTGCCAATAAACTTACGATCGAATAAGACATCGGTGAATCTGATCGTTTGGGCTTTATGCCGATTTTGGCGGAAGCCCTGACCTTTCGTATTATTCCCCATTGATGAATACGTTCTCATACCCGATTTATATTTTTACCATATGGGAATTAACGATTAATCAGACGCAGTGATTCCGGCCTGTCACGCTTCCGTGACCGCCGTCAGGTTATCTACCGAAACGCTTTTTGTGTTTTCAAGTTTTTTAAGCTTCTTCATGCCAAGAAGGCTCAGAGATATAATGATAAGCAATATTCCCGCCACTTCTATGACGATCGAGGCACCCGTTCCGACGCCCCTTCCGGTAACTTTGCCCACAAGATCGGCCGCAACTCCCGAAACCGCGTATGCCACAACGTAACCTGCCTGCGATATAAGGCCTATAAATCCCCAGGCTCTTCCCTGCGACTTGCCGGGTATGTTGACTCTCACAAGATATTCCAGCGAATTGTTGGCAAACGGAAGTGCCATAAAGAAAAGAAATCCGAATGCGCATATCAAAACGATGTTTTGCCGAAAGCCAAATCCCATCATGAAGATGCCCGCCAACATGAGCGAAAGGCCGAGGGTGGCGACGTATTTTTTCTTTAGACCCCTTATCCCGAGGTAAAGTGACGAGACAAGCATCCCGGTTGCGCAGATCGTTTCGCCGGCGCCCAAAGTCTTGGAGTCCGAGAAAGAAAGGATGAACGGCTCGGCCAATATCTGGAACATTCCAAGAAACAAAGTGATGAACGAAGAAACCACAACGAGCGTGAGAATGCCCTTCTTTGCGGTGATCGCTTCCCAGCCGCTTTTTATGCTTGAAATAAAGCTTTCCGAAGTCTCGAGTGCGTTCGTGGGAGTTCCGCGCCTTACTACAGCTGCGCTTGCCACAGTTAAGAAAAACGTGCAAATATCAATGATAAGCAAAAGCTTTACGTCGCTTATTGCAAGCAAAAATCCCGCTATAATGGGCGAAAACAGATATCTGGCACTTCCGGCCAAAGAAACCAGTCCGCCTGCCTTGGAAAATTCTTCGGGGGTCAGAAGGTCGGTGATAGTTGCCTTGAAAGAAGGCTCCAAAAGAGCCGAGAATGTCGAACTTACAAACACGCCGATGCAGATGCAGGCCAGAGTTGCCTCGCCTCTTAGCATGTTGATGAGTATGAAGATGATGCCGAGCGCCGAACATCCGTCGCCGATCATCATCATAAGACGCCTTTCGAACCTGTCCGCCAAGACTCCGGCGGGTACGCTTAAAAGAACGGTCGGCAGAAATCCGAGCAGCGTCACAAGTGCCATGCCTGCGGCGCTTCCGGTCTTGTTGAATATATAGACTCCGAGTCCGAAGCTCGTCAATCCGCCGCCGATGGCGGAGATCAGTTCTCCGGACCAGAGGAGTATGAATTTTTTGAAATTTTTGTTCATGGTTTCTTTATCCCTTTATGGCGTCTGCCAAAAACGCCATGGTTCCGGGCTTAGCACATAAGATCTTTTCAACTATATCGATAAACACTTTAATGTCTTTGTCCGTATAGCCCGTCTCGTCGAACACTTTGTTGGCGAGAATGAGCATCATGCGGACTCTCTCGGGAACATCTTCGCAATCGAAAATGCCCTCTTCTATGCCCTGAGAGGCAATGTCAGAGATTATGGGGACGACTCTCTCGATGAGCTTTTCGTTGAACCTCTCGTGCATAACGAGGTTCTCGGGCTTATTGAGAGCGTCCACCATGGAAGATTCGCTGATATCGGGCTTAAAACAGGCGATGACGGCCATCAGCTTCTGAGGCACGGGGATGTCCGCGCTCTTTATCGCCAAAGCCTTCTCGGTTTCTTTGTCCAGTATCATACCTATCACTTCTTCAAGCGTCTGCTCTTTGCTTTTGAAGTAGTAATAGTACGTTCCCTTCGCGATCCCGGCCTTTTCTATGATCATGTCGATGCTGGTGTTCTCGTATCCGATCTGCGAGAACATCTCGTAAGCTGTCATTAACAGATCCTGTTTTCTTTTTTCACCCTTTTTCATAACCGATCTTCCTTAGTGTGATCATTGCTTTTCGTATCTTGTTTCAAGCAGTTTGCCCACATGCCTTGTCTCAAAGAACATATCTTTATTGGTGATGACCAGTATCGCCGCAACAACGGTGACAACTATCGTTTCAACGCATTTGGTCTCGGGCGTCATCGCGATCTTCTCTTGCAGGAAATTCACCACAAAATGATAGATAATACAAGCCAATATTGATCTGTCGCTCACAAGGTAGACCCACGTGATGATGAAGCCCATGGGAACTGCACTCACAAAGAAGTTTACCACAAATAAAGGATTGACCATAAGCCCCGCATGATAAGTTCCTTCAATAAATATTAGCGGCAGGTGCCAAAGCGACCAGATAACGCCAAAGATCATCGACTCCCAGAACCAGTTCATGTATGCTCCGATGGAATCTTCGCAATATCCTTTCCAGCCTACCTCTTCAAGGATGGCTGCCAGTGTGATCGTTACAAACGCCGTTCCTATGCCAACGCCCGTGAAAGAAAAATCTTCGGTCAGCGAAAACTGATCAAGAGACTGCCCAAAACACAAAGAAAGCAGAATCGATGCCGCAACTATTCCGGCGAACTGAAGTATTGCCAGTCCGACGTTGCCCCATCTTACTTTGTAAAGTCCCACAAGTTTGACTTTCAGGTCTTTCTTTAAAAGATCCGAGCCCGAACACAAAATGAAAAGTGTCGATACGATCGCCGGCATGATAAGCCCTACCATCATGAGCGCCGCTCCCGCGTTCCCCTTTATAAATATCGCGGGAAGCCAAAATACCCATGTACAAAGATAAGCCAGTGCAAAAAACAAAACCGGTCTGTACTTATATGTTTTCATTGATAAACCTCCTGTAAATTGTTCTTTTTTACATTTTCGACTATCGGTCGGTTTTTATGTTACGACATATTCACGCGGTTGTCAACACTTTTTTCGACTGTCGGTCGGTTTTATATTTTTGAATGAAAAAAACGCTTACTTCATCAACTGAAGTAAGCGTCTGTGGGGGATAATGCTATTTTTTCAGAAGGCTGAAGTGGTTTTTGCCGTCTTCGCTCTTGTTTCTGATGCAATTGAAGTTATAGGCGTTGTCCTTGTTTTTGTCCTGAACGATCTTTAAGACCACAAAGCAAAAGTCGTTGTAAGTCCATTTTTCGTCGTCAAGTTCAAAGTAGAGGATGTAATCGCCATCAAGCGCGGGAAGCTTTTCCAAAACTTCTGCGGTGAAGTCCCAGCCGTGCATTTCCAGAACGGTCTTGTTGGCCGGGTCTTTTGTGGGATCGGCTGCGGGGCCGTCTTTTATCTCGACCTTGTCCTTGCCGCCGCACTCCGCATCGCCCATTTCTTCCATGGCGTTGTCAAATCTTTCATTCATGTCTTCGACGATCGATCTGTAATAATCATCCGATATTCCGTACTCTTTGGCAGCATCATATTTTCCGATACATTCGTTTAGTTTGCTCTTTGTCTTTTCGATCATATCTTTCATCTTCATGTATTCGTTTCGATATGACTGTTGAATCTGAATGATCGTCTCAAGCTTTGCCTTCTGTTCGTCAATTTTCTTGTCAAAGGCCTTAACGATCGCGTCATCGCTAAGCTTAAGGAGATCTTTTATCTCCTCGATCGAGAACATTGCGTTCTGAAGATTCTTGATCTTAATGTAATCTAAAGCCTGGTCCTCGTCGTAGTATCTGTAACCCGTGAAGCTGTCCACTCTTGCCGGCTTGAGCAGATCGATACTGTCATAGTATCTAAGCGTTTGTGTGTTACAGTCGCAAAGCTTTGAAAACTCTTTGATCGTCATATCTACTTCCTCCTTGCAAGATGACTCTATCATTACAGTTAACTGTAAGGTCAATACATAGATTGAAAAATTTTTTGTCTGTGAAAAGATGCTTTTTCTTTATATCAAATATAGCCGTATATACAGGTAAAATTTGACTTCCGCCTTTTTTACCTGTATTTCCCGTCTCAAATCTACTTGAATTAACTGGTAAAAACTTATTTCCTTCTTTTTTACCTGTATCTCCCGCCTCAAATCTACTTGAATTTACTGGTAAAAACTTATTTCCTTCTTTTTTACCTGTCCGAACCAATCAAAATATACTGGTAAAAAAGTGAAAAGAGAGATTTAGCCGGTTATGGACCGCCAAATCGGCCATTTTTATACCGGTAAAAAAAGCACATTTGC
>JAGCTJ010000155.1 GCA_017963665.1 Lachnospiraceae bacterium | reverse complement strand
TCGAACTTGAATTCTCTTACGTATCTCTTGGCGGATGTGCCGGCCTTGTCGAAATGTCCCTTGAGCGCCTGATTAACGCCGTGACGGTGAACATATTCTCTGTTGCCGTTCTTATCCTTATTAATGGTACGTTCTTTTTTCTCGGCGAATCCGACCTGAACTGCTTCGTATCCGTCGTTGTCATTGGTCTTAACCTGTGTAACGACACAAGGTCCTGCCTGGAGTACGGTTACCGGAACAAGGCTTCCGTCCTCATTGAAGATTTGAGTCATTCCGACTTTTGTTGCTAAAATCGCTTTCTTCATGTTTCCTCCTTTTTCTACAGCGGAATGGAACTTGCCATTCATCCTAGTAGAGGTATATTTGTTTTTTGTTTCTTAACTTATTTCATCTTGATATCAATGCTTACGCCTGCAGGCATCTCGAGTCTCTGTAAAGCCTCGATTGTCTTGGCTGTAGGATCGATGATATCGATAAGTCTCTTATGGGTTCTCTGCTCGAACTGTTCTCTGGAATCTTTATACTTGTGAACAGCTCTTAATATGGTAACAACTTCCTTCTTGGTAGGAAGCGGTACGGGTCCGCTCACGTTAGATCCTGTCTTCTTAACAGTCTCGATGATTTTCTTGGCAGATGAATCAACAAGTGTGTGATCATAAGCCTTAAGTGTGATTCTCATTAACTGACTTGCCATTATAAGTCTCCTTCCTATTGTACTATTGCTTTGTACTACAAGCGGCGACTGTACACTCTCCCGTGCGTGTCATGCTTCTTCAAAATAATAGAAGGAACGTAAGTCCTTCGTCTTTTGTGCATACAGCACGTCGTTTCTATCAAAAAATAGACGGTGGTTACGTACAGTGACTTGTTCGTAGGATCTTTAAGATCCTGCATTCGCTCCACGGAAAACCCGCATCCGATTATGCTTTTTCGAATACGGCAACCTCACGCTTCATCGCTACTAATGCCACAGCATTGACTACAATACACCTTTTTCACCGTAAATGCAAGAACTTTTTTCAAAAAATATGCATTTTTGTTGTGATTTTGGCGTACGGGATATATACTATATCAAGTTAATACATAAATCAAGGAAAAATGATATGTGGATAGCAGATAATTGGAAAGACTACGAAGTACTTGATACCTCGGACGGAGAAAAGCTTGAAAGATGGAAAGACTACTATCTTCTGCGTCCCGATCCGCAGGTAATATGGTCATCGGAAAAAAAGAACACACACTGGAAAAATTTCAACGGTCACTATCACCGCAGCAATAAAGGCGGTGGCGAATGGGAGTTTAGAAACCTCCCCGACGAATGGACCGTTTCATATAAGAACGGCGCAATATTCCATTTAAAGCCTTTTGCCTTTAAACACACGGGTTTGTTTCCCGAACAGGCAGTCAACTGGGATTGGTTTTCTTCTATTATAAGTAGGGAGAAAGAAACAAGACCGGATAAGCCCATAAAAGTTTTGAATCTTTTTGCGTATACCGGAGGCGCTACGATTGCAGCCGCACTTGCCGGCGCAGAGGTCACTCACGTTGACGCTTCAAAAGGTATGGTGGCGTGGGCCAAAGAGAATGCTATCTCTTCGGGACTTAAAGATGCGAAGATCAGATGGCTCGTAGACGACTGTAAGAAGTTTGTTGAGCGAGAGATACGAAGAGGCAATAAATACGATGCGATCATAATGGACCCGCCCTCTTACGGAAGAGGTCCCGGCGGTGAAGTATGGAAGATTGAAGAAAGCATCTTTCCCTTCATAAAGCTTTGCGAGGAGCTTTTGTCAGACGACGCTCTTTTTTTACTTATAAACAGTTATACGACAGGTCTTCAGCCTGCGGTTCTTACTTATATGATAGAAAGCGCCATCGCAAAGAAGCATCCCGGAAGCGTCAAGTCCGACGAAATCGGACTTCCCATTACCGATTCCGGTCTTGTACTTCCCTGCGGTGCCAGCGGCAGATGGATGAGAAAGTAAAAAGGCATAAAAAAATCCCGTGCAGCGATGCACGGGATTTTGATTGTTGATTCTAGAAGCCATACGGAAAATCTGACAGAAATCCAACAATGGCTGCACCGAAAGCAAGCAGAAGAATGATGTAAACAACGATCGCTATAGCTATAACGATAAGCTGTGCCTTTGCCCAGTTCTTACGTGACTCTTTGCCGTCACCGAAAGCCCAAACGAATAGTAAGATTATATTCACACAAGGGATCAAACTAAGAAGAATTATTCCAACCCATGTTCCAATGCTTACGGGTTCAAGATTCTGAGGATTGTAAACGGGTGCTCCGTAGTTGTACGGAGGAATGGGCTGTCCCTGAGGGGGAATGGGCTGTCCCTGGGGAGGAACGGGCTGTCCCTGAGGAGGAACCGGCTGTCCCTGAGGCTGTGAGTACTGATTATTGTTCAAGTTTCCATCCATAATTGTCTACCCCTAAAATTCGAGTTTAATATGTTAAGAATTTCTTAACTGATAAAATCGTATCATAAACCATCTCTGTTAGCAACAAAAAATTGCTTTTTGGCTTATAGCGTGGCAACCGGATCGGATTCATAGTATAATCTCTTTTATGATAAACGCTTTAAAAGACATATTTAAAAGAATATGGTCAGACATCAAAAACTACAAAGCGGCCATCGCATTATGCGTCATTTACTATGTGGTGACGCTCAATCTCTTCAAGGCTTCCTGCCCGTGCATATTGCTGATCGGGCTCCCGTGTCCGGGCTGCGGTATCACAAGGTCTCTTGTTGCGATACTATCATTCAGGTTCAAATATGCTTTTGATACAAATCCCGCTTCATACGCTTGGTTCTTCCTTATACTCTGGTTTATCTATTTCAGATACATTAAGGGGAAAAGAAGCCGTTTCTTCTATTATCTTCTTACGATAACGGCCCTCATTACGATAGGCGTATATATCTACGGAATGGTTAAATACTTCCCCAACCGCATTCCTTACGTTTATACAACTCACAATCTTTTTCATTATGCCGTTACAAGATCACATTGAACCAGGGGGACGGTGGTGTTGGTTCAAAATAAAAAATCCCGTGCGAGATGCACGGGATTTTTAATCTCATAGGTAGGTATCAATTACTTAAGTGTAACCTTAGCGCCTGCTTCCTCAAGAGACTTCTTGAGTGCTTCAGCGTCAGCCTTTGCAAGACCTTCCTTGATTACCTTGGGAGCTGCCTCAACGAGGTCCTTTGCTTCCTTAAGTCCAAGACCGGTAGCTTCACGAGCGATCTTGATGATCTGAACCTTGTTAGGTCCGATCTCGGTAAGTTCTACGTCGAACTCTGTCTTCTCTTCAGCTGCTGCTGCGTCTCCGCCTGCTGCTGCTGCAACTACAACGCCTGCTGCTGCGGATACACCGAACTCTTCTTCGCAAGCCTTTACAAGATCATTTAATTCCAAAACGGATAACTCTTTGATAGCATCAATGAGTTCCTGAGCTGTTAATTTAGCCATTTTCAATTTCCTCCATATAAATAATAGTTTACTTGGTTACTTATTCTGCCTTAGCTTCCTCTGCGGGAGCTTCTTCTGCCTTAGCCTCTTCAGCGGGTGCTGCTTCTTCAGCCTTAGCTTCTGCCGCAGGTGCTTCTTCTGCCTTTGCTTCCTCAGCAGGTGCTGCCTCTTCTGCCTTTGCCTCTTCCTTTACGGGAGCGTCACATGCAGCTGCGCCACCTTTTTCAGCAAGCTGGTTCATAACACGTGCGAAATTTGTGATAGGAGACTGTAAGCTTCCAAGCAACTTGGAAATCAACTCGTCTCTTGAAGGGATAGTAGCGATTGCTGCGATTCCCTTAGCGTCGTAGGTTGTACCTTCAACGACACCGCCTTTGATCTCGAGTACGGGAGCCTCTTTAGCGAATTTAGCGATAACCCTTGCAGGTGCTGTTGCATCGTCCTTGCCGATAGCAATAGCTGTAGGGCCTTCCAAAAATTCGGAGATTCCTTCGAACTCGGTTCCCTTTATTGCGAAATTAATGAAAGTGTTCTTGTATACCTTGTAGGTTACGCCTGCTTCGCGAAGTGAACGACGAAGTCTGGTATCCTGCTCTACGGTAAGTCCTCTGTAGTCAACAACTACGATAGAGCCGGCATCTTTGATGTTTTCAGAAATCTCAGCAACTATGGGAGCTTTCAATTCAACCTTTGCCATTTTGTTACCTCCTTATAAGATTATGCCGAACAGGAGATTTATAAAGAAAAAATCCCTCAGTCCAAAGACTGAGGGAAGTAAATACATAAATACTCACTGGTTCCTCGGCAGGCGCTTCTTCTTACGACGGTTCTCCGTCACCTGCTGTCTTCGGCCTTGTATAAATTAACATATCAAAATCGGTATGTCAATTACAAATTAATATTTTGCTACGCTCATACGAACGCCGGGGCCCATTGTAGTGGTCATTGTAAGAGACTTGATGTACTGTCCCTTTAATGCTGCGGGCTTAGCCTTTACGATAGCGTCCATGATAGCATTGAAGTTCTCTGTAAGCTGTGCCTCTGAGAAAGAAGCCTTTCCTACGGGAACGTGTACGATATTGGACTTGTCGAGACGATACTCGATCTTACCTGCCTTAATATCGTTGATAGCCTTGGTAACGTCCATTGTTACGGTACCTGCCTTGGGGTTGGGCATAAGTCCTTTAGGACCGAGCACCTTACCAAGACGACCTACAACACCCATCATGTCGGGAGTTGCAACAACAACGTCGAAATCAAGCCATCCTTCATTCTGGATCTTCGGAATAAGTTCCTCAGCTCCAACATAATCAGCACCTGCCTGCTGAGCTTCGTCTGCCTTGGGTCCCTTAGCGAAAACAAGAACCTTAACGGTCTTACCTGTTCCGTTGGGAAGAACTACCGCACCACGAATCTGCTGCTCAGCGTGACGTCCGTCACAACCGGTACGAATGTGTAATTCAACTGTTTCATCAAACTTAGCTGTAGCAGTCTTCTTAACAACAGATACGGCTTCGTCTGCTTCATAATATTTTGCGCGGTCAACTAACTTAGCTGCCTCTGCATATTTCTTTCCGTGCTTCATTTATAATATCCTCCTAATGTGGTTAACGCCTTGGCGTGACAATATGTCAACGGAAGTTTCCTTCCTCCCACTTGTGCTTGTTATTAGTCTGCTACAGTGATACCCATACTTCTTGCGGTACCTGCGATCATGCTCATTGCTGCTTCGATGCTTGCTGCGTTAAGATCTTTCATCTTGATTTCAGCGATCTCTTTAAGCTGAGCCTTTGTAACGGTAGCAACCTTTGTCTTGTTGGGTGTGCCCGAACCTGACTTAATGTTGCATGCTTTCTTTAACAAAACTGCTGCAGGGGGAGTCTTAGTAACGAAACTAAAGCTTCTGTCTGCGTAAACCGTAATGATAACGGGAACGATGGTATCGCCCATATCTGCGGTCTTAGCATTGAACTGCTTTGTAAATTCCACGATGTTTACACCGTGCTGACCGAGTGCAGGTCCAACCGGGGGAGCGGGTGTTGCTTTGCCGGCAGGGATCTGTAACTTAATATATCCTTCTACTTTCTTTGCCATAATGGCACCTCCTAAATAAAATGTGGTAAGGCGTACCGTTATCGGAACGACTCCGCGGTACTCCCACGTCCTGAAACATATATTTAAAAGCTTTCGCCTTAAATATCTAAACTAGTTCATAGCACGAACTTCTGCGAAACTGATCTCGACAGGAGTCTCGCGTCCGAAGAGCTCTACGTTGATGGTAGCGGTCTGCTTGCCGTAGTCCATACGGGTTACGACGCCGACGGTATCTTTCCAAACACCTGCAACAACCGCAACTGTATCGCCTTCTTTGAAGTCTGCAGTAACGTTCTCCATTCGAATGCCGAGTGATTTCATCTCAGCTTCTGTAAGCGGAACGGGCTTGCTTCCGGGACCAACGAATCCCGTAACGCCTCTTGTATTGCGAACAACATACCATGTATCGTCGTTCATTACCATTTTAACGAGAACATATCCGGGGAAAAGCTTCTTCTGAGAAGTCTTTCTTACACCGTCCTTTACTTCAACAACATCGGTCAAAGGAACACGGACCTCTAAGATATCTTCTTCGAGATGGCGATTGGCAACAGTCTTTTCGATGTTTGCCTTTACCTTATTTTCATATCCGGAATAAGTATGTGCAACATACCATTTTGCTTCTGCCATGCTTCAATCTCCCTACTGTGTAATGAAATTAACGCCGTACTGGATAAGAAAATCAAATACGGTGATCAATCCACCGAGAACAACGGCAATAATGGTTACCGCAACGGACTGCTTGAAGACCGACTCCTTTGAAGGCCAGATGATCTTCTTAAACTCTGCAGAAACGGTATTGAAAAAACCGGGTTTATTCTCTTTATTGGAATCAGCCATGATAATCTCCTTTACCGGTAAATTACTTGGTTTCTTTGTGTAAGGTGTGCTTCTTGCAGAATCTGCAATATTTCTTTGTTTCCATACGATCGGGATGGTTCTTCTTTTCCTTTGTCGTATTGTAGTTTCTCTGCTTGCACTCAGTACATGCCAATGTGATCTTGGTACGCATATATTCTACCTCCGAATAAAAATCAAAACGCAATAAAAAAAGAGTTCTAGACTCTCCGCTCGAATAATATATCACGGGTCTGTCAGTTTCGTCAACATATTTTTATATACTTTTTTAACTTCATATCTGAATTCCACTTCATGGTCGCCTTCGGGCACCAAAACGGCGGAAAAACCAAAGTCCGCTTTGACAATCTTCGTTTCGACGCCGTCAACATATGCTGTGAAGCATTCGTCGTAAGGAACGGAAAAGAATAAAAGGTTGTCGCGCTCCATATGGGCGGTGGCTATGAAGCCGGTTTTACTTGTTTTAAAGTCGGTACAGGCGTGCTCGCGCTTTTTATCGCACTCAAGGGCAAACTTGCTGCTGGTTACGGAGCGAAGGTTTTCTTCGGATGCGCCGGTCATGTATTGTCCATACTCGGCAGCATCTTCTTCACTTAATATAAGGAAGCGAAGAAGTCCTCTGTCGATGGCGCCGTCTTTTCCGCCGCCTTCTCTGAACTCTTCTTCAGTCACATATTCGTCAAAAGAAAAGCCCATGGGTATATAGTGATTGTTCTCATAAATGTCAAAACCGTTGGACGAAGTCATGAGGGTGAACTTGCTTAAGTCCGCATCTTCCTCGATATGCCCGATGTGCTCGACGGAGGTTTCTTTCTCCACTATTAAATAACGTGTGGAAAAGAGAGTTCTCGCGCCGATCCTCGAAACCGTGAGATGCGACGTAACTTTTCTGGAAAGCCCGATGCCTTCGTAAAAATCGATGATCGAAGGTGAGATCGTACTTATAAACGAAGTGTTGGTGGGCATGTTCCAGACCATCGGATAGTTGAAAACGTCCTGTTCGGTCTCTATCCTGTACCAGTCTTCCGTTTTGGGAAATTCGACGCGGTTCTTAAGGCACTGCCCGAT
>JAGCTJ010000154.1 GCA_017963665.1 Lachnospiraceae bacterium | reverse complement strand
GAAGTTTCTTGAACCTTCAGGCGTAAAGCAGGGCTCGTATCTTGAACTTATCAAAGATACGGTGCTTGAAAACAAAAAACTGTTTTCTCTTGAGATGGTAATCGGAACGGATCTTGACGCTTCGCAGCTAAAGGTCGCCCTGGATAAAAGGAGCATTCGCGCCGATCTTGAAAGCGGCAGCACGGACGAGGCACTTAAAGAAAAGATATCCGCCATCCTCGACTTTGAATATCCTCACAAAGAGCTGGAAGGACTTTACATCAAAACCACCGTTTCGAATCTTAAGATGGCTGCCATGGAAGAAGTTCAGGGCGAGACCGAGGAACTGTTCAAAGAACGGGAAAGAAAAGAATACATTCCTTTGTTTGCGGGCGGCGTAAGACATATTTCCGGTACCGACAGGGGAAGCGCTTACCATGCTCTGCTTGCGCTTATCGACTATACGAAGGTTCCTTCCGAAGAGGAATGGAAAACGCAGTTTGAAAAGGCGTTGGAGAACGGCATTACCACAAAAGAAGAGCTCTCTTTGGTAAACAAGGACAAACTTTTCATGTTCGCAAAGACCGACATGGCCCTTCGCATGCACAAAGCCGCGCTTAAGGGCAAACTCTTTAAGGAGCAGCCCTTCGTAATGGGTGTCAGTGCAAAGCGGTTAAAAGAAAACTTCCCGGGAGACGAGAACGTTCTCATACAGGGTGTCATTGACGTGTTCTTTGAGGAAGAAGACGGCATAGTCGTTCTCGATTACAAGACAGACAATGTGGAAAGCGAAAGCGAACTCATTGACAGATACAGAGCTCAGCTTGATTATTACGGCGAAGCGCTCACAAAGCTTAAAGGCAAGCCCATTACACAAAAAGTACTATATTCGTTTGGACTTAATAAAAATATTGTGATAGAATGATTCTGTATGTTAGGAGAGGATGAGCCCTTCGGGCACTCATGAGTTATGAATGGTAAAGTAGGAATAATATTGGAAGGCGGAGCAATGCGCAGCATCTTTACCGCCGGCATCCTTGATTATTTCTTGGATAAGCAGATCGATATACCCAATGTTCTCGCGGTTTCTGCCGGAGCATATGCAGGTATGAATTACGTGTCCGGCCAGAAAGGCAGGATCATGGATTCGGTCGTTGAACCTTTAAGAAACGAGCAGCTTCTCGGTTTGAAGGTTTGGCTTAAAACGGGAGATTTCTTTAATATGGATCTTCTGTTTAATCGTATTCCCAGAGAAGAAAGTCCTTTTGATTTCGAGGCTTTCCAAAATTCGGGAAAGAGATTTTTGACAAGCGTCATCAACTGTAACACAGGTGAGGCTACTTACTACGACAAATTTAAGGATCTTGACGAATTCCTCCACATTATCCGTGTGGGTAATTCTCTTCCCCTTCTTGCGAAAGTCGGATACATTGACGGTCAGCCCATGATGGACGGCGGTATGGCGGACGCCATTCCCGTAAGAAAGGCACTTGAAGAAGGATGGGATAAGATCATCGTTGTCTTCACAAGAGAAGCAACCTACAGAAAGGCCGCAAAGGGCGATATCTACAACTCCAAGTGGGTTAAGCTTTTCTATCACAAATATAAGGGACTTTTAAAGGCTATCGACGTTCGTCCCGGTCTTTACAACGATTCCATTGAGCTTTTGAACAAGCTTGAAAAAGAAGGCAGAGCCTTTGTGTTCAGACCCGAAGGCATCAAGCTTACCAACAAGGAAAGCAATCCCGATGTTCTTAGGAATTACTACAAAGTCGGTTACGAGTATGCCGATAAGAGATACGAAGAATTCATGGCATTTCTCAATGCCTAAAAGGATAAAAAATGAGTAAAGTTCGTTTTCTTTTTGCATTGTGGGCATCAAAATTATCGATTCCGGTAATGAAACTTACCGGGCATAATGCTACCAACTATCCCGGACAGATAGCTATAAATATCTGCCCGGATTTTTTGAAATATATAGGAAAACCCGAGCACATCATTTCCGTTACGGGTACGAACGGAAAGACTACGGTCAACAACATGATCGTGGATATGTTTGAAGCATCGGGCAAGAAGATACTTTCAAACCGTGCGGGTTCAAATACGAGAACGGGTATCACCACCGCGCTTATCAAAGGTGCAAACCTTTCGGGTAAGGCAAAGTTCGATACCGCAGTGTTCGAGACCGACGAGCGAAGCGCTCTCAGAATATTCCCGTTTGTAAAACCCGAGTACGTTCTCATCACGAATCTTTTCAGGGATTCCATCATGCGTAACGGACATCCCGAGTTCATAAGCAACATTTTGACAAAGAACATTCCTTCCACGTCAAAGCTCATACTTAACGGTGATGACCTTATATCCTGTCTTACGGCACCCGAAAATAAGCGCGTCTACTTCGGTATCGACAAGCTTGATACGGATCTTACCGAGTGTATCAACCTCATAAACGATATCCGTATATGCCCCAAGTGTTCCGGCCGTCTTGAGTACGATTATCTTCGTTATCATCACATCGGCAGAGCACATTGCGTGGACTGCGGATTTTCATCTCCCGAATACGATTACCACGGATTTGACATCGATCACGATAAAAACTGCGTAACCATAGCCGACAAAAACGGAAGCGGCGTATACGAGATCGTAAACGACAGTATTTTCAACATCTACAACATGGTTTCCATCGTGGCGCTCTTCAGAGAGATGGGTTATTCCCACGAACAGCTTACAAAGTACATGAAGAAAGCGAAAGTCGTTGAATCAAGGTACAAGCTGGTGGAAGAAAACGGTGTGAAGATAATCACACAGCTGGCTAAAGAGAAAAACGCCCTTGCAATCTCCAGAGCTTTCGATTATGTAAGAGAACTTCCCGGTGAAAAGACCGTAATGCTCATGATGAACTGCTTATACGATGAGCAGCACTGGTCGGAAAACACCTGTTGGATGTACGATTGCGACTTTGAATTCTTAAACGACGACCTTGTTAAAGAGATCGTGGTTTCGGGTCCCAGAGCGCGAGATTACCGTTTGAGACTTCTCTTTGCGGGAGTCGACGATTCAAAGATGAAAGTTTGTATGGATGAGCTCGACGGAGCACGCACGATATCGCTCATTAAAGGCGGAAGCGTTTGCGTATTCCACGGAGTCGATTCCTTTGACATCACACAGGAAGTCAGAAAAGTGCTCGTAGAAAGAGCGGGAAAGTTATCTTAGAAAAGGACCGATATGAAAGTTGAAGTATTGTTTCCCGAGGTTTGCAACCTTTACGGGGACCTTATGAATATTGAATATTTGAGGCGTTCGGCAGGCGGTTTCGATGTTATCGAGACGTCGCTTAAGTCAGAGCCTTACTTTGCGTCAAACGACGATGTTTCCCTTATTTACATGGGAACGATGACGGAGAGCGCACAGGAACTGGTGCTTAAAGCGTTAAAGCCGTACAAAGAACGCATTGAAAGCCTCATAGACGCGGGAAAGATATTTCTCATCACCGGTAACGCCCTTGAGATATTCGGAGAATACATCGAAAACGAGGATGGCTCAAGAATAGAGTGTCTTGGCATCTTTAAGACCCATGCGGTAAGAAAGATGCTTGAAAGATACAATTCGCTGTATGTGGGCAAGTTTGCCGAAGACATGGATATCGTGGGATTTAAGAGCCAGTTTACTCATTCCTACGGTGAGTTCGAAGGTCTTTTCAAGACGGTACGAGGCGACGGATTAAATCCGGAAACAAAGGCGGAAGGTATAAAGAAAAACAATTTCTTCGCCACCTACATCATCGGACCGATACTCGTGCTCAACCCGCCCTTTACCGTATTTTTGTTAAGGCTCATGGGACTTGAAAAAAAAACGGCCGCCTACGAAGAAGCGGCCATGGATGTGTATGAACACAGACTTGAAGAATTTATGCAGCCTACGAGAGGCCTGACTTATTAACGATCACAAGCAGCATTCCTTCCGAAAGGGAGATTGCTGCTTTTTCTTTTTGCAGTTTGTTACTGAGCCCGAGAGGGAAAGAACTGTTTAACGTGATATCGTCCGCGTCGTATTCGCTGCCTTTTATCGATACATTTTTGCACTCGTCTGTCAGAGCAAAGAGAGAGAAAGTATCGCCCGGCTTTCCGTTAAGGATCTTTTCTTCATTTGAAATTATTGTGATCGTTTCCTTATCACTTACGATCGTGGCGTTAGCACCCTGCTCTTTGGCGTAAACGAGCGCCTGGATGTTTGCAAGAAGATGATCTGTCCGACCGCCCAGAGCGCAGGTGATAACGATATTGTCAAAGCCTTTGCTTATGGCGTGTTTTATCGCCAGCACGGTATCGCTGTCGTCCTTCTTTGAAGGATAGACTATTGGTAAAAAACCTTCCGCTTTGACTTTTTCAATATCGTAAGAGTCAAAGTCTCCGAGCACGACATCGGGTGTTATGTTCATTTTCTTTGCATATTCAAAGCCAAGATCGCAGGCAATCACACGGTCGTAAGAAATATCTTTCGGAAGATCGTTGTAATCGCCTCCTGTGATGATAAGGCAGGTGCTCATAAAGTAAATTATTCCTCAGTCTTTTTTGAAGATACGATAAACAGGATCGCAGCAATAACGATCGCTGTCACGCTTACGATAAGGATAACGCTCCAGTTGACGTTTGCAAAGCCCGTAAAGTCAAATTCGCCCGATTCTTCGTTCTGAAGATGCATGAAGATGCTTCTTACGTCGACTATCAAAGCGGATGCCAGCAAAAGACCGCCGATCCACTTAAGTACGGGAAGTTTCTGCTTCTCGGACTTTTTGATATTGGTGATGGTATCGTTTCTGAAATCGATTATGGAACCAACATAGTAAGCAACCGCAGCGGTTATGATCGCTTCCGGGATCATGTAGGTTGCGTTGTAGCCGATGGAGTAGATAAGAGCGGCATTTGTGGGGATCGAAAGACCTGCCCATACGGTTGCGCCTGAAATGACGTGGCAGATGTAGCGAAGGATGCAAACAACGATGGTTCCCAGTAACAGTGCATTGGCCTGTGAAGAAAGTTTTTTGAACATTCCGCCCAGTCCGATGAGCATGAATGCGATGATGTAATCAAGTATTATGACAGCGATGATGGACTGCCAGGTTGTTACGTATGAAAGAGTGTTTAATGAGAGTAACTGCTGAATGAGACCGAACACGAAACCGGTAAGAAGACCGAACTTGATCCCGTGACGGTAAGAAATGATAACCACCGGCAGCATACATGCGACGGTGACCGATCCGCCGTAAGGCAGATCAATGAATTTGATGAGTGACAGAACCGTTGCTACAGCGAGCATTACGGCAGCTTCCGCGAGCTTTCTCGCGTTTGAAACATTTGCTTGTGACATAAAAAAATCCTCCTATTTTTACAGGAGGGGAACGGCCGCAAAAAGGCGGCTTTTAGTGCTTCCTTACGCCGGTATTGTCCGGTTCAAGTAATGAGGGTATAGCCCGAAGGCAGTCTCAGCATTAGCTCCCCTAGCTGTGTATATATTGTGTTTTCAAAACACTTCGCATAATAAAATAAACCGACACCCCATTGCTGTCAAGTGTTTGTTGAATGTATTTGCCATAAATGTTATAGTTTCACATAGTACGAATATGGAGAAGACACATGTACAGATATATTTTATTTGATCTTGACGGAACGCTGAGCGATCCGAAAGTCGGAATTTGCACAAGCTTCCAATATGCTTTGTCGAAACTGGGCATAGACGAGCCCGACATCGACAAACTTGAGCCTGTTATCGGGCCGCCCTTAAAAGAATCCTTTGCCAACATGTACAACCTGGGGGAAGAGGAAATTCAGCAGGGCATTACATATTATCGCGAGCGCTACTCGGACGTGGGTAAATTCGAAAACGAGATTTATCCGGGGATTCCGGAACTTTTAAGGGATCTCAAGAAAAAAGATCGTGTCGTAGCGGTTTCTTCCTCCAAGCCTACCGTTTATGTAGAAGAGATACTGGAGCACTTCGGCATCCGCGAGTATTTTGACTATGTGGTGGGGGCGCTGCTTGACGGAACGAGAGATAAAAAAGAAGACATCATCAACGAGACGATACG
>JAGCTJ010000153.1 GCA_017963665.1 Lachnospiraceae bacterium | reverse complement strand
CTTACAGACCGGCAAGACGGTCAACGACGAGAACAGATTTAGATACGAGGGCGGCCAGTTCTACGTAAAAAGCGAGCTTGAGATGAGAGCGCTTTTCCCATATGCACTGGAAGCGCTTGAAAATACCCAAAAGATCGCGGACAGATGTAACGTCGAGATCGAATTCGGCGTCACAAAGCTCCCTCATTTCGAGGTACCGGAAGGGTACGATTCGTGGACTTATCTTAACAAGCTCTGCGACGACGGACTTAAGGAAAGATATCCCGACAGAGTTGATGAGCTTAGAGAACGCCTGGACTACGAACTTGGTGTTATACAGAAAATGGGATACGTTGATTACTTCCTTATCGTATGGGATTTCATCAACTATTCAAGAGAGCACGGCATTCCGGTAGGCCCGGGACGTGGCTCCGCGGCGGGAAGTATCGTTTCGTATTGTCTTCACATCACGAACATCGATCCTATCCGTTACAACCTGCTGTTTGAGCGATTTTTGAATCCCGAGCGTGTGTCCATGCCCGATATCGATATCGACTTTTGCTATGAACGCCGTCAGGAAGTAATAGATGACGTAAGTCGCAAATACGGTCCCGAAAAGGTGGTTCAGATCGTTACCTTCGGTACTTTAGCGGCAAAAGGTGTAATAAGAGACGTGGCGCGAGTTCTGGACATGCCTTACCAAAGAGCCGACCAGATCGCGAAGATGATCCCTAACGAGCTTAACATTACGCTTGAAAAGGCCCTCACCATGAACCCCGAACTTCGCTCGCTTTACGAGTCGGACGATGAGGTTAAGTATCTTATCGACATGAGTAAGCGCCTGGAGGGACTTCCCAGACACACCTCCATGCATGCCGCGGGCGTGCTCATATGCCCCAAGGCAGCGGAAGAATATGTTCCCCTTCAAAGAGGCGCCGACGGTTCCATCACGACGCAGTTCGTCATGACGACTCTGGAAGAGCTGGGTCTTTTGAAGATGGACTTTTTGGGTCTTCGAACACTTACGGTAATAAAGGATGCCCTTGATCTTATCGAGAAATCCACAGGCAAGCGCATCGACATTGACAACATAGATTACAACGACAAAAAGGTGCTGGATTATATAGGAACGGGCCGTACCGAAGGCGTGTTCCAGCTTGAATCTGCGGGTATGAAATCCTTCATGAAGGAACTTCGCCCTCAGTCACTTGAAGATATAATCGCGGGTATTTCCCTGTACCGTCCAGGCCCCATGGACTTCATTCCTCAGTACATAAAGGGCAAGGAAAACAGCGCCAACGTAACGTATCTGACACCTGAACTCAAGCCGATACTTGAGCCCACCTACGGCTGTATAGTATACCAGGAGCAGGTTATGCAGATCGTGCGTGACCTGGGTGGCTACACCCTGGGCCGTTCCGACCTGGTAAGACGTGCCATGAGTAAAAAGAAACAGCACGTCATGGAAGTGGAACGGGCGAACTTCATGTACGGTAACAAAGAAGAGAACGTTCCCGGATGTCTTTCAAAAGGCATAAGCGAGGAAATCTCGGGCAAGATATACGACAACATGATGGACTTCGCAAAGTACGCTTTCAACAAGTCCCACGCGGCTTGCTACGCGGTGGTTTCCTACCAGACAGCGTACCTTAAATACTACCATCCGGTTGAATTTATGGCCTCCCTCATGACCTCGGTTATTGACAACGCGGGCAAAGTGTCGGAGTATATTCAGGTATGCCGCTCAATGGGCATAAAGATTCTCGCTCCCGACATTAACTCCGGCGAGGAGAATTTCTCCGTAAATAACGGCGCCATCGAATATGCCCTCACGGCCATAAAGAGCGTGGGACGCCCCGTCATTGAAGGCCTTGTGGAAGAAAGAAACCTTCGCGGCCCTTATAAGAATGTTACGGATTTCGTGACAAGAATGGCCGACCACGACTTTAACAAGCGTGCCATGGAGAACTTCATAAAGGCGGGCTGCTTCGATTCCCTCGGAGGAACAAGAAAGCAGTACATGAGCATCTACGTTCAGATAATGGACGGCATCGCATCCGACAAAAAGCATTCCATGGCGGGCCAGATGACATTGTTTGATTTCGCCGGTGAAGAAGAGAAGAAAGACTTCAAAGAAACTCTTCCCGACGTGGGTGAATACAATAAAGCCACAAAGCTTTCTTTCGAAAAGGAAGTGCTGGGAATCTACGTATCCGGCCATCCTCTCGACGAATACAAGAAGCTTTGGGAGAAGAACATTACCGCAACTGCGGGGGATTTCTTCTTAGACCCCGAGACCAACGAAGTCCCCATAGAGGACGGCAAAAAGGTCACCATCGGCGGCATCATTACGGGAAAGACCATCAAGTATACAAAGCAGAACAAGGCTATGGCCTTCATAACCCTTGAAGACCTGATAGGTTCTGTGGAAGTAATAGTCTTCCCCAAGTTTTACGAAAAATATGCAAGGGACCTGGTGGAAGATACAAAGGTGTTCATAAAGGGAAGAGTCAGCGTCGAGGAAGACAAAGACGGCAAACTCATAATGGACGAACTTGTAGGGTTCAGTGACATTCCGAAAAAACTTTGGATAAACTTCCCGGATAAGGAGACTTTTCTTTCTGCCTATGCTGACCTTGAAAAGGTTTTAAAAGAAAGTGACGGGCGTGACAGAGTCTGGATATATTTAAACAAAGAACACGCCATGAAGGACTTGGGACCTTCACTTTCCGTAAATGCAGATTCGGATTTTACCGAAAGACTCAAAACTCTTTACGGTAGCGATAATATTACTCTTTCATAAACGGAGGACATGTGTATGTCAAGCGAGATTAAAACCGTAGGTGTACTTACCAGCGGAGGCGACGCCCCCGGAATGAACGCGGCGATAAGAGCCGTAGTCAGAAAGTCACTCAACAACGGTCTTAAGGTTAAGGGTATAAAAAAAGGTTATATGGGATTGTTAAACGAGGAGATCGTTGATATGGAGCCTCACTCCGTATCCGATATCATCCAACGCGGCGGTACGATACTCGGTACGGCGCGCTGCCTTGAGTTTAAGGAAGAGGAAGTTCAGGCGCGTGCTGCGGACATATGCAGAAAGCACGGCATCGACGGCCTTGTGGTCATCGGCGGTGACGGTTCCTACAGAGGTGCTCAGGCACTGGCAAAACACGGGATCAATACCATCGGCATTCCCGGCACCATCGATCTTGATATCGCCTGCACCGACTATACCATCGGATTTGATACGGCCATCAATACGGCCATGGAAGCGATCGATAAGGTAAGAGATACATCTTCGTCTCACGAAAGATGCTCCATCATCGAAGTTATGGGACGTAACGCCGGTTACATTGCACTTTGGTGCGGTGTCGCATGCGGTGCGGAGGATGTTCTTTTGCCCGAAAAGTATGATTTTAACGAGCAGACCCTTGTTAACAACATAATTGCCAACAGAAAGAAAGGTAAGACACACCACCTTATCATCAACGCGGAAGGTATCGGACACTCCACATCCATGGCCAGAAGGATCGAAGCCGCAACGGGTATCGAGACGAGAGCAACGATACTCGGTTACATGCAGCGTGGCGGAAGTCCCACATGTAAAGACAGATATTATGCTTCGATCATGGGCGCATATGCCGCAGATATACTTGCGGAAGGCAAAACTATGCGTGCGGTATGCTATCGTGACGGTCAGTTCACCGACTACGATATCGACGAAGCATTGGCAATGGAGAAGACGATCAATCCTTACCAGTACGAGGTAAGCCGTCTTCTTTCAAGAAATGAAAGTGTATGATAGTATCTTGTGACAACAAACAGGTCAAAAGAATAGCGAAGCTTTTAAAGAGCGCAAAGTACAGAAGAGAAGAGGGTGTCTTCGTTGTGGAAGGCATAAGAGCTTTCTTGGAAGTGCCCGCCGACCGCATCGAAAGTGTCTTTGTATCGGAAAGCTTAAGTGCCGACCCCGGTATAAAGAAACGTCTCGCCTCTTTACCGACGGAAGTCTTAAAAGACGACGTGTTTCAAAAGGTTAGCGATACGGTAACGGCCCAGGGGGTGCTCGCCGTTGTAAAAATGAACGAGTACGATCTTGACAGTCTCATTAAAGAAGACGGGCTTTACCTTGTGCTTGAAACGATCCAGGATCCGGGCAATCTCGGGACCATAATCAGGACCGCCGAGGGCGCGGGGGTTGACGCTGTGATCATGAGCAAGGACACGGTGGACATCTACAGTCCGAAAGTCGTAAGAGCAACAATGGGAGCTTTATTCAGAGAGCCCTTTGTATATGTTGACGACTTAAGCGCCACAGTTAAAAAGCTTCAATCCAAAGGTATTAAATGTTACGCAGCCCATCTTAAGGGTGAGAGAACATTTTGGGAGGAAGATTTTATTAAAGGTACCGCATTTTTTATCGGGAATGAGGGAAACGGCTTAAGCGATGAACTTTCAAGCAAGGCCGACAGGCTCATAAAGATTCCGATGGAAGGACAACTTGAATCGTTAAACGCGGCAGTGAGCGCGTCGCTTTTAGGTTACGAAGCGAAGAGACAGAGGACACTTAGAGGCTTTATTGCGGTCATCGCGGCAGCGGGGCTCATGGGTCTTTTCTCACTTAACGCTTATGCCGATCCCGCCTCGAAGGTATTGCAGGACGAGAGCGTCGGAGCCATGGTGGTTTTCGATCCTCACGCTTACAACGATGAGTCGACAGACAAGCTGGGCATCGAAGTCGATGATGAGATCCCCGACACGGAAAGCTCAAATCTTGTAATGGCCAACGTTAAATCGGCGCTTCACGTACGTGCCAAGGCAGACATCGATTCCGAGATAGTGGGAAAGATATACAAAGATTGCGGCGGCAAGGTGCTTGAACGTGGCGAGGAATGGAGCCTTATCGAAACGGGCGAGCTGGTGGGCTGGGCAAGCAACGAGTATCTTTTGTTCGACGAAGAAGCCGAAGAACTGGCAAGAGAAGTAGGTTTCGTGAACGCGGTGGTGATCGATACCGCGGTATACGTTCGTTCCGCACCCAACTACAACGCACCTGTTCTGGGCATTATGAGTCAGAACGCCATCGCCGAAGTCATCAACGACGGTGAATCCAGATGGGTCGAGATCGCTTACGGCGACGAGAACGGATTTGTTCCCTTGGCAAACGTTAAGATCAAGTTCGAGGTCGACCACGGCGAAACCATGGCAATGATCAAAGAAAGAAAACGTCAGGAAGAAGAAGCAAGACTCGCACTCATAAGACAGCGCGAATCCATGCAGTCCGACGAGAACATACAAAGACTTCTCGGCGCCCTCATTCAGTGTGAGGCGGGAGGAGAACCTTACGAAGGCATGCTTGCCGTAGGTGCGGTGGTAATGAACCGTGTACGAAGCGGAGCATATCCTTCAACGGTTTACGATGTAATTTATGCTTCGGGTCAGTTCACACCCGCGAAAACGGGTTCTTTGTCCCGTGTTTACAACAACGGACCAAAGCAGATATGTGTACAGGCCGCAATCGAAGCACTTAACGGATACACTAATGTAGGTGACATGACCCACTTCAGACGTGCCGGCACAAAGGAAGGCTACGTCATCGGTCATCACGTATTCTATTAATTGGGAGAGAGGGAGAAAGAAAATGAATTTATACGGACGCGATTTTTTGAAATTACTTGATTACACACCCGAAGAGATCCAGGGTCTCGTTGATCTTGCAGCCGACCTTAAGGCCAAGAAGAAAGCAGGCGAACCCGTTGACAGGCTTCGCGGAAAGAACGTTGCTCTTATCTTTGAAAAGACCAGTACACGTACAAGATGTTCTTTCGAAGTTGCCGCCAACGATCTCGGAATGGGTTCCACATATCTTGAGCCCGCGAGCTCGCAGATAGGTAAGAAAGAAAGCATCGCCGATACCGCACGTGTTTTAAGCCGTATGTTTGACGGTATCGAGTACAGAGGCTTCGAGCAGTCAATTGTTGAAGAACTTGCACGTTACGCTACCGTACCCGTATGGAACGGCTTAACCAACGAGTTTCATCCTACTCAGATGCTCGCAGACCTTCTTACCATCCAGGAGCATTTCGGACATACAAAAGGCATTAAGCTTACATATATGGGTGATGCCCGTTACAACATGGCAAACTCCCTCATGGTAACCTGCGCAAAGATGGGTATGCACTTTACCGCATGCTCCAACAAGAACTATTTCCCCGATCCCGCACTCGTTAAACAGTGCGAAGAGATCGCAAAGACTACCGGCGGAAGCATCAGACTTACCGAGGATGCAATGGAAGGAACAAAGGGTGTTGACGTTATCTACACCGACGTTTGGGTATCCATGGGCGAGCCCGTAGCTGTTTGGGATGAACGTATCCGTGCCCTTTCACCTTATCAGGTAAACAAGGCCATCATGGACAACGCAGGCCCCAAGGCGGTATTCCTTCACTGCTTACCCGCATACCACGATCTCAAGACTCAGATCGGCAAGGAAATGGGCGAGAAGTTTGGCCGCACCGAGATGGAAGTTACCGACGAAGTATTTGAGTCATCTCAAAGTCTTGTATTTGACGAGGCCGAGAACCGTATGCATACCATCAAAGCCGTTATGGCAGCAACATTGTCCGAGGAGTTTAACAAATAATGGCTGAAACCGTAGTTTGTGCTGCAAACGCGTACGAAGAAAAATATTACTTAAACCCGTTGTTTGAGAAGATGCCCGAGTCCGTAAAAGATGAACTCAAGATCATCTGTGTTCTTTTTACCGAAGAAGTTGGCGGAATTTTTACCATAGGTTTCGACGAAGACGGAGAACTTAAGTTTACGACACAGGCGTCGGACGACGACTTTTTGTACGACGATATCGCGGCCGGGCTTCTTGTAAGCAAGATCCGTGCAACGAGGCAGGAGTTTTTGGAGTCCTTAAACCTTTACTACCGCGCGTTTGTGTTAAAAGAAGATCTAAGTAAATTGATGGAAGAGGAATGATATGATCCTTGTAATTGATGTTGGAAATACAAATATCACTTTCGGAGTCTACAAAAAGACTGAGCTTGTTACGACATTTCGAATGATGTCAAACGTATCGCGTACTTCCGATGAATACGGAATGATGATAACGGCACTTCTTGACAACAACGGAGTGCCCAAAGAAAAGATAGACGGCGCCATCATCGCAAGCGTTGTGCCCAATCTTATGCACGCCCTCACCGGGGCCGTTGCCAAATATATAAAGGTTAAGCCCATGGTGGTAGGACCCGGCACCAAGACAGGTATCAAGATAGTGACCGAAAATCCCCGTGAGATCGGCGCAGACAGAATAGTCGACGCGGTAGGAGCCTACGAGAAATACGGTGGCCCCGTGCTGGTGCTTGATTTCGGTACCGCCACGACATACGATCTTGTCACCGACAAGGGAGAATTTGCCGCAGGTATCACAGCGCCCGGCATTAAGATTTCTGCCAAAGCTCTTTGGAACGACACCGCAAAGCTTCCTGAGATCGAGATAAAGAAACCAAAGTCCATTCTTGCTCAGGAAACCATATCCTCCATGCAGGCGGGTCTCGTGTACGGCCAGATAGGTCAGACCGAGTACATCATCAAATGCGTGAAGGAAGAGAGCGGATTTGACAACTTAAAGGTGGTATCCACCGGCGGACTTGGAAGACTCATTTCCGACGAGACCGATATGATCGACGTTTACGATGCGGCCCTCACCCTTGACGGACTTCGCATCATATACGAAAAGAACGCTAAGTAATGATTTAACCCGTAAAGCGGGCGGAGAAGATATTGCAGATAGGAAATGTTTCTTTAAAAAACAACATAATCTTGGCACCGATGGCAGGAGTTTCAGACCTGCCATTTCGCTTACTGTGCTCCGAATACGGCGCAGGAATGGTCTGCATGGAGATGATCTCCGCAAAAGCAGTTCATTACAACAACAAAAACACCGAAACGCTTCTTAAGATCCACGAAGGCGAGGCACCCGTATCACTTCAGCTTTTCGGAAACGATCCGAAACTCATGGCAGAGATCGCAAAGCGAATAGAAGACAGACCGTTCGCGGTTCTTGATATAAACATGGGATGTCCGGTCCCCAAAGTAGTAAACAACCACGAAGGCTCATATCTTATGAAAGAGCCGAAGCTGGTTTATGAGATAGTAAAAGAAATCTCGGGGGCGATCTCAAAGCCCGTTACCGTAAAGATAAGAAAAGGTTTTGACGAGGCGCATGTAAACGCCGTCGAAGTGGCACGGGCGGCCGAAGAGGGCGGAGCGGCTGCGATAGCGGTACACGGACGCACGAGAGAGCAGTACTACTCCGGCAAAGCCGATTGGAGCATCATAAAAGCGGTAAAGGAAGCGGTATCGGTTCCGGTCATCGGAAACGGCGACGTCATCGACGGAGCAAGCGCAAAAGCCATGTTTGACGAGACCGGCTGTGACGCAATCATGATAGGTCGAGGCGCGGAAGGCAATCCGTTCATATTCAGAGAAGTGAATGAGTATCTTGCGGGACAGCCTGTAACCAAGCCATCTTCCGGGGAAATAAAAGATGTGATACTAAGGCAGGCAGAGATGATGCTTGAATATAAGGGCGAGTACATCGGTATCAGAGAGATGCGAAAGCATCTTACTTGGTATCTTAAGGGCTTTGAAGGGGCAGCGGGACTCAGGCGCCGCATAAACGAGACCGAAACGTTTGAGGAACTTAAAGAATTTGTGAAAGCCCTGAATTTTTAGGCATACCGTCAAAAAGATTCGCGCTTAAACCGATTCCGGAGGAAATGTAAGGAAAGAGCAATACTTGAAAACAAGATATACCTATATCTGACCGAATTTTTTGCGGGAGTATCCGTGATGGCGGTGGAACTCGGAGCCAGCAGACTTCTGGCACCGTATTTCAGCTCGTCTCAGATCGTATGGACCATCATAATCGGAACGATCATGATAGCCATGGCGCTTGGAAACATTTACGGCGGAAAAAGTGCCGATAAGGACCCCAATCCCGACAAACTCTATTTTCGTATCATGATAGCCGCATTATGGATAGCGGCAATCCCTCTTTTGGGAAAATATGTGATAGTCCTTGTCGCGGGAGTGCTTGTATTTGCGGTAAACAATAATTTCCTGATCATAGCAGGTTTTGTCTCATGCATGCTCATATTTGTGTTTCCGCTTTTTTTGCTGGGCACGGTCACTCCTTCACTTGTAAAGTATACGGTTGACAGCCTTTCGGAGAGCGGTTCGACGGTCGGACGCCTGAACGCTTTCAATACTATAGGCAGCATAATCGGAACATTTATCCCGACTTTCGTTTCCATTCCTGCGGTGGGAACGGCAGCCACGTTTCTTATCTTCGCAGGGATATTGCTTGTAATATCCGTGGCCTATTTTCTTTCTCTAAAACTGCCTTTGAACAAGATGAAAAAAGTGCCCGTTTCGATGACTATATACATTCTTTGCTGTATATTCGGGTACAATTCGAGTTTTGCATTCTGGCAAAAAGATCTCACTTACGAAGGTGAGTCGGTATACAACTATCTTCAGGTATACGAGACGGATGACAGCGTTGTCCTTTCCACGAACGTTTTATTCGGTGTGCAGTCCGTGTACAAAAAGTCGAAGGGTCTGACCGGAATGTATTACGATTACGCCATGGCGGCACCTTTTATGACAAAAGCTGAAGATCTTTCGGATATAGATGTTCTGATACTGGGGATGGGTACGGGAACGTATGCCACGCAGCTGAGAAGATATTTGGGTGACGTGAACATAACAGGTGTGGAGATCGACGATAAGATCACGTCGCTTTCAAGAGAATATTTTGAACTTACCGATGATATACCGGTCGTTACGTATGACGGAAGGGCATATCTGAATGTCTCCAAAGAAAAATACGATGTCATAATGGTCGATGCCTATCAGGATATAACCATCCCCTTTCAGATGTCGTCGGTTGAATTCTTCTCACTTGTCAAAGACAGGTTAAAAGACGGCGGAGTAATGGTCGTTAATATGAACATGAAAGCTTCCGGCGAAAACAATATAAACGATTATCTTTCCGATACGATCTCGTCTGTGTTTGAAAACGTTTATACGGTAGACGTTCCCTACTCCACCAACAGGGAACTATTCGCTTCGGATGATGCGGATATGACGGGAGCACCTTTCTTGGCTCATCTTGAGACGGTCTCGTCGGACGAACTTAAATATATGATGAGTACCGTTCGCGAAAAGCTTTCTTTGTACCAAGCCGGCGAAAGGATACTTACCGATGACAAGGCGCCGGTCGAACTTCTTTCGATGTCGGTGCTTGATGAGATCATCAACGACGAAATAGGACATATAAAGACTATTGAAGATCTTTTAAATTTAATAGGGTAAGAAGAAAACGAGAATCCTTGACACTTGTTATTAAATGTGTTTATAATACACAAGTTGAAAAAGGCGTAATTGATTACGCATTCAGGAAGGGAAGATATAATGGAAGCCAAGAAAAACATTATTACCTACGAAGGCGTTAAAGCATATGAGGACGAGCTTGAGAACCTTAAAGTCGTAAGACGAAAGGAAGTTGCTCAGAAGATCAAAGAGGCCAGAGAACTCGGTGACCTTTCCGAGAATGCGGAATATGACGCAGCCAAAGACGAGCAAAGAGATATCGAAGCTCGTATCGAGGAACTTGAAAAAATCCTTAAAAACGTTGAAGTGGTAGACGAGGAAGAAGTTGACCTTAACAGAGTCAGCATCGGATGCCGCGTTAAGATCAAAGATATCGAAGCAGACGAAGAACTTGAATACAAGATCGTAGGCTCCAGCGAAGCAAACAGCTTAAAGGGTAAGATCTCCAACGAGTCACCCGTAGGAAAAGCACTTATCGGCGCCAAGAAAGGTCAGACCGTAAAAGTTGAGACACAGGTTGGCGAGCTTAAGTACAAGGTTCTTGCAATCGACAGATCAAACGAGTAATCGCTGTCTTTTGCATACATTTCGATTTCGCAAGGCGCTTCATTATTGATGCGCCTTTTCGCACATTTATAAGGAGAAGAGAACATGGGAAACGAAAACAACAATCAGGCACCCGAACAGGACATCAATCAGTTACTTAAGGTAAGACGCGAAAAGCTTGCCGGACTTCAGGAAGCAGGCAAGGATCCCTTCAAGATCACCAAGTACAACCAGACGCATCATACCGACGACTGCAAGAGCCTTTACGAGGAGCTTGAGAGTAAGCTTCTTGCCGGCAGAACACCCGTAAATACAGACGGTTTAGATGAAGCAGCAGCAAGAGAAGCCGTAAACAACGATTATAACGAAAGAAGAGCGATCATGGACGCGCAGCCCATCAACGTATCCATTGCGGGTCGTATGATGTTCAAACGCGTTATGGGAAAGGCTTCTTTCTGCAATATACAGGACTTAAAGGGCAACATTCAGGTATACGTTGCTCGCGATGCTATCGGTGAAGACGATTACGCAGATTTCAAGAAGTCCGATATCGGCGACATTTACGGTATCGAGGGATATGTTTTCCGTACAAAGACCGGTGAGATCTCCATTCACGCATCCAAGATCACACTTCTTGTAAAGAGTCTTCAGATCCTTCCCGAGAAGTTCCACGGACTTACCGATACCGATACAAGATATCGTCAGAGATACGTTGACCTTATCATGAACGCAGAGTCAAAGGACACCTTTATCAAGCGTTCAAAGATCATCAGCACCATTCGTCGTTTCCTTGACGACCGCGGATTTATGGAAGTTGAGACTCCCATGCTCGTTTCCAACGCAGGCGGTGCAGCAGCCCGTCCTTTCGAGACACACTTTAATGCGCTTGACGAGGACCTTCGCCTTCGTATCTCCCTTGAACTTTACTTAAAGAGACTAATCGTAGGCGGACTTGAGAGAGTTTACGAGATCGGTCGTGTGTTCAGAAACGAAGGTCTCGACACCCGTCACAATCCCGAGTTCACCCTCATGGAGCTTTATCAGGCATACACCGACTACTACGGAATGATGGACCTTACCGAGGCAATGTTCAGACATGTTGCCAAGGAAGTTCTCGGCACCACCAAGTTTATGTACGGCGACATCGAGCTTGACTTCGAGAAGCCTTTCGAGCGTATCACAATGATCGATGCCGTTAAGAAGTATGCCGGCGTTGATTTCGATGCCATCGCTACCGACGAGGAAGCAAAGGCTATCGCAAAGGAAAAGCATGTTGAGTTTGAAGATCATCACAAGAAGGGTGACATCTTAAGCCTCTTCTTTGAAGAGTTTTGCGAAGAGCATATGGTACAGCCTACCTTCGTAATGGATCACCCCATCGAGATCTCACCTCTTACCAAGAAGAAGCCCGATAAAGAGGGCTATGTTGAGCGTTTCGAGCTCTTCATCAACGGCTGGGAGATGTGTAACGCTTATTCCGAGCTCAACGATCCCATCGACCAGCGCGAGCGTTTCAAGGCTCAGGATGCACTTGCCGACCTTGGCGACGAAGAAGCCAATCACACCGATGAGGACTTCCTTAACGCTCTCGAGATCGGTATGGCTCCCACCGGCGGCATCGGCTACGGCATCGACCGTTTGACCATGCTCCTCACCAATTCTCCGGCCATCCGTGATGTTTTGCTGTTTCCAACTATGAAATCATTAAACTAGTCTTATTTTTGCCTGCGGCGCGTGTTCGCGCCGCGGGCTCTACAGGCTTCTACAGGCTTCTGCAGGCTTCTGCGGTTTCCTGCCAAAGTGTTTTATTCTTTTTTCTGACTTTTTACCGGCAAAATTGCCAATAGCGTATTTTTACCGGTATAAAAATCACTTGATCGAAGGCCGATAACCGGCCAAAACTTATTTTCTCTACTTTTACCGGTACACGCCGGTCCCTCAATACGAGTAAAAAATCAATTTCCACAATTTTACCGGTACACGCCGGTCCCCCAATGCGAGTAAAAAATCAATTTCCACATTTTTACCGGTACACGCCGGTCCCCCAATACGAGTAAAAAATCAATTTCCACATTTTTACCGGTACATGCCGGTCCCAAGATACTGGTAGAAATCAGGAATTCACTTTTTTACCTGTTGAACCTATCAAATAATTACCGGCTAAATCAGAAGTTTTTTCTTTTTACCACCAATACCAACCCCAATTACCCCAATAATAGGCTGGCTAAAATAATACATTGACGAATATCTATGTATATGCTATTATCAACACATAGATAAACATCTATATAAGGAGGAGATTATGGCCAAATTAGACGAAGTGCTGATATGTAAGGCTCTTGGAGATCTCAACAGAATGGAAATAGTTAAGATGCTTTCTGATCAGGAGAAGTGCGGATGCAAGCTTCTTGAAAAGTTCGATATTACACAGCCGACTCTTTCTCATCACATGAAGATACTGGTAGATTCGGGACTGG
>JAGCTJ010000152.1 GCA_017963665.1 Lachnospiraceae bacterium | reverse complement strand
GTCCGATAAGAACGCTTCTTCCGACAAACAGGAAGAGTATGTAGATGAAAACGGCAATCCCGTAACGGTACTCAGTGTTAATGTCATCATCATATACATGCTTTCCTCGGTAGTGGGTGTTACACTTCTCGCCGCACTTGCGATACTGATCGGAAAGTGGAAAAAAACAAAGAAAAAGAACAGACAATAAACCTTATAAGATCGGCCTTTCGGGGCCGATCTTTTTATGTCTCGGGAAATATTTTCGCAAAATGTATTGACACGAACTGTTTATAGGTGTATATATAACACATAAACAGTTACATGACACACGATGAACAAGGAGAACCCAAATGAAGATATCCCAATCATCAGGCGTGCCGATATATCAGCAGATAGCGAACTCGTTTCGAAATGACATTTTGGCCGGCCGGCTCAAAGAAGGCGAGTATCTGCCATCGATAAGGGAACTGGCAAAAGATCTTCGAATAAGTGTCATCACCACGATGAAAGCTTACGAGATCCTTTCCGAAGAAGGGTATATAACACCTGCTCAGGGAAAAGGGTACTACGTAAATTCCCAAGACAGTGAACTGTTAAAGGAACAGCACTTAAGAAAGGTCGAAAGTTCACTTAACGACGCAATAGCCAATGCCGATATAGCGGGCATAACCGACAAAGAACTTGTAAGCATGTTGAACATGCTGTTATCAATGAAAGAAGATTAAGGAGTAAATAAATGATCTGCGAAAACATTATTGAAGCTAAAAACATAGAAAAGAATTTTAAGAACTTTTCTTTAAAGGTTGACGATCTTAAGATCCCCACTGGATTTGCAACGGCACTCATCGGAGAAAACGGTGCCGGCAAAACCACATTACTTAACATCCTTTCGGGAATAAGACTTGACTACAAGGGAAGCATAGAGTTCTTCGGACAATATAACGACAAAGACAGAGAGAAGAACCCCGAAGTAAAAGAGCGTATCGGATATACGGGAACCGAAAACTATTATCTTCCGCACTGGACCGTAGACCAGATAGACGAGCTTTCCACACTCCTTTTCAAAAACTACGATCATGAAAAGTTCATGGCAAGATACGATGAACTTGCAATCTCTTCATCGGGAAAGTATGACGGTAAGAAGAAAGTAAGCGAGTTATCCGACGGTACCAAAACAAAGCTTCAGCTTGCACAGGTACTTGCAAGAGATACGGACCTCCTTTTGATGGATGAGCCCGCATCCCCCCTCGATCCTTTGATGAGAGACAAACTTTGTGAGCTTATAAGAGAATACATCACTTCCAAGGAAGGAAGAACGGTGCTTTTCTCAACCCATAACATTTCCGATATGGAAAATGTTACCGATTATGCAATCATAGTTGAGCACGGAAACATTGTTGAGGCAGGTTCGGTAGATGAACTTAAAGAGAAATACATCCTTGTAAAGGGTGAGCCCGAAGATGCCGCTAAAGCGAAGAGTGTTCTTTATACCATGACAGAGAGTAAATACGGTTTTGAAGGAATCTGCCTTGCAGAGAACCTTGAAAAACTCGCAGGCCTTGACATTACCACCGAAACAGCTTCGCTTTTCCAGATAAGCGTAGCGGTAATGAAGAACAATTCGAGAGTGAAATGAGAGGCGTGAGATGAGATTATACAGTACTTACCCAGCATATATTTCGAGATCGAACAAGATCATTTTAAATTCTCTTACGATCGTGTTCGCCGTTATCTCGATATTGTTTGCAAGAGACGAATCAATGTTAATATTACCGTTTACGGTATGTACGATGGCATATGTAGCGGTAGCCGGAGTTATGGATTTCTTCCAGTTCGGAGGAATACTCAGTAAGAAGGGCAACATTCCCGAAAGCGTCCTTTGCGCTTTCAAAGGAAAAGAACTTCTCGTAAAGGCAGTAACCTCGGACAGAATGGCTCACTTTATAAGGATGTTCGTGATCCTGATACCTACATTGATATTTGCCGATGAGATAACACCGCAGAGAATATTCTTAACCACCGCAGCGTTATTCGGCTCATATCTCGCACTGACACTCATGCAGCTTGTTACAAGGTTATCATGTGTTACGTTTCAGATATCCATGCTCATTGCATATTTGATCATGATACCGTTATCGGTAATAGTGATCATCCCTTCTGTGGCATTTATGTTTGCCGAAGGCGATCTTACATTTTTCATGCTGATCATTTCATCGGCATTTGCACTGATCGGCATAGGAATTTCCGTATTGCATGCATATCTTGCAGGCAAAACTTACGTTTATAAACTTGCGGACTTACATTAAATAATAAACAATTGTTTTTTTCGGAGGATATGATGATCAACGATCTCAAACTTGGTTTTAAGTTATTTAAATACGGTATTCAGAGCAAGTCTCTTATAGCCCTGTTCTTTGTCTTCACGGGACTGGGAATCGTAATGGAATGCTTTGCTACACAGTCAATGGACAATATGGGCGGACTTTACATGGTGCTTTGCCCCATTTACTTCGCACAGCTTCTTGTTACGTCAACGGTTTCTTTGTACATTTCTTCATCACCGTACAAGTTCAAACTTCAGACGACAATACCTGTGACATACAACTTCCTTTTCATGACCGCTACCTTCGGACTCTTCATTACTATAAGATTTTTAAGAATATATTTATTTTCTGAGCCTTCGGAAGAGTTGATAAAGCACGCTTTATGTGGCATTATATTTGTGGCGTTTTTGGTATTTGTGCTTCAGGTATACAGCGTCATTGCATACAGATCTTTTATCCTGTCACTGTTTGTATTCCTTCCCGCGTTTGTGATAACTTTCGTAGGACAGAGCTTTATATCCAAACGCCTTGATAAATTTGCGTTCTTTGGAAAATTGTATAATTTGAATGCCGTATCGACAGTGCTCATAGCAGTTGCTTTTCTTGTTTTGGGATATGTTGCTTCGTATTTCCTTTCCCAGGCTTTATACAAGTACGACCTCGATCCGAGAACTTACAAGCAGGCACTGGCAAGAGTCGGAAGATAGATTGTCTCACAGGTCTTACGGGCGGCATTTACCTTGGAGATAAAATGAGCAGAAAAGACAAAGATAACGAAAGAACCGGGATCAGTTTTATCTCGGTTCTTTTAAGTTTACTCATACTGGCTTTGATAGTCGGATTTGTGGTGTTTAAGCATTATTACAACATGATGGAGACTCATAAAGCAGTTAAGGAGAAAGAAAACGTTCTGGAAAACATTCCGAAAGAGCTTCCAAGCGTCGACGATCTTTATTCGGATGACACCGAAGATATAAAAGCGGATGCAAAGGAAGAAAACAAAGACGGAGTGAATGCACCGGACTTTTCTTTTGATATGGATATGGACGGTATCCGCAACGTGCTGATAGTCGGCGTGGATACGAGAGAAGACGATTATTCGGGACGTTCCGACGCCATGATACTTTTAAGCGTCGACAGAAAAACAAAGAAGATATTAATGACCTCGCTTTTGCGTGATATTTACGTATCCATTCCCGACAACGGTCATAACAGACTGAATGCGGCCTATGCTTTTGGGGGAACGGAACTATTAAAAGACACTGTTTACGAGAATTTCGGCATTCCCATAGACAACACAATAGTCATCAATTTCTTTGTGATCAAAGATTTTGTGGACGCAGTGGGAGGGCTCGATGTGGAACTTTCCGCAGATGAGATCGTTCATATGAATTCTTACGTGACAACTCAGAGCGAAGACTTCGGTGATGGCGCCACGAAGGACAGACTGCCGGAAGAGGACGGCGTTTATCACTTAAACGGAAATCAGGCATTGGCGTACGCGAGAGTAAGATACGTAGGCACGGATTTCGGACGGACCGCAAGGCAGAGAACCATTCTTACGATGTCGCTTGATAAGGTTAAGGACATGAGTTTAAAGGAACTAAACGACCTTGCCGAGTCCGTTCTTCCAAAACTGCGGACCGACATGGACGAAATGGACTGCTTAAGCTTTATCCTTTCGTTGGCCCTTGCAAGAGGATACGATTCGGAATCCATGGCAATTCCTGTCGAGGGAATGTACACATTTGAGACTGTCGACGGCATGAGCATAATAAACGTGGATTTTGAACAAAATACCGCAAAGTGGTACAATAATCTTACAAAATAGCATTGTTTTTTGTGCTTTCGGGGGGTTAAAAGATGAGTGAAGAGATAAAGCAGAAAGGTAAAAAGAAAAAAGGTTTCTTTGTATTCCTTGCAGTAATAGCCGCGCTTTTTGTGATAATGACCATCGCCAATATGGTTAGCGCCGTTATGCTAAGGCACTACATCCGTTCCTTTGATGCGGTGGAATACGATGAAGCAAGACTTGTGCCTGTTTTTGAAGACGGACATTATACTTTCACCACGGACGGTGATCTTAAGATAATGCACATAACCGACATTCATATCGGAGGCGGTATAAAATCTTACAAAAACGATAAGAAGACCGTTTACGAAGTGATCACGATGTTAAGAGCCGAAAAGCCCGATCTTGTGGTGCTTGGAGGAGACAATACCTATTGTCTTCCCAAGATAGGTTTTAACGGCGGCGGAACCGTAAACAACAGGGCTGCCGCAAGAACGGTCATCGAGATATTCGAGCACGAGAAAGTATACTTCACTACCGTATTCGGAAATCATGATACGGAAGCCTTCGACCTTGCGGATCGTCAGGAGATCGCAGACCTTTATATGAAGGATAAGTTTAAATACTGTATCTTCAATGAAGAGTTTACTGACCCTGATGCCGATACCGTTCCCAGCGTTTCAAATCAATGCATAGTATTGAAGAATACTTCCGGCAAGATCACAAAGCTTATAATGCTCATCGATACGAACGCTTATATAAACACTCATTTTATCAGTACGGTATTCGGAAGATATGATACCCTTCACGATTCCGAGATTAAGTGGGCTGCTGATACGATAAAAGATTTCTCAAAAAAAGAAGGCCTTTCGAAAGATGAATATATTAAGTGCATTTTCTTTATGCATATTCCCATAGGAGAATACAGGGCGGCCCTTGACGATCTTATTGAAGAAGAGCGGGACGCAAAAGGCAATATAAAAGGCTTTACATCCAAAACACCTGAAGACACAAAGTTTATTGACGGTGTGTGGGGCGAAGAAAAGGTCTGCTACGGGGGCCTTAACAATTCGGGCGATCCAAAAGACCAGGACAACTTCTTTGAAGTGTTGTGCGAGGATATGGAATGTGTGGATGCCATATTCTGCGGACACGATCACACCAACAATGCAACGGTCGATTATAAAGGCGTAATGCTTTCGTATTCCTATTCCCTCGACAACGAGGCATACGGCAACAAGATCATGTACAGCGGACTTCAAAGAGGCGCGCAGGTAATAAACATCGCTTCCGACGGAAGTTTTACAAGACAAAATAAGAATGCATACACAGATTACGGATGCGATCGAAACAAGTTTGTGGAAGTGTATCTTGATAAGCCGCTTTACGAAGAGTGGTACAGAACATACGAAAATAGGTAAGTAACGGAGTACGGTTTGAAACATTTGATATTTGATATAGACGGAACATTATGGAATACCACCGGCGTTGTGGCCAGGGCTTGGACAACGGCGGTAAAAGAGTCGGGTATAGAAGAACTTAAAGATCTTGTTGTAACCGACAGGATGCTTCAAAAAGAATTCGGAAAGCCCATGGACGAGATTGCCGATGATCTTTTCGGTGATATCGATCCGGTCAAAAAGGCCGATCTTTTGGAACATTGCTGTGAATTGGAGCATAAAGCAATCGAGGACAATAAAGACGACCTTACGTACAAAGGTGTCCGCGAAACCTTAAGAGAACTTGCGAAAGACAATAAACTTTACATCGTAAGCAATTGTCAGGACGGCTATATCGAACTTGTCATGAAGAAAAATGACATAGCCGATATCATCACGGATTATGAATGTTTCGGCCATACCGGGCTTTTAAAAGCGGATAACATAAAACTTGTTATTGAAAGAAACGGTATAGATAAAGCATATTACATAGGAGATACTCTCGGAGATCAAAAATCCTCTAAAGAAGCGGGTTGCGAGTTCGTGTTCGCAGATTACGGTTTCGGCGAGGTAAAAGATCCGGATTACATAATTTATTCCTTTACGGATATGCTGTCTCTGTGATATAATAACGTTGTGCCGTGGTAACGTACTAAACTGCGACATGCCATTCGCGGACAAATAGGGGAGTGCCCGCGAAAATCCAGAGAAGGGTTACGGGAAAATGACTCAACAAATGAATAGGTACTGGGATCTTATGAACAATGAGATCCGCCGGGTGAACGAAGACGACGCAGGGCGCGATATCGTCGTCACGACTTCATTTCGAAGCATTCAGAACAAGCTGTACTTCAGATCGGTTGAATGGAGACAGGATGTGGAGAACCTTAAAGGTGCGCTTGTGAACTATGTCGAAGAGGTGGATGAAAACAGCGCGACCGACGAAGACATGGAAGTGATAAGAGGCGATTATGTTTCGGATTTCGACTTTTCCACGCTTCGACAGGCCGGCATGAAGCTGTACCGCATAGCCTGCAACAAAAACTCCGTAAAAGTGCTTTTCATGGCCAAGAATAGGGAG
>JAGCTJ010000151.1 GCA_017963665.1 Lachnospiraceae bacterium | reverse complement strand
TCAAAAGGAGATTCTTTGAGTGGATGCCAAGCAACAGTACCGCTATGACCGGAAGCGTTGCGCCTGCGACAGGGAAACCAGCGAATGAACTGTAGTAGTCTTGCATCGTTTTCTTGGTGCCAAAATATCTTATCCAAAAGCATTCGTAAAAAATCATGAGCACAAATGCCGTAAGGCGAATGAAGTCGGTCCAATCAAAGTACAAGCCTTCGGGGAGCAGTTTTACACGCGAACCTGTTGCAGGAAATATCAAAAGAAAACATGTCACCAGAACTTCACCGACTCGTTCTAAAATGAGGAGTATTCTGTTTTCTTTTTGCACGAAATTTTCGTAGTTTACGGGCTTGCCCCATTTTGCCCAGCAAATGTTCGGAACGAAGAGCATCAAAAGGAAAATGATTCCGGTAACGCTTAAACCGAACCTGTAAGGCTTAAGTTGTCCGCGCGCAAGTGTCGACATGGTGACGGAACTGATAATATCGCCGTAATGTGCTTTTAACCTGCCCGCCATGAGTTCCGGATTGGAAAGATCGGTGTGGTAGCTTCCGTAAATACCCATGATCTTGCCTCCGACGCTGTCGTAGGCTTCTATGAAGTTGTCGACCATGTAGCCTTCTCTCAAAGGATTCATGCCGTAATTTTGATCAGGCAAAGCCATGTGCTCTTCGGCCTGTGCCATGTTTTCAAGTGTTTCTTTGTACTCTTCCGAGTCTTTCATGCCGTGCTCTTCAAGATATGCAAGATATCTGGGAGCGGTCGAATAAAGCTGATGTCCTATGTCCGTTCCGTGAAATACCGTTTCGGGGCATTCGGTCTTTATCCTTTCTAAGAATTCACGAAAATATCTGTTGCCGGTTTGTGTATCGCTTATATCTTCCATGAATTCATCGAGCTTTTCGTCGGTATCTTCGCTCATCCAAAGATTCATGTATTTGGCGTTAAAGTACGCATGCTCCACAAACAGATCACGCATGACTTTATCGTAACAATCTTTCCAAAGATCGAATTCTATGTCGTAATAAATCTTTGATCCGTGGGCTTCTCCGTAAAGCATTATCTTTGTTTCATCGGTCGGAAAAACATCGGTTGACCGGGCTTTGTCTTTTATATCCAATATGATAAATATTATTGTTATTATTGCGACCACCGAAAACGCAATGATCGCCTTGATCTTCTCTTTCATGGTTACCCCTATTCATTCTTTATTTATGAGCTGTCAATCCCTCAACCTCGGAAAGTGTCGGAGGATTTAACGGAAGCGGGAAGCGCGAGATAGCAATGGCCGAGCAGGCAGAGGCAAATCTCACGGTTTCTTCGTCATTAAGGCCTTTCAAAAGCGCATATACGCAACCGGCTTTGAAAGTATCTCCTGCTCCGAGCGTGCTTTTAACTTCAACGTCAAAAGGCTTCATGGTGTGTGTCGGTTCACCTTTTCTTGCATACAGCATCTCACCGCCGCCCTGTGTAATGATAGTAAGGCCTCGAGATGTTTCTTTAAGTTTTTCCATGATCTCTTCGGCCGGCATACCTTTGTAGTGTTCTGCGGTGCACTCCTTCGAAACTACGTTTATTGCTGCCTGTTGATGCAGTTTGGAAGTGTGAGGACTGTCGATCGTAACGTAAGGAAAGTTGTGTTTAACGCACAGATCGGCCGCAAGAAGCGAATCGTCACCGAAGAACGGATCGATCGCAGCTGCTTTTGCTTCGGCGATATCCTCTTCTCTCGGAACATTCCACCAGCGTTTTCCCGATGAAAACAATGTCTGAAAACGTCCCATGGGTGATCTTACCAGTCCCGCGATCACCACATAATCCATTACGCCTTTATCCTCTTCCCAAAACTTTACCGAAGAAAGATCCACGCTTTTACCCGCGTAAAACTCTTTTAACATCGGAGCAACTTCCGTTCCTATCCATGTTCCGTCCATCTTAACGTCTGCTCCCAGAGAAGCGAGCACCGTTGCTGCGGTTCCTGTTTCTCCTCCCGGCAAAAAGTACTGCGCTCCTATCTCGGAGTACTCATCCGGTTGCAAAAAACCGTCTTTAAGCAGGAATGAATGTGTTCCCAAAATCTGTCCGAATAAATATACTTTTTTACTCATAAAATTAATTCCCTCTTTGGTTTACATAAATTTATCAATCTTCTGCCATCTGTTTACAAAATCTTTCTTCCGCAATTGGTGCATTTTTGATGCTCCTTGCTATCGCTAGTGCCACATCAAATTTATCAAGCGAATGATTGGCTTCGGTAAGTCCGTCGGGTGAGTAATCGGGTTGATCCACCACATCTCCCGTCACCAGAAAATCGTAAAGTTCAAATCCGTGATAATCGCAAACCGCCTGAACTCCCGCAAGTTCCATCTCGACCGCAATACATCCCTCTTCTTTTCGCTGACGCACCGCATCGCGGGTCTCACGGTACAAAGCATCGGTAGTCCACACTTTTCCCTTAACGAACGGCAGCTCATTCTTTGTAAAAACACCGGCCAGCCGATCGGCGTTTTTTATGCTAATATAATCATCCGCCTCGACGTAATGATAAGACATTCCTTCGTCACGGTAGGCTTCTGTCGGTATCACATATTTGCCCGTAGTGCGTTCTTTGTCCAGTGATCCCGCTGACCCAAACAAAATGAACTTATCCGCTCCCGAAAGCCAGTTAAGTTCGATGATATCTGTTCCGGCCAAAGTAGCGCCTATCTCCGAAAGATAAAAAACGACTTTCATGCCACCGACATTCAAAAGATGGATCTTCTTTATCTTGTTTGCGGCTCTTAGCTCGCCGATCTCTTCATGAGGGTATTTT
>JAGCTJ010000150.1 GCA_017963665.1 Lachnospiraceae bacterium | reverse complement strand
TTTACAAAGACGAGATAATATTTGAAGCAGACAATTAGAACACCTTTCGTTGAATAAAAACGGAAGGTGTTTTATCATATGTAATATGACGGATCCATTCATTAACAAGATAAGTGAATACATTGTAAAAGAGGAGCTGCTTAAACAAAACGACAAGGTTGTGCTCGGTGTCTCCGGGGGAGCCGATTCGGTAGCTCTTCTTTTCGTGCTTAATACACTTAAGGAGCAATATAACTTAAGCCTTCTTGTGGTGAGCGTGGATCACGGCTTAAGAAAAGAAGCAAAGGAAGAATGCGATTACGTAAAAAGCCTTTGCGATAAAATGAATGTTCCCTTTGTGCTTAAATCCTTTGATGTGGAAAAACTGTCCAAAGAAAAGGGAAAAGGCACCGAAGAGACCGGAAGAAGGGTAAGATACGATTCCTTTACAGAAGCTGCTTTATCTATGGGGGAGGGTACCAAGATCGCAGTTGCCCACAACATGAACGATCTCTGCGAGACAATGCTTTTTCATCTTTTCAGAGGTACCGGTCCGAAGGGGCTTTGCTCCATACTTCCCAAGCGGGACAATATAATAAGGCCCTTGCTTTGCGTCGAAAGAAAAGAGATCGAAGAATGGCTTCATAAAAGCGATATCAAATACTATACGGATCAAACGAATCTCACCGACGATTATACCCGCAACATGATAAGACACAACATCATTGATTATGCGGTAAACAATATAAATTCAGGTGCGGTAAGTCATATGGCAAACACCGCGATGATGCTAAGGGATCTTACGGATTTTGTAGATATGAAGACAGAAGATCTTTACAAAAAGGTCTGCACAAAAGAAAAGGGAGAGATAATCGTTGACACCGCATTATTGGAAAAAGAAAGCTCTTTCGTAGTGCGTTCTTTGTACAAAAGGTGCATAGATCTTACGGTTCCCACAAACAGAGATATCACGATAAAGCATTTTGAGGCGATCGAAAAGCTGAGTTTGGGAAGCGAGTCGGGTGAACTTAATCTTCCTTACGGAATACATGTTTTGTACGAAGCCGGGAAACTTAAGTTTAAAGTATTCTCCGGCAATGAGCCCGAGTTCGAACCCGTGGTGTTATCGGGTGACGAGGGAAGTGTAACCACCGACTTCGGAATGACGGTAAAATGGCGCGTCGAAGACAGACCGAAGGACTTTCGGGTGCTCAAAAATGAGTATACGAAATGCTTTGATTATGATAAAATACTTAATCGTCCGATACTTAGGACAATTAAGGAAGGGGACCGTATCACAGTCAACGCAGGACTTCAGACAAAAAAGCTTTCCGATTATTTTATAGACGAAAAGATCCCCTGTTCACAAAGAAAGAAAACACTGCTTATAGCCGACAACGAAAACATAGTGTGGGTTATAGGACACAGGATCGGAGAGTTCGCCAAAATAACGGACGATACAAAGAAGATACTGTATGTGGAAGTGATAAAGGAGGATATCCATGGATAAACATCACGTTGAGGTTTTGATATCTGAGGAAGACGTAAACAAGCGCATAAGAGAGATCGGAGAAGCAATCTCCAAAGATTATGCCGGCAAGTCGGTTCATCTTGTATGTGTATTAAAAGGCGGAAGCTTCTTTATGTGTGAGCTTGCAAAAAGAATAGATATCAACGTTTCTCTTGATTTTATGTCGGTTTCAAGCTACGGTGCCGGAACCAAGTCAAGCGGAGTCGTTCGTATCGTAAAGGATCTTGATGAGCCTCTGGAAGGAAAGGATGTTATCGTAGTCGAAGACATTATCGATTCGGGAAGAACGCTTTCCTATCTTATGGCACTTTTAAAAGACAGACATCCCGCAAGCCTTAAACTTTGTACTCTTCTCGATAAGCCCGAAAGACGTGTCGTAGACGTGGATGTTGATTATACCGGATTTAAGGTTCCGGATGTTTTCGTAGTCGGATACGGTCTCGATTACGATCAGGTATACAGAAACCTTCCTTATATAGGAAAGGTTGTGTTCGATCCCGAATAAAGATTAAAGGAGCAATGTTTTGAACAAGAAGAATCAAGGATACAGGGTTTATTTTGTATTGATGCTCTTCCTTTTGGGTTTTGCCATCATACTGTCATTTTTGCAAAAGCAAAAGACGTACTATACAAAAGACCAGTTATTTAACGACATTGACGCAGGCAGCGTAACTGAGATACTCATCGAGCCCAATGCCGAGAACGGTACCGGCGCGTTAAAGGTTACTTTCGCAAGCGGTGCAGAAAAAGAGTTATATGTTACCGACGTAACGGAGATAGAGAACTTACTCGAGGAGAAGGACATTCCCGTTTATATCGGTGACATTCCGAGAGAAAACTGGTTTTTAAGCTATGTTCTCCCTGTTTTGGTGATCCTTATAATAGGAGTGTTCCTGTTTGTGATGTTCACATCCCAATCTTCGGGCGGTTCCCAGAGTTCCAAGATGATGAACTTCGGAAAATCCCGTGCAAGGATGTTTACCGGAAGCGAGAACAAGGTCACATTAAAAGACGTCGCAGGTCTTAAAGAAGAAAAAGAAGAACTGGATGAGATAGTCGAATTCCTTAAAAATCCCATGAAGTTTGTTCAGGTCGGAGCAAGGATACCAAAGGGTGTTTTGCTTGAGGGACCTCCCGGAACAGGTAAGACGCTTCTTGCCAAGGCTATCGCCGGAGAAGCAAACGTTCCTTTCTTCAGCATTTCAGGTTCTGACTTTGTTGAAATGTTTGTAGGTGTCGGTGCATCGAGAGTAAGAGACCTTTTCCTTGATGCCAAAAAGAATGCACCTTGTATCGTGTTCATAGACGAGATCGATGCCGTTGCCAGAAGAAGGGGTACCGGTATGGGCGGCGGTCACGACGAACGTGAGCAGACTCTTAACCAGTTGCTCGTTGAGATGGACGGTTTTGCCGAGAATTCGGGCATCATAGTCTTGGCGGCAACAAACCGTGTGGATATTCTCGATCCCGCCATTCTTCGTCCCGGCCGTTTCGACCGTAAAGTGGCGATCGGTGTTCCGGATATCGGAGGCCGTGAGGAGATTCTTGCCGTACATGCAAAGAACAAGCCTCTGGGTGATGACGTTAATCTTAAAGACATCGCACAGACCACAGCAGGATTTACCGGTGCGGATCTTGAAAACCTCTTAAACGAGGCAGCCATCGTTGCCGCAAAAGAGGACAGAAAGTATCTTGTACAGGAAGATATCAAGAAGTCGTTCATTAAAGTGGGAATAGGTACGGAGAAGAAAAGCCGTATTATTTCCGACAAAGAAAAGAAGATCACCGCTTACCACGAAGCCGGACATGCGATTCTTTTCCATGTGCTTCCCGAAGTGGGCCCGGTTTATACGGTATCCATCATTCCCACGGGACTCGGAGCTGCAGGTTATACCATGCCTCTTCCCGAAAAGGATGAGATGTTCCATACAAAGACAGAGATGCTTGAGGAGATCATGGTATCCCTGGGCGGACGTATCGCCGAAGACATTATATTCGGGGATATCACTACCGGAGCTTCCAGCGATATCAAGAAAGCTACCAAGATGGCCAGAAGAATGGTTACCCGATACGGTATGAGCAAGAACATCGGCGTTATCTGTTACGAAGACGATGACGACGAAGTATTCATCGGTCGTGATCTTGCCCATGCAAAGAGTCACTCCGAAGAAGTTGCTTCCGAGATTGACAAAGAAGTTAAAGCCATTGTGGATGAATGTTACGAAAAGGCTGAGAATATCATAAAAGAGAACATCGGTGTCCTTCATTCCTGCGCAGAACTCCTGTTGCAGAAAGAAAAGATCACGCGAGAAGAATTCGAAGCACTTTTTGTATAATTTTCACAAAAAACACACCCTACTTTTGTGAATTTTGTGAATGGTGAGCATTTACCCTAAATAGGTCGAATGCTATTATACTACTTGTAACCCCCCAATAC
>JAGCTJ010000149.1 GCA_017963665.1 Lachnospiraceae bacterium | reverse complement strand
CGAGTCACAGAATACCGGCAAACCGCAAAACGGTGCGCATATGTTTACCGTGACCGATGATAATACCAGTAAGACGGCGGGTAGTGTGGACTACTTTGGACTTAACAATATAGTGAACGAGTCTTCGGACGCAGAGTTTATGATAAACGGTGAACCCAGACATGCATCGGGCAACACCTTTACCGTAGAGAAGATGTTCGAGATAAGACTCAAAGGCCTGTCACAGAGCGAAGAAGATGTTACTTCGGTAAGCTTAAAGCCCGACGTTGAATCGCTTGCGACCAACATAGCGAAGCTTATGGACGGTTATAATTCCTTTGTGGATAAGGCGGATGCTTATTCGGAGGTTCATCCAAAGAGCGACAGACTCGTAAATGAGATGAGAGCGATCGCATCGCTTCACTCGGATGAACTTGAGAGTCTTGGAATAACGCTTAAAGATGACGGTCGTATATCGCTCGATACCGAGAAACTCAGAAATGCTGCGATAAGCGGTGAACTTAAAGATAATTTCGAGGCATTAAAGGGATTTGCAGGCGCAATGCTTCGAAAGACCAATCAGGTAGGGCTTAACCCTATGGAGTATGCGGACAGAACGATCGTCGCATATAAAAATCCCGGACACAACTTCGCCACACCTTATGTGACGAGTGCATACACGGGAATGATGTTCTCATCATATTGCTAAAAAGACGCGAAGAACAAATTGCTCCCGCGTCTTTTTTATGCCTTTTTATAGATTATCTCTTACGCAATCAAGTGCCGCGCGGATGACTTTGTCCATGTCGTAGTACTTGTATCCGCCGAGACGTCCGCCGAAGATGACGTCTTTTTCTTTTTGCGCAAGTTCATTGTACTTGGCAAACAGCTCGTTGTTACGCTCGTTGTTTACCGGGTAGTAGGGCTCCGCGCCGGGTGTCCATTCCGAAGGATACTCTCTGGTGATGTATGTGCCCTTGCACTTGTTGAATTCAAAATGCTTGTGCTCGATTATACGTGTGTAAGGTATTTCACGCTCCGTATAGTTTACGACGGCCACGCCCTGGTAGTTGTCTTCGTTTTCGAGATACTCGGTCTCGAACTTAAGCGTCCTGTATTCCAGGTGACCGAGGGTGTAGTCGAAATACTCGTCGATCATTCCGGTATAAAGAAGCTTCTCCCAAAAGATTCCTTCATCGGCTGCGCTGTTCTTAAACTCTTGGTAGGAAGTGTTGAGTCTAACTTCAGAGCCCTCAAGGAGTTTCTCAACGATAACGGTATATCCGTCCACGGGAATGCCCTGGAAGCGATCGTTAAAGTAGTTGTTGTCGTAAGTGTATCGAACCGGAAGGCGCTTGATGATCGAAGCGGGAAGGTCTTTGCAGTCGCGTCCCCACTGCTTTTCGGTATATCCTTTGATAAGCTTGGTGTAGATGTCGGGGCCCACCAAAGAAAGCGCCTGTTGTTCAAGGTTCTCGGCTTCTTGACCGTTTAAGTCAAGTTTCTGGCTTTCAATCTTTTTACGAACTTCTTCGGGTGTCTTAAGTCCCCACATTTTACTGAAGGTATTCATGTTAAAGGGGAGATTGTACAGTTCGTCTTTGTAGACTGCCACAGGTGAATTTACGAAGTTGTTGAACTCCGTAAACTGCTGAACGTAGTCCCATACTTCCTTGTCGGAAGTGTGGAAGATGTGGGCGCCGTATTTGTGGACGTTTATGTCATTTTCTTTCTCCGTGTATATATTACCCGCAATGTGCGGACGCTTGTCGATCACAAGACAGCTCTTTCCGATCTTTGTTTTCTCGTGAGCAAACACCGCTCCGAACAGTCCTGCGCCGACTATGAGATAATCGTAATGTTTCATATGTTCCCCTTAGCTGCTTTTTTCTTTTTGCGTTTCTTGCTCTTATGGAAGAGAACGAACATCCATATGCCAAGCAATGCTCCCATTGAGTCGATCCCCACATCCCCCGCCGACATGTAACGGCCGGGAATGAGATTCTGGTTAAACTCATCCGATACGGCATAAAGAAAAACGATCGCTTCCGAAAAGATGCACGCCGTCCATTTGTTTTTGAACAAATCGGTCAATGCGTATATCGTGCACCATCCGAATACGGCATATTCGGTAGAGTGAGCTGCTTTTCTTATGAGCCAGTGTATCCTGTCGGGAGATAAATGAGTAAGTCCCGTTTGATTGATCTGCTCGACAATCTTCATGACTTCGTTGAAGATCTTTCCGCTGGCGGCAGCCGATTCTTCGCCCGGCATCTGCGAGAAGAAAAAGATCACGCCCATCATGACGAGCATGGGTATAAATTTTAGTATCCTTTTCATAAAGCATATAGTACCACAAGGGGTGGAAAAACGCCAATGGATGATGTAGAATTATCGACATGAAAAAGTCGTTTTTAGCATTTATAACAGCATTTTTGATGTTCGGTGCCTGTGTGGGCGTTTCCATAATGTTCACAAAAGGCATCTGGATCTACTACGGAGACTTCAATATCCAACAGATCCCGTTTTACATACACCTTCACGACCTTATAAGGAACGGGAACCTTTGTTACGACTGGTCCACCGATCTTGGAGGAAGCGTGCTCGGGTG
>JAGCTJ010000148.1 GCA_017963665.1 Lachnospiraceae bacterium | reverse complement strand
GTGATGTAAAAAAGGCGCTTGAAGTATACGGATTTGCAAACGGAAAGAGATATGAAGTCGAATTTGTGGAGCCTGAACCCAATGAAACGATCTCCTCCATGGCAGACGCGAGATCGACATTTAAAGTAAGCGATCCCGAAGGCAATATCAAAGCAGGAGATTATCTTGTGGTAGTTATCGTTTCCAAGGAGAGCAAAGACACGATAGCAATACCCAATGAAGCACTCAACAAAGACGATGAAGGTCCTTTTGTCTATGTCCTTGAAGGCGAGAACAAGGTAAAGCGCCAGGTTAAGACGGGGATCAAATCCGGAATGTATACTGAGATCCTTTCCGGACTTAACGAAGGCGAGAAAGTTTCTGCAGATATAAAAGCAGAAAACAAGAATAAAACGAAAGTGCTTGAAAAAGGAAAAGTTGCGACAGGCTTTTCCGCAAACGGGTATCTTTTCTATTCAAACGTTCAGATCATCGAAAATCCCGTTGAATACGGAACGGTATATGTTAAAGAGATAAATGTTAAACAAAACGAGCGCGTCGAAAAAGGGCAGATCGTAGCAACCGTTTGGGTAACGCCGGACGATATTGCGATCAGGCGCAAAGAACGCACCTTGCTTCGTGCAAACGAAGACCTTGCCGAGCTTATCAAAGACGGTGAAGAGAACAATAAACGTGCGATCAAGAATAAGCGGGACTATATAAGCGAACTTACAAAGCAGATAAACGAAATGAAGGCTGATGCCGCTACGACCACCATAACGGCTCCGTTCGACGGCATAATAACCGATGTCGGCAGATTCGAAGAAGGCGATATCCTTTTGGCAGATTACGGTATAGCGACAATATCGAGCGAAGATAACTGTTATGTTGTTTTTGAAGACAAGGCGGGACAGCTTACATGCGGAAACGTTGCCAATATTAGTTACAAAGACGATTCCGGTAAAGAGTATACCGCAGAGGGTGAAGTGGTCACGGTGTCAAAATGGGCATTAAGTGAAAGACTATCTTCGGACTATACTCTTGTAAGGGTTTCTTCGGAGGACCTTGAAAGAATGGCAGGTGCAAACCGTGGATATGACGGCTGGTGGAGACGTATGTCGTTTTCGATAAATGCCGAAGTACGAACGGTAAGCGACGTTGTCCTCGTTCCGAAGAGTGCGGTGACTACCGTAGATTCGGTTACATATGTGACCGTGGAAGAGAATGGTAAAAAAGTTCAGAAAAGTTTTATAGCGGGTGGATCGGATTCCACAAATTATTGGGTTATAGAAGGCCTTAGCGAAGGAACAAAGATATGCTTGGAATAATGCTGGAAAAACTGTGGCATAAGAAATGGATGAATGTATGTCTGTTACTTGGATGTATACTTCTGACCGCAACTGTGGTCAGCTTCCCCATTTACAGAACTGCCGCATATAACAGAATGCTTACGGATGAGTTTGAATCGTTTATCGTTTCGGAGGGTAAGTGGCCCGCATTGGTTACGGGAAACACTTCATCAATGAAAGAGGCGGGCGGTAAAACTCTTTCCAGAATGGAAGCTTTCCCTGACGGTTTTTACGAATACATGGGAGTGGATAAGGTTGATACTTTCTTCATCATGAACCTTGCATCCGCTACCATGAGTTCCGACACAAAAAGAGGCGAAGCGCAGCAGCTCAGTGTTAAACTGGCCTCAGTCGATGATATTTTGGAACATGCGAACATCATTTACGGCGAACCTTTTTCGGAAACGGGCATAACCGACGACGGATATATCGAGGTTATCGTGAGTCAGTCGGCGCTTATATCTAAGGGCGTGCTCATCGGAGAAAAGTTTACGTTCGACGATCTTCGTCAGGCAGATCGCTCACAGTTAAAGGTAGTAGTGGTGGGCGTTTTTGACGCATCGGAAGATTCGGGATATTTCTGGCAGATAAAACCCGAAAAGATGGATGAGTATCTTTTGTGCAATCCTGCCGTGTTCAGAGAAAAATTTACCGGTGACAATGCGGGAAAGTTCAACATTAAACTTACTTTCACCTGCCTTTTTGATTATTCGAAGATTAAGGCAAGCGATGTTAAGACACTGGTGAAGAACACAGAGTATTACTTAAACGAAAGTCCTTACAGAAAAGTTCTCGATAAACCTCAATACATGAAGGTTATTGACGAATACAACATCAAAGTATCAAGGATATCCGCAACGCTTATCATTTTGCAGGTACCCGTACTTGCTATGCTGGCGGCGTTCCTTCTTATGATCTCCGGTCAGATGTATGAAATGGAGAAAAATGAGATCTCCGTTATCAAGTCCCGAGGCAGTTCAAGCTTCCAGATAATAAGACTTTACTTTTATCAGGGACTTTTGATAACTTTGGTCGGAACGGTGGTAGGTCTGCCGATAGGAGCATTTTTCGCAAAGATACTCGGATCTACAAGAAACTTCCTTGAGTTTAATTTTTCGCGTGCTTTAAATGTCGCTTATACGAAAGAAACATTCATATATGCGCTTTCTGCCATGGGAGTGTGTCTCCTTTCGATAACGATCCCTTCGATAAAGCACAGCCGTGTTACGATCGTTAACTTAAAGCAGTCCAAAGCGTTAAAAAGAAAAAGTCTCTGGGAAAAACTGTTCGTCGACATCCTTTTGCTAGGTGTTTCTCTTTACGGATATTATTCTTTCAACAAAAATATGAAAGATCTTTCCAATGCCGTTATGGCCGGTGAGAGCCTCGATCCTTTGCTTTATTTCAGCTCATCGTTGTTCATTGTCGGCGCAGGACTTTTCTTTTTACGTATGCAGCCTTACATTGTCAAGCTTATCTACACGATAGGTAAAAACAAGTGGGGTCCCGCAAGCCATGTATCGTTCATGGAGAATATCAAAAACGGACGAAAGCAGCAACTTATCATGCTTTTCCTTATCATGACGGTCTCACTCGGAATGTATCATGCGGCCGTTGCCCGTACCATACTCTCCAATGCGATAGAAAATACCGAATATCTGTCGGGAAGCGATGTCATTTTGAAAGAGAACTGGACCGAGATCGTGGACAGACACGGAATATATACGGGTGAGTATATCGTTCCGGACTATTCAAAGTACAATACGCTTGATATCGCTGAAAAGTTTACGAGAGTAGTAAGCGATGAAGAGGCTACCGTAAACGGAAGCTCAAATGATAAATATACGGTTCATTTAATGGGTATCCATACAAAAGAGTTCGGATCGATCACGTGGGTGGATGCCGATTACAACCACAAGCACTATTATGAATATCTGAATGAACTTGCAAAAGTAGAAGACGGAATTCTGCTTTCATCGAACTTTAATACGAAGCTTGGTTACAATGTAGGCGATTCGATCACGATCACCAACTCCAAGAAAAAGGCCGTATCGGGCAAGGTAGTCGGATTTATAGATTATTTCCCTTGCTACGCTCCTGTTGAGAACGGTCTTAACCCCGACGGAACGGCATTTTCGAAAGAAAACTACCTCGCCGTGGCTCATTTTGACTATCTAAACAAAAAGTGCGGAACATTCCCGTACGAAGTGTGGATGAAGTTAAAGCCCGGGGCTTCACAAAATGAACTTATAAAGTGGATCGACAGCAATAAGATCTCTTTAAAGAAATATGTAAACGCCGGCGATCGTATGAATGTTACGCTGGAAGACCCGCTCTTACAGGGTACGAACGGTGTACTCACGATGGGATTTGTGGTAACGATCATCCTTTGCGCGGTGGGTTATCTAATTTACTGGGTAATGTCGATAAGAGAGCGTGAGCTTATCTTCGGTGTACTCAGAGCTACCGGTTTCCACAAGGGAGAGATATTCCACCTTCTTATTAACGAGCAGGTATTTTCGGGAGTATTTTCAATACTTGCCGGTATAGGAATAGGAAAACTCACATCGAAGATGTTCGTTCCGATTCTTCAGCAGGCATATGCTTCAAAAGATCAGGCACTTCCGATGAAGCTGATAACCGTAGCATCGGATATGTACAGACTGTACGGAGTCATAGCACTCGTAATGATCGTTTCAATGTGTGTACTGGTAGGAATATTGTTTAAGATGAACGTTACCAAGGCACTTAAGTTAGGTGAAGAATAATGAGTAATCTGGTTATAGACGCTGAAAAAATCACAAGAGTCTTTCCCGTACCGGGAGGAGAGTTCACGGCTTTAAAAGGCGTGGATGCAAAGGTCGAAGCGGGTACTTTCTGTATACTTCGAGGCCGTTCGGGTTCGGGTAAAACGACTCTCATGAATATCATAGGTACTCTCGACGATCCGACATCGGGCACCGTTTCTATCGGAGGAAAGCCCATAAAAGGAATGTCAACATACGATCGTGAGGAATTGAGGAGAAAAGAACTGGGATTTGTTTTTCAGTCCGTTTCGCTCATTCCTTCGTTAAATGCTTTCCAGAACGTCGAATTTTCAATGCGTATGGCGGGCATAAAGCCTTCAAAGGAGCGCGACAAGCGAGTTGAAGACTGCCTTCGTATGGTGGGACTGGCCAACCGAATGAACCATATGCCGGCGGAAATGTCGGGCGGTGAGCAGCAGAGAGTGGCCATCGCAAGATCTATCGCGCATTCTCCGAAGCTTATACTTGCCGACGAACCAACAGCAGAGCTTGACTCACAGATGGCGGCAAAGGTAACCGAGATATTCAAGGAAATGACAAGAAAAGAAGGCATCACTGTTTTAATGACCACTCACGACGTAGGTCTGATGGGTGCCGCAGACGAGATAATCGAACTTGAGAACGGGGAGAGAATCAATGGCTGAGGATATGATCAGGGCTGACGGCCTCGTAAAGATTTATAAGACAAAAGAAACCGAAGTACTTGCCCTTCAGGGACTCGATCTTTCTGTCGAAACGGGAGAACTGACCGCGATAATCGGAAATTCCGGTTCGGGTAAATCAACGTTTCTTAACATGATCGGCGGACTGGACAAGCCAAGTGCGGGATCGTTGTTTGTTGCGGGACAGAATCTTTTTACTATGAGTGAAAAAGAACTTGTTTTGTACAAGCGTGATACTGTCGGATTTGTATGGCAGAACAACGGAAGAAATATGCTTCCTTTTCTCAGTGCAATGGAAAATGTCATGCTTCCGATGAATTTATCAAGCACAAAGCATAAACATGACAAGGCACTTGAACTTCTTGAAATGGTAGGCATGAGTCATAAAAAGCACAGTCGTATGAACATGCTCTCGGGTGGTGAGCAGCAGCGTATCGCTATAGCCATCGCACTTGCCAATTCACCCAAATTACTTCTTGCCGATGAGCCCACAGGTAGCGTAGACTTTAAGACAGCGGATTTCATATTCGATGTTTTTACGGAGCTTAACAGAAACGGACAGACGATATTGATCGTTACCCACGATATGGCGCTTTCGAAGAAAGTTCGAAGAGTAGTGGCCATCCGAGACGGAAAGATAAGTTCCGAGCGTGTGCTCAAAGAAAAATATGCCGACAGACTTAAAGAAACGAACATCGACTGGAGAGCCGAGGACACCCAGGACGAGTACGCCGTTCTCGACAGAGCCGGACGAGTACAGATACCTGCCGAGCTTATTGAAGAACTTTCGCTTAACGACAATAAAGTAAAGATAACCAAGAAAGATAATGAGATCATTATCACCAAACCTTAAGTAAGGAGATTATCATGGTAACAGCTAAAAACCCCATTCTTTCAGGATTTTATCCCGACCCTTCGATATGTGCGGTCAACGATGATTTTTATCTTGTAAATTCATCGTTTGCATATTTCCCCGGGCTTCCGATCATGCACAGTAAAGATCTGGCACACTGGGAGCAGATAGGAAACGTACTTGACCGTCCTTCCCAGCTTCCGCTTGAAGGAGCCGAAATATCACAGGGACTTTTTGCTCCCACGATAAGATATAACGACGGACTTTTCTACATTATTTGCACAAATGTATCGCACGGCGGAAACTTTGTGGTAACTGCGGAAAATCCGGAAGGCCCCTGGAGCGAGCCTCATTACATTGAGGGAGCGGACGGTATCGATCCGAGCCTTTTCTTTGATGATGACGGAAAGTGCTATTACTGCGGTACTCACGATGACGTTAACGGTCCCAAATTCTGGGGTGACAATACGATCTACATCCAGGAATTTGACTATAAGAATTTTAAGCTTGTCGGAGAAAGATGTGAGGCGTGGAAAGGCGCTTTAAGAGATTGCGCATGGCCCGAAGGCCCGCACATCTACCATATAGGAGAGTATTATTACATTATTCATGCCGAAGGCGGTACAGGCCCCGAGCATGCAATTTGCTGTGCGCGCAGCAAAAACATTTTCGGACCTTATGAAGGTGATAAGAAAAATCCCATATTTACTCACAGATTCTTAGGCAAGATGTATCCGGTTCAGTATGTCGGACACGGCGATCTTGTTCAGAACATAAACGGAGATTACTATATGGTAATGCTCGCAGTAAGACCCACAAAGGGCTTTACGACGATGGGAAGAGAGACTTTCCTTGCAAGAGTGATCTTTGAAGACGATTGGCCGCTCATCAATCCCGGTCTCGGACGTTTGTCGGACGAGCTTAACATCAAGCTTGACGAGTTTAAGCCCGAGTGTCCCGAAACTAGTCTTCCGAATGTGACCAAGAGATACAACTTTAAAGAAATGACTTCATTCGGTCCCGAGTTCATGACACTTCGTGCTCCGTTCACCGATCAGGCAAAGTTTACCAATGAAGGACTTTTGCTTAAGTGCGGAACGGACAATCTTTCCGAGAGATCGACGCCTTCTTACGTATGTATAAGACAGGATTCAAAACTGTTTGAGATAAGATGCGTTCTTTATACCGATAATCTTATGATGGGAACCCGTGCGGGCCTTTGCCTTATGCAAAGCAGCGATTACCATCTCAGATTCGAGGTTTCGGATTGCCGCGCAAGAGTGGTGCTCGTAAAGAAAGGCGAGCCCGAACTTCTGTGTGAGGATGTATTGAACGAAAGTCCCGCAACACTTATAATGAATGTTGTGGGCACGAAGGTTTCTTTGTACTCCCTTAACGAAAAAGGTTTGCAGCCTTATGTCAGAGAACTTGACATATCCGCACTTTCGACGGAAGTCGCAGGCGGTTTCGTAGGCTGTACCGTCGGCATTTTCGCTACCGACGGCGTTGACAGGGATGAGCCTGTATATGCCAAATTCAAATCGTTTTCTTATGAGCGCCTGGCGCTTAAAGAAGTCGAAGAGTAGGAGGGATCATGTTACCTGTAAGGTTTCATTTGCCGGGACTTAGATACAATTACCATCTGAATATGCTTTGGATCACTTTTCTTAAGAACAATCCCGAGTATTTCAGGGAAGGTGTGGAGATAGGATCGCTTTTCGGGTGTTTCCCGACGGCCCTTTGGAACGGCGGAAGACTTACTCCTGCATACGATCAGTGTGATTCGGCTTTTATCAATATGGTCATTAAAAGCATCAACGATCTCGGGGTTCCGATCAGATATACGTTTACCAATCCTTTGCTAAACGAACACGACTGTGAGGATGCGTACTGCAATTTCTGTATGGAAGCCGCTGACAACGGCATGAATGAGGTAATGATCTTTTCACCCATACTTGAAAAGTATTTAAGAGAAAAGTATCCGAACTTCGCGTACAACAGCTCGACCTGCAAAGAGATCAAGAACGTTGACGAATTGAATGCCGAGATTGACAAACCGTATAAGTATGTCGTTTTGGATTACAACTTAAACAACAAATGGGATTTTCTTTCCAAGGTAAACCATCCCGAGAAACTCGAAGTGCTTGTAAATACGCTTTGTGAGCCGGGATGTAAGAGAAGAGGCGAACATTACAGACAGATCGCCAAAGATCAGAAGACTATCCTTTTAAACCGTACGCTTCCGGCCGACAAGCAGATACCTATCAAACATTGGCACTGCGATTACGGCGAGCACAACTGTGTTCATACGATACAGGACTATCCTACATTTATATCTCCCGAAGATATTTGGGAGAAGTATGTTCCCGCAGGTATCAACAACTTTAAGATCGAAGGCCGTACGGCCAGCATTTTCTCGCTTGTTGAGACATACGCTTTCTTTATGCTGAAACCCGAAAAAGCAGGTGAAGCGAGGATAAAGATACTTCGTGCGCTTGAAGATCACAGAGATATAATCGTAGGAAGACCAAGACCCGCAAAGTGGCCTTGATGACAGGAGACAGTAACTATGGCAAAAGAAATATATTGGCATTTACCGGGGGTAACGGTAAACTTTTATCTGAATCAGGTGATCATGAAGATGATGCAGGATTATCCCGACAAATTCAGAGAAGGTTATAAGATAGGCAGCGTTTACGGAACTTTTCCCGGAGCGATATGGAACGGAGGACGTGCCGTATTCGGCCTCACTGCCAAGGGAGATATCGAGAAGATATTGGAGACTTACAGTAATTTCAATGTCCCGGTGCGTTTTACATGGACCAATTCTCTTATTGAGGAAAAGCATTTAAACGATACTTATTGCAATCTTATAATGGAAGCGGCAAATAACGGAAAGAATCAGGTTCTTTGCAATTCAAAACTGCTTGAAGATTATCTGAGAGAAAAATATCCCGACTTTAAATATTTATCATCAACGACAAAGAGGATCGTGGATGTTAAGGCTTTGAAGAAGGAACTTGAAAAGGATTATTTCCTTGTGGTGCTCGATTACGATCTCAATCACGACGAGGAGGCACTTAAAGCCGTAAAACCGTATGCGGACAAGATTGAGCTTCTGGTGGATGAAGTGTGCTTCCCGCACTGTCCCAAGAGAGTAGATCATTATAAGGACGAGTCGCGTCTGCAGATTAATTTTGAGCGTGCCGACACACCGTATGATTGCCCCAATTTCCGCAGCAAACCTACTTTTGCGGATTGCAAGAGCCGTCCTCATTTTATCGATTGCGATGAGATCGAAAAATATGCCGAAGACGGATTTGTTAATTTCAAACTTGTCGGAAGAGGTTTGCCTACGGATATGGTAATCGATTCTTACGTTTATTATCTTGCAAAGAGAGAAGAACGTGATTTTGTAAAGAAAAAGCTCATGTCTGTTTTAGGCTCGCTTTTTGGTGGCAAATAATTCTTCGGACAGCAATAATACAATAAAGATGCTCTAACTCCTTTCCGCTTTGGCGGGGAGGAGTTTTTTTGCGAATAAAAATTTTTTTAAAAAAGCGCGCACATTTTGTATACTTAAATCGTCTAACATTATGAACGAGGAAATCCATGGATATAGAAGTTTATTACGATAAGATTTATCGTTATATATTTTTCATAGTAAATAACAAAGCCCTCGCCGAAGATCTTACGCAGGAGACGTTCCTTAAGTTTTTGAAAGCGGAGTGTGAAGAGCCGGAACGGTTTCTTTATACCATAGCAAGGAATCTGTGTATAGATGAGTACAGGCGCATTAAGCCGCTCTCGACCGATGATGAGGAAGTACTTACGCAAACGTACGAGTTTGAAGAAGAAACGGTTGAGAGGACGACAATCAGGGACGCACTTTCGCAGCTTGACGATGACGATCGGGAAATGGTGATACTAAGATTCGTGAACGAAGAACCGATCGGTGAGATAGCAAAGATGTTTAACATTTCGCGATTTGCGGTAAACAGAAAACTCAGTAAAGCAAAGAGTAAGTTAAAGGAACTCTTGGAAAGGGGGAGCGATGAAAGATAAGGATATCAAGAACGTTTTAAGTGAATATGCAGGCAGTCCCGATTATCTTAAAAAGGACGCGTTTATCAGAAAGATGCAAAAAGAAAGCAGAAACGCTGATGTAAGTGTTTTTAGGATGATAGCGGTGCAGGCCGGGCATATAAGAGCCTATATCTGGTTCGTTTTCGCGTTTGTTTTGATAAGACCGATTTTCAGTTCTGCGAGCGCACTCCCGACTACTTTGGAAGTGTTTACGCTCATTATGCCGTTCTTTTCAAGTATAGGGATATTCGAGGCTATGAGATCGAGAATGCACAATATGAGCGAGCTTGAGATGACGACGCTTCTTTCCAAACAGGGTACGTTCTTTGCAAGAATGATCATAATCGGCAGCGTTCAGTTTGCGGTGATCGCGGTACTTTCGGTCGTTTTTTCGATGGGTATCGGAATCGACGCGATCTCTGTCGGAACCGGACTTTTACTTCCTTTTACGCTCACTAACATTTTGTGTTTTATGATCGCAAGAACGCAGTTCGGAAGAGAAAACGTTTGGTTCTGCATTCCCGTTTCGGGGCTTGTGATCGCGATAAGGGAAGCGGTCGTTAACTCGTCTTTTGCGGAGCGGATCGATTGTCGCGTCTGGCCGTTATTGGCTTTGGCATTGATAGTATTGCAAATATCGGAATTTTACAAAACAGTTAAAACGGAGAGATTTTCATGGAATTAAAAGTTGACAGGATAACAAAGCAATACGGCAGCAAGATCGCCGTTGACAGAATGAATCTTACGCTTGGAAAAGGCGTGACCGGACTGCTTGGCGCAAACGGCGCGGGCAAGACAACACTCATGCGAATGATGTGCGGCATTCTTACACCCACAAGCGGTGAGATCACATATGACGGCCATTTGGTCACAAGCGAAGAATACAGGAATGTGCTCGGATATCTTCCGCAGGATTTTGGATATTATCCCGAATTTACCGGCAGAGACTTTCTTATGTATTTCTGCGCCCTTAAAGGATTGGATAAAAAGGTTGCCAAAGAAAGAACAACCGAGATACTGGAACTTGTAGGCCTTAAAGAAGTGGCAAAAGAAAAGGTAAAGAAGTATTCCGGCGGCATGAAGCAGCGACTCGGAATAGGACAGGCATTGATCAATCGTCCCGAGATACTCATACTCGATGAGCCCACTGCCGGGCTCGATCCCAAAGAAAGAGTCCGTTTCAGAAATCTTATCAATGAGCTCGGAAAAGATTCGATAGTTCTTCTTTCCACACATATAGTATCGGATATAGAGCACATTGCCGAAAACATCGTAATGATGCGAAAAGGTCAGATAATCTGGCAGGGCAAGTGGGAAGAAAAAGATGGAAGTCTTGAAGAATTCTATCTTAAGGAGTTTGAACAGGAGGATTAAAAGATGTCTACAAAAGGACGTTTCTTTTCTTTATACAAATTTGAATTATTAAAAATACTGAAAAACAAAGTGGCGATGGTCACTTTCGCAATTTTCTTTGCAATGGCCTTCATACAGGGCGAAGGCGAGATAGCGGGAAATATAGAACCCGAGGAATTGAAATACTATTCGGAATTCAACGGAAGACTCCTTGATGAGGAATTTTTAGCCGAAACCATGTCGTACACCGATGAACTCGGCGACTTTACGCTCGAAGACCACAGGGCATATCTCGATATCAGAAACTGGATACGCGATATCGTCGGCTACCGCACACGCTTCACGGAATTTACCCCCGCAGACATTTATGACATCAGACTTTCGGAAATAGACACAGGGATGGAAGAAGAAAAACTGACGGAAGGCGAAAAACAATTCTGGCAACAAAAAGCCTCCACCGTTTCAACCCCCTTTACTTTTTACAGTAACTGGATCCCCGCCGGCGTTCTCGAAGGCACCACCAATTTTTCAATCTACCTCATAGTACTTGTATCGACAAGTCTGGCAATGATCTTCTCCATGGAGACCCAAAGAAAAACAGACGCCATGATACGTGCCACCATCAATGGCACAGACCGCCTGTACTTTGCCAAAATACTGGCCGGAGTCACATATATCCTTGCCTGCATTACCGTAATAGTAGTCGGATTCTTAACTTACATCGGACTCAGATGGGGCTTTTCCGGCATGCAGAGTGCTGTCCAGTTATACTGGCCGTTGGCCAACGAAAACATGACCCTTTGGAAACTTGAGGGCGTCATCCTTATTATGCTCATCGCATTTGCACTTCTTCTGGCAGCCTTCTCCCTACTTATGTCAAACGTCACAAGAAACGGCATAGCAACAATGGCCCTGGTGATCGGCGTCTCCTTAGGCATCTTCGCCCTTTCCACCATGGTCCCCCTTGAGAAGCGCCTCCTCAATCAGGCAATCCAATGGATATCACCCTCGGTCATATCCTCACGCCTCGTATACGAGTATCGTCTTGTCCACCTCGGCAAATACTTTACCGTCTACGAATTCGTGCCGATCTTATACGTGTTCCTAAGCATAGTCATGATATTGGCGGGCTTTCTGGTATACAAAAAGCACGAGATCAAAAATAATTGACCACGTTACGTTTTAGCCACGCCACAGAGCATATGTGGCAACATTGTTTTCAGCAATTTTTGAGTTGATTATTACATGCGGCTGTGTCATGATAGCGTTACTATAGTTTCAGAGGTAATAAAAATGAAAAGAAAAATGGTAATAAGAATAATGGCACTTGTGCTGGCGGGTGTGTTGGCTTTCGGAAGTAATGTTATGGAAGCGAGAGCTGATGATGCGCCGCAGATAGAAAAGGATTTAAGGCCCATTAAGGATGCGGTCTGCGAGAAGATGGGCGAAGATACGATTGTGGGTGCGGCTTGTACGAAGGATGAGCTTAGCAGAAATGCGATACAGGAGCTTATTGAGCATCATTTCAATGCGGTTACGTTCGGAAATGAGCTAAAGCCGGATGCGCTTTTTGGTTACAGTAACGGGAAAGTTCCGGGTACGCATGAGGATGAGCTTAACGGGAAGACGATAGTTGTTCCGAATATGGATTTTTCGCGCGCAGAGTATATGTGCGACATCATTAAGAAATGGAACGATGAAAATCCGGACAATATCATTAAGATAAGAGGTCATGTGCTTGTATGGCATTCGCAGACTCCGGAGTGGTTTTTCCATGTTGACTATGATAAGTCGAAAGATTATGTTTCGCCCGAAGAGATGAATGTTCGCCTTGAGTGGTATATTAGAGAAGTTCTTACTCATTTTACGGGTGAGGACAGCAAATATAAGGGTATGTTCTATGGCTGGGATGTTGTGAACGAGGCTATTTCCGACGGCTCGCACAGCTACAGGAGCGACAGTGAAAATCCGAGTGAATCGCTGCTTAAAGATACGCATGGTTCCAATTCAAGCTGGTGGCATGTGTATGAGAGCAATGAGTTCATAATAAATGCTTTCAGATTTGCAAATAAATATGCGCCCAAAGATCTGGATCTTTATTACAATGATTATAATGATGACAGCATCCCCAAACAGATAGGCATTGTAAATCTTATCAATGCCGTTAAAGAAGCCGACGGTACCAGGATCGACGGTATGGGTATGCAGGGACATTACAATTCCACCAAGATGAACGAAGGCGATTTTGAGATATGTGCCAAGAAGTATCTGGAGACCGGCGTAAAGGTGATGATCACCGAGTGGGATATGAAAGCTTCCGACAGCTACGATGCCGACGATGAGAAGTCTGTCGTAACCGAGTATACAAGAGAGGCAAACAGATATAAAACGCTCTATAATAAGATGCTCGATCTTAAAGCTGAGGGCTACGATATTGCCGGATTTACTTTCTGGGGAACGATAGATAAGTTTTCGTGGCTCCAGACCACATCGGGTATGGGTGGTGGATCGACATCCGGAAAGCCGCATTGTCCGCTTCTTTTTGACGATGATTATAAGGCTAAACCCGCTTATTGGGCATTTGTGGACGATTCTCATATTCTTGATATGATGAACGAGTACAAGGCAAAAGCTAAGGCAGAAGAGGAAAAAGAAACCGAAGCTTCGGTGGAAGAAGTTAACGATACGAGTGTAGAAGCTGTTTCGTCCGAAGAGGCTGACGAAGCAGTCTCTGAAGAAACAATATTACTAGAGGACGATCTTAAAGCAGGCGAAGAAAAGCCTCACAGACGTTCGACACCTATGATAATCGCTACCTGTGCAGTATTGGCGGCTATCGTTTTGGCGGCAAGTATCTTTGCTCAGAAAAGAGCCGAGAAGAGAGGCCCCAAAAAGAAAAAAGATTAGTTTTGAAACCTCCTGTTAAACGCGGGAGGTTTCTTTGTACAATAATGCAAAAAAACCTTGCAACGACATGTAAATAGTGATAAAATGCAAAAGCGTGCGAAAACACGCATGTAACTATCAATCACGCGAATGACTTCCCGCAGGTGCCCTGTAACGCCGGGGTTTGAGGAACATGAAGCTTCGCGGAAGTTTAAAACCCAGGAGGTATCAAAATGAGCGTTATTTCTATGAAACAGTTACTTGAAGCAGGTGTGCATTTCGGACACCAGACCAGAAGATGGAACCCTAAGATGGCTCCCTACATCTTCACCGAGAGAAACGGCATCCACATCATCGACCTTCAGAAGTCTGTAGGTAAAGTTGATGAAGCTTACAATGCAGTTTCCGATATCGTAGCACAGGGTGGTATCATTCTTTTCGTTGGTACCAAGAAGCAGGCTCAGGACGCAGTTAAGACTGAGGCAGAGCGTTGCGGAATGTTCTATGTAAACGAGAGATGGCTTGGTGGTATGCTTACCAACTTCAAGACAATTCAGTCACGTATCGCACGTTTAAAGGCTATCGAAAAGATGTCTGAGGACGGCACTTTCGATGTTCTTCCCAAGAAAGAAGTTATTGAACTTAAGAAGGAATGGGATAAGCTTGAAAAGAACCTTGGCGGTATCAAGGAAATGAAGAGAATCCCTGACGCTATATTTGTAGTAGATCCCAAGAAGGAGCACATCTGTGTAACAGAAGCTCACGCACTCGGAATCACTCTTATCGGTATCGGCGACACCAACTGCGATCCCGAAGAACTTGACTTCATCATCCCCGGTAACGATGACGCTATCCGCGCCGTAAAACTTATCGTTTCCAAGATGGCTGATGCGGTTATCGAAGCTAACCAGGGCGAGACCGCTATGGTTGACGCTGAGGATGCTAACGCTGACGCAGAAGTTGAAGCAACCGATATCGAAGAAGTAGCTGAAGAAGCTTAATCGTTACTTACAGAATACTCAGGAGGATAGAAATATGGCAGACATTACCGCAAGCATGGTAAAAGAATTACGTGAAATGACCGGTGCCGGCATGATGGATTGCAAGAAGGCACTTAACGAAACAAACGGTAACATGGACGAAGCTGTAGAGTTCTTAAGAAAGAGCGGCGCAGCAAAGTTTGAGAAAAAAGCAGGCCGTATCGCAGCAGAAGGTATCTGCCGCGTAGCACTTGAAGGCGACAAGAAGGGCGTAGTTGTCGAAGTTAACGCTGAGACAGACTTCGTTGCAAAGAATGAAACATTCCAGGCATTTGTTGAAGAGGTTGCAAAGCAGGCTCTTGCCACAAGCGCAGCAGATGTAGACGGTATGATGGATGAGAAACTTATCAGTAATCCCGCACAGACCGTTAAGGATTTACTTGTAGAGAAGACCGCTACTATCGGCGAGAAGCTTTCTATCAGAAGATTCGCAAAGGTTGAAGGCGATTGCGTAGTATCTTACATTCACGGCGGCGGACGTATCGGCGTTTTGGTAGTAGGTAACGGCGCAGGCAACGGTCCTGAAGTTAAGGAAGCTCTTACAAACGTAGCAATGCAGGTTGCAGCTATGAATCCTCAGTACGTTAACAAGTCTGAGATCTCCGATGCTGCTATGGCCAAAGAAAGAGAGATCGTTATTGACAGCGCTCTTAACGATCCCGCTTCACTTCCCAAGCCCATCCTTAACGCACTTATCGAACGCGCTTACAATGAGAACATCTGGAGCGCAGAAGACAAGGCGATCTACGATGAGAAGAAGACCAACATGCAGTTCTTATTCAACTTCCTTTCCGATGAAGCAGCTAAGCAGCTCGCTGCACTCGCTATGGAAGGAAAAGAGAAGTATCTTGCAGACAAGGTATTCGGTGGTCTTGTAGACGGTCGTATCAACAAGCACTTAAAGGAGATCTGCCTCCTTGATCAGGCTTATGTTAAGGCTGAAGACGGAAAGCAGCCCGTTGCAAAGTATCTTGAGAGCGTAAACAAGGATCTTACCGTTGCCAAGTTTGTACGTTTCGAAGTTGGCGAAGGTATGGAGAAGAAGAACGAAGACTTTGCGGCAGAAGTTGCAGCTCAGTTAGGCTAATCGTGATATTTAAGCCATCCGCTACAGCGCGGATGGCTTTTCTTTTTGCCTGATATATGATATCATTCACATTTAGTACAACTGATATTCAGGAAACGAAAAAAGAGAAAGAAGTACATTAATATGTGGCAGAAAAATTGTTATCGTATCGTAGTTAAGGTCGGAACAAGCACGATCACACACGATACGGGTGCTATGGATATACACAGTATGGAGAGACTCGTAAGAGTTCTTGCCGATCTGAAAGGCTATGGACACGAGATCATTCTTGTGACATCAGGGGCGATCGCTGTCGGTGCGGCCAAGATGACGCCCGGTAAAAGACCGAAAGAACTTAGGATGAAGCAGGCGGCTGCGGCAGTCGGACAGTGCCAGCTCATGCATATGTACGACAAACTTTTCGGTGAGTACAGTCAGACAGTTGCTCAGATACTTCTTACCGATGAAGACGTTGCGGACAAGTCAAGAAGCGAGCATCTTTCGGGAACGATGTTTGCACTTTTGGAGACGGGTGTCATTCCGGTAGTAAATGAGAACGACTCGGTTTCTTCGGCCGAAATCGAAACGGGCGCTCACAAGGTGCTTGGCGATAACGATACGCTTTCTGCCATAGTTGCAAAACTCTGCAATGCCGATCTTCTGGTGCTTATGTCAGATATAGACGGATTGTATGATGCCGATCCGCATACCAAGAAAGACGCCAAACTCATTCACAGAGTGGAAAACCTGGATGACGAGATTGACAAGATGGCGGGCGGAGCAGGCACAAAGCGCGGAACGGGCGGTATGGTCACAAAGATTTCCGCTGCTAAGATCGCTACAAAAGCCGGATGTGATATGATCATAATGAACGGAGCAAAACCTGAGAAACTTTATGATATAATGGAAGGTAAGGAAGTCGGAACCAGATTTGTCGGAAACAAGTAAACTGTGATCTTTTCGGAGGGTAAAGTATGGCTACATTCGGATTTGTCGGAACTGGAAATATGGGCGGAGCACTTGTAAAGGCGGTAGCTAAAAAAGTGGATCCGAAATCGGTATTCGTTGCCAACAGGACACGCGAGAAAGCAGAACAACTCGCAAACGAGTTCGGCTGTAATGTGACCGACAATTACGGGGCATGCGAATGCGATTATGTATTTTTCGGCGTAAAGCCGAATATGATAAACGAAGTCATCAAAGAGGTGTCGGGAGCGTTAAAGAACAGATCGACCTCGCCGGTAGTCATTTCAATGGCTGCAGCCGTATCGATAGAAATGCTCGCGGTATATACGGGATTTTCCTGCCCCATCATCCGGATAATGCCCAATACGCCCGTATCGGTAGGAGAGGGTGTTATATTATATGCAGTAAACGAAAATGTAACCCCCGAAATGGAAGAAGCATTTGTCGATTCACTTTCTTTGGCAGGAACCTGCGTAAAGATTGACGAAAAACTTATGGACGCAGGCACAGCCATCTCCGGATGTGGTCCCGCATTTGTGGACCTCTTTATGGAGAGTCTGGCTGACGGAGCGGTTTCTCTTGGCATTCCCAGACAACTTGCCATCAAGCTTGCCGCACAGACCGTGCTTGGCAGTGCAAAGCTCTTGCTTGAATCGGGCAAGAATCCGGGACAGTTAAAAGACGAAGTTTGTTCACCCGGAGGTTCGACCATCGCCGGCGTGAGAGCACTCGAAGAAGCTTCTTTCAGAGCCGCAGGCATGAACGCGGTAATTGCTGCGTATGAGAAGACTCTTAAGATGAAGAAATAGATGATCATTTGATCGTCGATGATAAAAAGCAATAAGTAAAACGTTTTACCGCAACATATCGGAAGAATTTGTTAATATTCCCTCCTTATAATCGATCTTATAAGGAGGGTTATTTTATGATCAGAATAACACAGACAGAAAACGGAACAGTGAGGGGTATTGCATCGGCAGATCCCAGAGTTACCGCATTCAGAGGCATTCCCTTTGCAGCACCGCCCGTAGGCGAGAACAGATGGCGCGCTCCTCAGCCCGCAGCTGATTGGGAAGGTGTAAGAGATTGCTTTCAGTTCGCACCCATTTCGGTTCAGGATACACCCGGACTCGGAACGGATATCTATTGTCGTGAATGGCACGTTGATCCCGAAATTCCCATGGGCGAAGACTGCCTTTACTTAAATGTTTGGACTCCCGCAAAGAAGACCGACGAAAAGTTGCCCGTATTTTTATGGTATTTCGGCGGCGGCTTCCAGTGGGGCTATACCGCAGAAATGGAGTTTGACGGCGAAAATCTTGCCAGAAAAGGCATCGTAGTCGTATCCGTCAACTACCGTCTTGCCGCTCTCGGTTTCCTTGCTCATCCCGAAATTTCAAAAGAGGCTCCCGACGCTTGCGCAAACTTCGGACTTCTGGACCAGCAGGCAGGTCTTAAATGGGTAAGAAGAAACATCGCCGCATTCGGCGGAGATCCCGATAAGATCACCATTGGCGGACAGTCCGCAGGCGGCGGTTCCGTTCTTAATCAGATAACGCATGAAGGAAACTTTAAAGATATTAAGGGCGCCATCATCATGAGCGGTCTTATAAAGAATCCTTTCATGAAAGATACAATTCTTACTCCCAGATCTCTTAAAGAAGCAGAGGCTGCCGGAGAAGATTTCTTTAAACTTCTCGGTGTATCTTCCCTTGAAGAAGCAAGAAAACTCGACGCATTCTTTATCCGCGACAAATATGCGGAGTACGCTTCAAAGAATCCCAGATTTGCTCCCGTTGTTGACGGACATTTTGCCGTAGAAGAGCCTTACGAGCGTCTGGCGAACGGTGATTACGCGGACATCCCGATCATGGCAGGCAATACCATCGACGAGTTTACGATCCCTACGCCCAAGGAATTCTTTGACGGCAAATACGAAGGAAAGCCTCTTAACATCGTTGAGGCATCCGTTAAGGGTGCTCTTAACAGAATTTCATCACTTCCTTCAAAGAAGCCCGTTTATTACTACAGATTTATGCCCGACATTCCCGGTGAAGACGATCCCGGTTGCTTCCACTCATGCGATCTGTGGTTCTTCTTCAACACGATCTCAAAGTGTTCAAGACCTTACAAGGGACGACACTTTGAACTTGCGGATTCCATGAGTTCATACCTTGCAAACTTCGTTAAATACGGAGATCCCAACGGTTCGGACAAAGCGGGCGATCCCCTTCCTTTATGGTCACGTTACGACATTAACGACCGTAACGAGATGAACTTCACATCCGAAGGTCCGAAGCGTCACATAGATAAATCGCAGTTCATTTACGATATCGCTTCTTTCCTTACCGGTCCCAAACAGGGCTTTAATCCTTATCTCCCGACTTGGGAATATATTCCGGACGGAGAGCCTTATGTATTTGGTGACAGAGTTTACGTTTACGGTTCACACGATACCTTTAACGGTGCCACATTCTGTCCCGGTGACTATGTTTGCTGGTCAGCTCCCGTAGACGATCTTGCAAACTGGAGATATGAAGGCGTCATTTATGAAAGCACTCAGGATCCTTTCAATCCGGACCGCGAAATGTGCTTATACGCTCCTGACGTTACCGTAGGTCCCGACGGAAGATATTACCTTTTCTATGTTCTTGACAGGGTTGGAAATGTTTCGGTAGCCGTTTGCGATACTCCGGCAGGCAAATATAAGTTCCACGGTTACGTTCATTATCCCGACGGAACTTTGTACGGCGACAAAGAATGTGATGAGCCTCAGTTCGATCCCGGCGTGTTAACGGAAGGCGATAAGACTTACCTTTACACAGGTTTCTGTGGACAGACGGACGCATCGCGCCATGGCGCTATGTACACCTGTCTTGACAGTGACATGCTTACTATCCTTACCGATGCACCCAAATTCGTTGCACCCGGCAAGATGCATTCCGAGGGCTCGGATTTCGTTGGCCATGCTTTCTTTGAGGCACCTTCGATAAGAAAGAACGGTGACACATATTACTTTGTATATTCATCGGAAGTCATGCATGAACTTTGCTATGCGACCAGCAAATACCCCGATCGCGATTTCAAGTACGGTGGAGTCATCGTAAGCAACGCGGATATCGGAATCGATTCATACAAACCTGCAGACTTCCCGACAGGCTTTGGCGGCAACAACCACGGAAGCATAGTTCAGATCAAAGACAAGTGGTACATTTTCTACCATCGTCAGACCAACAACCACTGGTTCTCACGTCAGGGTTGCGTAGAAGAGATCAAGTTTAACGCCGACGGTTCCATAACTCAGGTTGAGATGACTTCCTGCGGATCGAACAACGGAAGATCATTGAACGACAAAGCTGAATATCCCGCTTCGATCGCATGCAACATGTTCAGCGACAAAAAAGAGATCTATGTCGGAGGAGGACAGCCTTTCATTACGCAATACGGCAAAGACGGCGATGTTTGCAACGCTTTCATCAAAAACATTACCGAAGGCTTTACCTTCGGCTTCAAGTACTTCGACGTTAAAGCCGTAAAAGGCTTCTACATCCGCGTAAACGGATACGGCAGCGGAACGTTTGAGCTTCGCACCTCTATCGGCGGCGAAGTACTTGGCAGGATGACGATCAACAACTGCAACATCCCCACCAAGTTCGAAACACCTGCCTCCATTCCCGACGGCAAGACCGCTATCTACCTCACCTACACCGGTGGCGGCACGATCAACCTTCAGTCGTTTGGATTTGTACACTAATCGATATAGACATAATTTTAGCCACAGCCCAAATGATGTTTGGCTCATGAGTCCAATACATCATTTGTACTGTGGCTTTTTGCATAAACTAAAATACCTTTCTCGTAAAAAGCTGCGAATCGCAACGCAGTTGAATTGTGCGGACGCTCTCGCTCTCGCCCTCACGTAGCGGACGCTAAGCTCGTGGAATACCTCGCTAAGCGCCGACGCTGCGGGAGAGCCGACAATTCCAACTGCGTCACACTTCGCAGCTTCATAGGTGCATCTTTTGTGTAAACTATCAGTGGTTATATTGTAGAGAACATTTCATTGATACGCTTATCGTAAGTATGGTCTTTGACGAGACGGTTGTAGCCGTTGAGGGCGATCTCTTTACGTTCGTCTTCGTGGGAGAGGAGGTAATCTATCTTTTTAAGGAGATCGTTTTTGCTTTCGTAGCATACGTATTCGTGACCGTCTTCGAAGACGTCGGCGAATCCGGATTGGTAGTTCGAAAGGAGAAGACCGCCGCAGCCGATGATCTCGAAGCAGCGTAAGGGTACTCCGGTGTGGATGCTGCGAAGCGTGATGTTTAGGTTTATTTTGGCACGGTTAAAGACGAAGGGCGCCATTTCGAGGTAGTCGACGGGACCGTGGTTGATCGCACCCGGAAGTTTCTGGTCTGAGTTGGGGGTGTAGAGATCGTATTTGTGATGTTCGCCGATGGCGGAGAGATATTCGAGGCGCTCGATCTGAGTGAGCTTCCTGTTTACGACATATTCGGCGAATAAGTAGTTTCTGGTTTCGACTCCCTCGGGATCGGGCTTCATCGGAAGATTTTTCGACATGTCGTCCATGATCTCATCGGTTAAGAGGTCGGTTATGAAATTGTAGCCGTAGACGTTTTTCTGGGCTGTCATTATGCCTTCAAGATAGCCCCTCGTGTAGTCGCTTATGTCCGTCATGCGCTCGTAGAACTGGTGCTTCTCGGTATAGAGTGAACCGATGAAAGCGATGTCAGTGCGATTGAACGCTTTGTCTTTCTCGAATGCCTTAATGAACTTTTCGTTCGACAGAAGCTTTCCAAGTCTGTCGGGATTGGCCGCAAGCGGCATGTAGTAGACGGTGTTTATACCGTTTGCTTTAAACTGAGCGTATTCTTCGTAATCAAACAGGAAGACATGATTTTCGGGATATACCAAAGAAAAGTGGTATACCAGAACTGCCGGCGAATCGTATATCCATGCAAAATACGGTATCCCGTTATCGTGACATACTTTTGCAATGATCGGGAAATAATTGAAAGAAAAAATAATGTCGGCATTATTCTTTATCGCCGCATCTTTTATTTCCTTTTCAATCTTCTCGTCTTTATGAAGTTCCTTGTCGGAAAACGGATATTCAGACACGTTATGACCAAGACGCGTAAATGCGTCGGTGATATCTTCGTGTCCAAGTCCTTTCCATTTCATTAACAATACATTCATACAATTAATCTATCATAACTTTATCAAGAGATAAATATCCGAAATGTTAACCTCGGCCCGAATGCAAATTTCAGATCCCCGGACTATGTTTTGCCGTCGGTGCTTAACGAACACGAGTGTAAGCGAAGTGTGAGTTTAGCATCCGCTACGAAGCAAAACCTAAGCGGGAGCGTGTCCGGGGGCTGATTTTTGCATCCGGGCCGGATCGAGACAGAACTGATATTTGCAACCGAATCGGATGGGTTGCGATCATGAAAAATAGCAATAATTATGGTGCAAAAGCAATGGTATTTGATATAATAAAAGATACGACTAAACATGATGGATCAGGTGGTAATAATGGACGATACATTAGGAAAATTAAGAGAAGAGATCGATGAGATAGACAATGCGCTGGTCGATCTTTTTGGCAGGCGTCAGGAAACGGTCTTAAAGATCGGAAAGTATAAGAAGGATAATAATATTCCGGTTGTTGCTTCCAATCGTGAGCAGGAAGTCATCGACAGACTGAAAGCGCGTACGGATGACAGATTCAAGGATGACATAGACGATCTTTACAAGACGATATTTGATCTTTCAAAAAGACTTCAGAACAAAGAAAAATAAACCGGATTTGGAGAATCGACGTGAGATTTAAAGGATTAAAGAGTAAGAAATACGCAGAAAAATGGGACGAGGCTTTTCCTGTTGGAAACGGTACGATAGGATGTCTTGTATTCGGCAATCCCCTTCATGAAAAGATCGCGACTTCCCACGAGGAACTATTCGTTCCCCTTCCCGTGAATAACGATGTGCGTCCTTTTAAGACCGCGGGTTGTATCGATGAAGTGAGAGAGCTTTTGTTTGCGGGGAAGTATTATGAAGCCACGGAGCGCTTCTTAAGAGAAGCAGAAAAGGACGGATATCCTTACGACACCTGCATCTGGACCAATCCTTTCGAGACTGCCACGGAAATATACTTGGATATTCCGGATGCAAAAGACGTCTCGGATTATGTTTCACGTCTTGATTTCACCAACGGCGAACTTGTAACGAGTTTTACCGTTGACGGTAACAAGGTACAAAGAAACTGCTTCGCATCACGTACGAGAAACGTTTTTGTGATGAAGATCGAAGCGGAAAAACCCATCACTTTAAACATAAGTACCGGCACAAACGAGAATATTCACGATGTTTCGGAAGTTACGCACAGTGTCGACGGCAATATGATAATTACAAGGTCGGATCACAGCGAAGAGGAAAGCGGATACGTTTCAGCTCTTAAGGTTTTAAGCGAAAACGCTCCCGAAACGTCCATAGAAGAGATCGCAAACGGCATCTGCGTAAAAGGCGGAAAAGAGGTCATTGTTCTTTATACCCTTTCACCTTGGAAAAAGAGTTTTGAGGCCGCAAAAGTTAAAGCGGTCAGAGAACTTGAAAGCATCGTTCCCGTTTATGATGTTTTGTTTAAAGAGCATACAACGATCCACAAAGAACTGTTTGAAAGAGTAAAAGTTACTTTAAGCGAATGTGACGAAGAACTTTTAAACGAGGATCTATTAAAAGAAAGCCGCGACGGCGAGCTTACGAGCGAACTTCTTGAGAGGATGAGCGATTACGGCAGATATCTTGATATCGTAAGTTTCGGAAAGTTTCCTCCCAACCTTCAGGGCGTGTTTAACGGAGATGCAAATCCGCCCTGGAGTTCGGATTACACTCTGGATGAAAATATCCAGATGATGATGTGGCAGGTGCTTCCGGGTGCTTTGCCGGAGTTCGCACGGGTGTATTTCGACTGGCTTGAAATGTACAACGACGACTTTAGGGAAAATGCGAAGGTTATTTACGGCGTTGACGGCTTTTTGTGCGCTTCGAGAGTATCGACCGCGGACGGCATACACAGACATTTCGCCCATGCATTCCCCATGGCATTCTGGACGGCAGGTTCGGGATGGCTCAGTTCCGTTTACGAAGATTTCTATGAGTTCACCGGGGATAAGAACATCCTTGCAAGAGGTGTCAGATATTGGAAAGAAGTCGTTAAATTCTACGAAGGCTTCCTTGTAAAGGACAGCACCGGACATTACGTATTTGCGCCTTCTTATTCACCCGAGAACACGCCTCTTGGCCACAACTCCCCCACGGCAGTCAATGCCACCATGGACGTGGCCATCGCAAAGGAAGTTTACACAAACCTTATCAACGCCTGCGAGACGTTGGGGATCGAAGAAGAAAACATCGATAAGTGGAAAGAAGAGTTAAACACTTTCCCCGATTATGCAATAAACGAAGACGGTGCCATAAAAGAGTGGATACCGAAGGAGCTAAAAGACGATTACCATCACAGACATTCGTCTCACCTTTATCCCGTATTCCCGGGACATGAAGCGATGGATGCGGGTAACGAAGATCTTAAGAAAGCATGTCACAGGGCTGCAAAACTCAGGCTCATAGACGGTGTGGATGCGATATCCGGATGGGGACTTGCCCATCTTGCAAACATTTCCGCAAGACTTAACGATGCAGACCTTTGGTTTAAAGCGCTTAACAGACTCATAAGAGTGTTTACCCTTAACAACCTCTTTACCACTCATAACGAATACAGTCTTTTCCAGATGGACGCAAACACGGGCATCACGGGCGCGGTATTCGAAGCATTTATGTATTCGGACACCGAAAGGATATTCTTATTCCCGATTTTGTGCGACAAGTTTGAGCACATGTGTGTTGAGGGCTTAAGAGGCCGCGGCTGCATGCATGTCATAAGACTTGAAAAGAACGGCGATTACATAATCGCACATCTTGAAAATCAGGGCAAAAACACCATGAGGATAGTCTGCCCCGACGGATTCTCTTTTGAAAACGGTGACCGGGAATCACTCATAAGCCCCGGCGGCGTGGTTGTTTTAAAAGCGGTCAAAAGAGGTTAATGAATTACCGTTTAAATTTTTGGGAGTATATGATAAAATGGATAACGATAAGCGCGCAAGGCGTATAAAGCGCCTTAAGAAGGAGATTAAGATACTTCTCCTTTTCCTTATCATTTTTCCGTGGATAATAGTTACGGTCATTGCCGTAAAGAATAAAAAGCTGTCAAAAGAAAACACCAGGAAAGAAGAACTGTTAAATCAGTATCTTGAGCAGATGGAAATGCTCTCGACTTCCTACGACACTTTGGAAAAAGAAAAAGAGCCTGAGGTCGTGGTGCTTCAAGGCCCCAAGTACAATGTCGAAGAGATGACAAAAGAGGAGATCGAAGCCCTTTCCTTAAGCGATGAAGAACTCTATGACGGTTACAGGAAGGTCTATCTTACTTTTGACGACGGACCAAGCTCCAACACGGAAGCGATTCTTGATATATTAAAAGAGTATGACGTGAAGGCCACATTCTTTGTGATAAGACGTGAAGGACGTGAGTACGAAGAACTTTACAGGCGTATAGTCGACGAAGGACATTCGTTAGGGATGCATTCGTGCACACATGTTTATTCCGAACTTTACAAAGATGAGGATTCATTCATGGAAGATACCAAGAGGATAAGAGATTTCCTCTATCTCGTTACGGGAGTGGAGTCAAACATATACAGATTCCCCGGCGGAAGTTCAAACAAGGTGAGCACCGTGGATATGAGAAAGTTTGCGGGGCTGCTTGAGAGCGAAGGAATAGAGTATTTTGACTGGAACGTATCTTCAGGTGATGCGACTTCACCGATTCTTTCAAAGTCAAGGATAGTAAGTAATGCAACGGGAAACCTTGAATACTTTTCGGAAGCAATGATCTTGTTTCACGATACGGCTTCAAAGGTATCCACTGTGGAAGCACTTCCCGAGATCATCGAGCATATTCAGAGCATGGATGATACGGTGATGCTCCCCATAACAGGCGAAACCAATCCGATTCATCATATATCGGTGGATAAATAACATAAATACAAAGGAGAAACAGGACATGGGCTTTTTTACTGATTTAAAAGAAGACATTTCTCAGGCTGTTAACGAGATGGTACCGGAGGAAACCGAAAATACTGCGGAAGCTGTAGAAGAGGTAACCGAAGGAGCTGAAACCCTTACCGAGGAAGCGGTAGACAGTCTCGACCTTGATGCTTTACTTGACAATCTTGACAAGGAACAGGAAGAAGAAAAAGTTGAACCCGCTCCCGCTCCCGCACCTGCACCCGCACCCGCACCCAAGGCAAGCTTTTATGAAGTTCCCAAGAACACGGGTAAGGCTACGGACGAAACCGCAGTTATCACGGGCGGCATGGTTATAAAGGGTGATCTTTCATCCACAGGCTCTTTGGAAGTACTGGGATCCATCTCCGGTAACATCACAATCAACGGAAAACTTAACATCGTGGGAACCGTAGAAGGCGATTCAAAGGCTTCGGAAATCTACGCGGAAGGCGCAAAGATCACGGGTGAAGTGAACAGCCAGGGTTCGGTGAAGATAGGACAGAGCTCCGTTATCATCGGTAACATTTTTGCTACAAGCGCAGTTATCGCAGGCGCCGTAAAGGGTGACATCGACGTAAAGGGTCCCGTAGTTTTGGATACTACGGCCATTGTAATGGGTAACATCAAATCCAAATCCGTTCAGATCAACAACGGTGCGGTTATCGAAGGTGTTTGCTCACAGTGCTACGCAGACGTATCACCTACCACATTCTTTGACGAATTCAAGAAAAAGAGCAAATAATCATAATAAAGGCGGATCACAATGCGTATATTGCTTAAATTAAGCGGTGAAGCTTTGGCGGGAGAAAAGAAAACGGGCTTTGACGAGCCTACCGTCAGAAAAGTTGCCGCACAGATCAAACAGGTCATCAAAGACAACGAGATCGCCATTGTCATAGGCGGAGGTAACTTCTGGAGAGGTCGTACCTCGGGTGACATGGACAGAGTAAAAGCCGATCAGATCGGCATGCTTGCAACCGTTATGAACTGTATGTTCGTATCGGAAGTGTTCAAGACCGAAGGAATAGATACGGAAGTGTTCACACCCTTCACATGCGGAACTTTCACTTCTTTGTATTCCAAGGAAGAAGCCGTTAAGAGTCTTAAAGCGGGAAAGGTTGTTTTCCTTGCAGGCGGTACGGGACATCCTTATTTCTCGACCGATATGGGAACCGTTTTATTCGCTCTTCAGATTGAGGCGGAGAGTGTTCTTCTTGCCAAATCCATAGACGGCGTATATGACGACGATCCCGCAAAGAATCCCAACGCCAAGAAGTTTTCCGAGATCTCACTTGAAGAGGTGGTAAAGAGAAACTTAAAGGTTGTGGATACGGCGGCAAGTGCACTGGCACTTGAGAACAAACTGCCTTTTATGGTATTTGACCTTAATGAAGAAAACAGTATCGTAAACACACTTGGCAACAAGTTTAACGGTACACGCGTAACGGCGTAAATAACAGTATTGGGAGGATAATCATTTTTATGGATGCCAGAGTATCACAATATAACGATAAGATGGTAAAAGCATTCGAATATATGGAGACGGAACTTCAGTCCATTCGTGCCGGACGTGCCAATCCCCATGTACTCGATAAATTGAGAGTGGATTATTACGGAACCCCCACTCCCATTCAGCAGGTGGGCAACATCACCGTTCCCGAACCCAGAATCATTCAGATAGCTCCTTGGGAGAAATCACTCATCAAGGATATCGAGAAGGCAATACTTGCATCCGATGTAGGTATCACACCTTCAAACGACGGTTCCGTTATCAGACTCGTGTTCCCCGAACTTACCGAGGAAAGACGTAAGGATCTCGTTAAAGAGGTCAGAAAGAAAGGCGAAGATTGCAAGATAGCCATCAGAAACATCCGTCGTGACGGCAACGAAGCATTCAAGAAGCTTTCAAAGACCGAAATAAGCGAAGACGAGATCAAGGATCTTGAGGATGAACTTCAGAAGGCTACGGACAAATTCGTAAAGGATATTGACAAGGCCGTTGAAGAAAAGGCACAGGATATCTTAAAAGTATAAGATTAAAGGGCAGGTACCCAATCCTGCCCTTTGTGTGTATCATGGAGAGTTTAAAGATAAATGAATGTACCAAAACATGTTGCGATAATACTTGACGGAAACGGACGCTGGGCGAAAGCTCACGGAATGCCGAGAAACTACGGCCATATCCAGGGCGCGAAAGCCGTTGAGGATATTTGTGAGGACGCATACAACTTAGGTGTTAAATATCTTACGGTGTATGCTTTTTCCACGGAAAACTGGTCACGTCCCAAGGACGAAGTAGATGCGTTAATGAAGCTTCTTCGTAACTACATGAAGAACTGTCTTCAAAGAGCGAGCAAGAACAATATGTGCGTAAGAGTCATCGGCGAGAAATCCCGCCTTGATGACGATATAAGAGAAAGCATAGAAAGGCTTGAAGAAGGTACAAAGAACAATACCGGGCTTTTCTTTACCATAGCGATAAATTACGGTTCCAGAGACGAGATCACAAGAGCCGTAAGAAAGATCGCAGAAAACGTTAAGGAAGGAAAGATCGAGCCTTCGGACATCACCGAAGAGATGATCGCCGACAATCTTGACACGGCGGGACTTCCCGATCCCGACCTTCTGATCCGTACATGCAGCGAAAAGAGGATATCGAATTTCTTACTTTGGCAGATATCCTACTCCGAAATATACGTTACCGATATCGCATGGCCGGACTTTGACAAGAAGGCTTTGGAAAAGGCGATAGAAGAGTATGGCAAACGTAACAGGAAATTCGGAAATATCAAAGAGGAATAGACATACCATGTTTTTTAAAAGACTTTTAAGCGGCATTATGCTGGTGGCCGTTTCCTTCGTATTTATATATCTTGGCGGTAAATATCTTGCGGGACTTCTTACCTTCATTTCCTGTGTTGCCTATTACGAGATGGGAAGAGCTCTTAAGCTTTTTGAAGGAAAGAAACAAAACGTACTGATGATATTCGGATACGTTGCGATAGCTTCGTACTATACCACCATCGCTTTATCCGATAACGTATATCTTCCGATCATGTGCGTGATCCTTACAATCATCGGATTTTTGTTCATTTACGTTTTCTCGTATCCAAAATACGATTTCGAGACGATCTCTGCGGCCATATTCTCGTTTCTTTATGCCCCGATAATGTTATCGTTTCTTTACCATACAAGAGAACTGGAATACGGCAAATACATCGTCTGGATCATATACATAAGCGCGTGGGGAAGCGATACCCTCGCTTACTGTGTCGGCATGTTAACGGGTAAAACCATCGGAAATCACAAGATGACTCCTAAGTTAAGCCCCAAGAAGTCTATAGAAGGCGCCATCGGCGGAGTGTTGGGTGCCGCACTTTTGGCTTGGCTTTACGCACACTTCGTACTTGTGAGATTTCTTCCCGCAGACTTTACGAACGTTGAAATAAAGCTTGCCGCAGTGGGTGCAGTGGGCGGTTTTGTTGCCATGCTGGGCGATCTTGCGGCGTCAGCCATTAAAAGAAACAAAGACATTAAAGATTACGGACATCTCATCCCCGGACACGGCGGTATCATGGACAGATTCGACAGCATGATAATAACCGCACCGCTGACATTCTTTTTGGCGGCTTTGATGTTGGGATTACTGTAACGGAGTTATATGGACAAGAAACTTGTAATACTCGGTTCCACAGGATCCATCGGAACCCAGACACTTGAAATAGTAAAGAACAACGAAGGTTTAAGCGTAAGCGCACTTGCGGCCTGTTCAAACGTAAAACTCATGGAAGAGCAGGCAAGAGAGTTTAAGCCTTCTTTGTGTGTAATGTACGAAGAAAAAGCTGCTGCTGAATTAAAGGAACGCTTAAAGGATACGGACATTAAAGTTCTTTCGGGCATGGAGGGCTTATCCGAGGCCGTTTCTTTAAAAGAAGCAGATATCGTCGTTACCGCACTTGTGGGAATGATAGGCATAAAACCCACCATAGATGCCATAAATGCGGGAAAGACCATAGCCCTTGCCAATAAAGAGACCCTTGTCTGCGCAGGTCATATCATCATGAAGCTCGCAAAAGAAAAAGGTGTCTCCATACTTCCCGTTGATTCGGAGCACAGCGCCATATTCCAGTCTCTTAACGGAGAGAGAAGAGAGCGTCTTGACAAGATACTTCTTACCGCTTCCGGCGGTCCTTTCAGAGGAAAGTCATACGAAGAGTTAAAGGATATGAGTGTAGAGCAGGCACTTAAGCATCCCAACTGGAGTATGGGCAAAAAAGTGACCATCGATTCTGCTTCACTTGTAAACAAAGGGCTTGAAGTCATTGAAGCCAAATGGCTCTTTGATGTTTCTGCCAAGGATATAACGGTTCTCATCCATCCCGAGAGCATCGTACATTCCATGGTTCAGTATACGGACGGAGCGGTCATCGCCCAGATGGGTATACCGGACATGAAGCTTCCCATACAGTATGCTCTTTTCTATCCCGACAGAAGACCCATGAAGGACAACAGGGTAGATTTCTTTAAACTTGAAAAGCTTACATTCTATAAGCCCGACACAGAGACTTTCAAAGGACTTAAGTTAGCGTACGAAGCAATAGACAAAGGCGGAAACGCTCCTACCGTGTTCAATGCGGCAAACGAGTTTGCGGTAAAGAGATTTCTTGATAAGAAGATAGGCTTTACGGGTATATACGATATCATCGAAGCGGCACTTTCGGATGTGAGCTTCATCAAAGATCCTTCTTTTGAAGAGATACTTGCCACACAGAAGGAATGCGACGAATTCCTTGAAAAAAGATTTTAGGTACAGGGTGTACAAATGTTAGGAACACTGATCTGGTTTATCATCATATTGTCCGTCATAGTGATATCACATGAATTCGGACATTTCATAATAGCAAGAGCGAACGGTATCCGCGTCAATGAGTTTGACGTTGGAATGGGACCTACGATATTCAAGTTCAAAAAAGGCGAAACGGTATTTGCCCTTAAGGCGTTGCCTCTTGGGGGAGCATGCATATTCGAAGGTCTTGAAGATCTGGCAGATCCCAAGGTTGCCATTGAGGCCATAGGGGATGAACAGGAAGGCATTAAAAGAGGCGACGAGAGATCCTTCAGAAATGCCAACGTATGGGCACGTATATCCACCGTTCTCGCAGGACCGGTATTTAACTTTATTCTTGCGATGATCTTTGCCATGATAATCGTATCAAGAGCGGGCACAGATCTGCCTACGGTGCAGGGACTTACCCCGGGACGTCCGGCAGAGGCAGCGGGGCTGAGTGTGGGAGATACTATCGTAAGCATCAACGGCGAAAAGATCCACGTATGGCGTGACATCACTTTGATCAGCATTCTTAACGACGGCGAAGCACTGGACATCGTATACAGACACGAGGGAGAACTTAAGAACACAAGCCTTGTTCCCCAGTTCGTGGAAGCGGAAAACCGTTTTTACATAGGTATCGAAGGCGGTACCGACTTCATGGAATGCAAGGGACTTAATCTCTTCAGATACAGCTGGTACGAACTTGTTTTCAATTTCAGAAATACCTTAAAAAGCTTAAAGCAGCTCGTACTGGGAAAACTTTCCAGAGATGCGATCTCAGGACCTGTCGGAATAGCTCAGGTAGTCGGTGAAAACTACGGAGTGGCAAAAGAATACGGTATCGAGAGTGTCATACTTACGATGATGAACATCGCGATGTTGTTATCGGTGAACTTAGGAGTCATCAATCTGCTCCCCCTTCCCGCAATCGACGGAGGAAGACTTGTATTTTTGCTCATCGAAGTGGTAAGAGGAAAGGCTGTTCCGGCGAAGTACGAAGGCATAGTGCACGTTATAGGCTTTATCATGTTCCTTGCCATTACGGTGCTTGTTCTTTTTAACGATATATCCAAATTCTTTTAGGAAACGACAATGACTTACAGAGAGAATACAAAAGAAGTTCACATAGGAAACAGGGTGATCGGACACGGCAATCCGATACTTATCCAGTCCATGACAAATACCCATACCGAAGACGTTAAAGCGACGGTGGCACAGATAAAGAGACTGGAGGCCGCAGGCTGCGAGATAGTGCGTTCCACCGTACCGACTCTCGAGGCCGCAAAGGCAATTTCCGAGATAAAGAAAGAAATATCGATACCCCTCGTTGCCGACATACATTTTGATTACAAGATGGCAGTAGCGGCAATAGAGAACGGTGCGGATAAGATAAGGATCAATCCCGGAAACATCGGATGCGACGATAAATTAAGATGTGTCGTTGATGCCGCCAAGGAAAGAAACATCCCCATAAGAGTGGGCGTAAACTCGGGCTCTTTGGAAAAAGAGATACTGGATAAATACGGACACGTCACCTCCGACGGACTCGTTGAGAGCGCTCTTAACAACGTAAAGAGAATAGAAGACATGGGCTATGACAATCTTTGCATAAGCCTTAAGTCCACCGACGTTGTCATGTGCATAGATGCCCACAAAAAGATCGCGGGAAAGACACCTTATCCTCTTCATGTGGGTATCACAGAGTCGGGCACCGCATTTTCGGGAAATCTTAAATCCGGTATCGGTCTTGGAGTCATATTGTACGACGGAATAGGCGATACCATCAGAGTTTCCCTTACGGAAGACCCCGTGGAAGAGATCAAGGCTGCGAGGATCATTCTTCGTACTTTGGGACTCAGAAAAGAAGGCATAGAAGTGATCTCCTGTCCCACATGCGGACGTACGAAAATAGACCTTATCGGACTTGCTAAGAAGGCAGAGAGCCTTGCCGAGCAATATCCTTTATCCATCAAGCTCGCCGTAATGGGATGCGCCGTAAACGGCCCCGGAGAAGCGAGAGAAGCCGAGATAGGCATCGCGGGCGGTGACGGTGAAGGACTTATATTCAAAAAGGGCACCATAGTTAAGAAAGTGCCCGAGAGCCAACTCTTTGACGCACTTAAGGAGGAGCTTGACAACTGGGGGAAATAACGCATGGAACAGGCGTTTTTAGAAGTCTTTAATACATTGTCTTTAAAAGAGTCGCTAAAGACTTTATTTGAAGACGTATATATTCTTAAGATGGTTTCGGTCACAAAGAAAAATCTTGTGAAGATCTTTATTAAGAGCAACCATATCATTCCGCGAAAAGAGAAAGCGGAAATGGAGCGTATCATAAAAAGAGACCTCTTTTCCGGAGAGGATCTTGAGATAAAGATCGTGGAGACCTACGAACTTCCGTCTACTTACAGCGTAACGGCACTGCTTAACGAATACATTGAGAGCATGCTCTACGATCTGACGGAAAATTCACCGATACTTAAAAACTGTTTTACAAAGATCCGCTTTGAGGAGATTGACAAAAATTCGGTCACCGTCGTTGTTCCGGAGAAAACGATATTCAAGGAACGCGAGAACGAGATAGTCGACTACTTAAAGCACATTACGACGGATCGCTTCAATATGGAGGCGGTCTTTAAAGTCGTGTACGAAAAGCCTGAAGGAGAGGAAGAGCGGGAAAAAGAAAGAGAAGCCCTCACCGAATACAAAGTTCAGAAACTTATAAGAAATGATCTTGTTTCTTCCTCCGAGGAAGCCGGCGAAGAAAAACCTTCGGAAGATAAGGAAAATGGGAAGAAAGAAACCGCGAAGCCCGCTCCGAGTGTTCCAAGATCGGTGTCGAAACAGAACTTCTCAAAGTCATATCCTTCAAAGAAGAGCTTTACTCCCAGAGCTTCAATGCCTGAAGAATCGGACAATCCCGATGTTTTGTACGGGCGGGAGATAGATCCGGAGGAAGAGCCCATAAATCTTTGTGACCTTGTGGAAGATTTCCTACCGGTAGTCGTAACGGGCGAGATCATCAAGGTTGAGGACCGTCGCGATATAAGAAACAACAAAGCGATATTCGGAATGCACATAACAGACTATACCGACACGGTTAAAGTAAAGCTGTTCTGCAAGGCCGAAGACTACGATACATATGCGGGCAAATTCAAGAAGGGTACCTGGGTCAAGGTAAAAGGTATTCCTCAGCTCGACACATTTGAACATGAAGTAAACATCACATCTCCGCAGGGAATTATGAAGGGCAAGAGTAACCGTACAAAGCGTATGGACTTAAGCCCCGAAAAGCGTGTGGAGCTTCATTGCCATACAAAAATGAGCGATATGGACGGAGTGAGCGAAGTTACGGATATCATCAACTGCGCTTACTCATGGGGACATAAAGCCATCGCGGTCACCGACCACGGTGTGGTTCAGGCTTTTACCGATGCCAACCATGCATGGGAAAAGCTTTGGGGCAAAGAAAAGGACCGATGCAAAGAAGCCGGAGAGAAGCCTGACAGGCAGAATTTCTTTAAAGTTATTTACGGTGTGGAGGGTTATCTTGTTGATGACCTGACCGAAGCCGTATATGACTCAAAGGGCCAGTCACTTGACGGTACCTTTGTTGTATTCGATATAGAGACGACCGGTTTTTCGCCGATAAAGAACAAGATCATCGAGATCGGTGCGGTAAAGATAAAGGACGGCAAGATCGTTGACAGATTTTCCGAATTAGTTAATCCCGAGTGTCCCATACCTTACAGGATCAGCAAACTTACATCCATTACGGACGACGACGTAAAGGATGCTCTTACGATAGAAAAAGTGCTGCCGGAGTTTACGGCCTTTTGCATGGGCGCGGTGCTTGTGGCGCATAACGCCGGATTTGATACTTCGTTTATAAAGGAAAACTGCAAAAGACTTGGACTTCCCTACGATTATACGGCTGTAGATACTCTTACCGTTTCAAGAGCATTCTTACAGGGACTTCACAACTACAAGCTCGATACGGTGGCCAAAGAACTCGGTGTTTCGCTTGAAAATCACCACAGAGCCGTAGACGATGCGGAATGTACCGCGGGCATATTCATAAAACTTTTGAAGATGGCTGAAGAAAAAGGCATTACCGATCTTGATAAGCTTGAGGAAAATTCTAAGCTTTCAAAAGACAGCATACGCTCAATGATGTCACATCACGTCATCATACTTGCGAAGAACAATACGGGAAGAATAAACCTTTACACACTTGTTTCCAAGTCTCACCTTGAATATTTCGGAACGAACCGTAACAAAGTTCCGAAGATCCCCAAAAGTGAGATACTTAAACATCGTGAAGGTCTCATCATAGGAAGTGCCTGCGAAGCGGGTGAACTTTTTCAGGCTTTGGTGGAAGAACGCGGTGACGACACCATCGCAAAGATAGTCAATTTCTATGATTATCTCGAGATACAGCCCGTGGGAAACAACGAGTTCATGATCCGTGATACGGTTCACGAAAAATACGAGCGTTTCAATACGATCGAAGATCTCAGAGAGATAAACCGAGAGATAGTGCGTCTCGGGGAAATGTACAACAAACCCGTTGTGGCCACCTGTGACGTTCACTTCTTAAATCCCGAAGATGAACTTTACAGACGTATCATCATGAAGGGACAGGGCTTTGAAGATGCCGACAAGCAGGCACCCTTATACCTTCATACGACCGATGAGATGCTTGAAGAGTTCGGTTATCTGGGACTTGATAAGGCAAAAGAAGTTGTTATCACCAACCCCAACGTGATCGCCGACAGCATCGATTCCATATCCCCGGTGCGTCCCGACAAATGTGCCCCCGTCATCGAGAACAGTGACGAGCTTTTAAAAAATATCTGTTACACCAAGGCTCACGAGATGTACGGCCCCGAGCTTCCGGAGATAGTATCGGAGCGTCTCGAGAGAGAACTTAACTCCATCATAAAGAACGGCTTTGCCGTTATGTACATAATAGCCCAGAAGCTGGTTTGGAAATCCGTGGAGGACGGTTACCTCGTGGGATCCAGAGGTTCCGTGGGTTCCAGTTTTGTTGCGACCATGGCAGGAATCACAGAGGTCAATCCTTTGGTTCCCCACTATTATTGCAGCAACTGCCACTATAACGACTTCGATTCCGAAGATGTAAAGAAATTCAGAGGAATGGCCGGTGTTGACATGCCCGACAAGGCTTGTCCCGTTTGCGGTGCAAACCTTAAAAAGGACGGATTTGACATTCCTTTTGAGACCTTCCTTGGATTCAAAGGAGACAAAGAGCCCGATATCGACCTTAACTTCTCGGGGGAATATCAGTCAAAGGCTCACAGATATACGGAAGTTATCTTCGGTGCGGGACAGACATTCAGAGCGGGAACCATAGCTACCCTCGCCGACAAGACGGCGTTCGGTTACGTAAAGAAATACTACGAAGAAGCAGGTATAAAGAAACGTGTCTGCGAGATAGACCGTATTGTTTCGGGGTGTGTAGGTGTAAGAAGAAGTACCGGTCAGCATCCCGGCGGTATCATAGTGCTTCCCGTGGGAGAGGACATTAACTCCTTCACTCCGGTACAGCATCCCGCCAACGATCAGACTACCGACACCGTGACCACGCATTTCGATTATCACTCCATCGATCACAACCTTTTAAAACTCGATATACTCGGACACGATGATCCCACGATGATAAGAATGCTTCAGGACCTTACGGGAATAGATCCCATAACGATTCCTCTTGACGATCCCAAGGTCATGACGCTCTTTGAATCGACCGAAGCTCTCGGAGTAACTCCCGAAGATATCGGCGGATGCAAGATAGGGTGTCTGGGAATACCCGAGTTTGGTACCGACTTTTCAATGGGCATGGTAATCGAGGCTCAGCCTCATTACTTCAGTGACCTTGTGCGTATCGCGGGCTTAAGCCACGGTACCGACGTATGGCTGGGAAATGCCCAGGATCTTATTCGCGACGGTATTGCGACCATTTCAACCGCCATATGTACGCGTGACGACATCATGACCTACCTTATCGGAAAAGGTGTCGATCCTTCCAAATCCTTTAAGATCATGGAGAATGTACGTAAAGGTAAAGTTGCGGGAAAGAAGTGTCCGGAGTGGCCCGAATGGAAAGAAGACATGTTAAACCATGACGTACCCGAATGGTATGTAGGCTCATGTGAGAAGATACAGTACATGTTCCCTCGTGCCCATGCTGCGGCCTACGTTATGATGGCATGGCGAATAGCGTACTGCAAAGTATATTATCCCCTCGCTTACTATGCAGCCTTCTTCAGTATCCGCGCCAAGGCGTTCAACTATAAGACGATGTGCTTCGGACGAGATACTTTGGAAGCCGAGTTAAAGAAACTTCGTGCCCTTCCGGAAAGATCGAATAAGGAAGAAGATTCCATAAGAGATTTAAGGATCGTCCAGGAAATGTATGCCAGAGGCTTTGAATTCATGCCCATAGACATTTTTAAAGCCCAAGCGAGACTTTTCTCCATAATCGACGGAAAGATAATGCCGGCGCTTACCAGTATAGAAGGTCTTGGTGAAAACGCTGCGGACAGTATCGTCGAAGCGGCAAAGAAAGGCCCGTTCCTTTCAAGAGACGATTTCAGGCAGCGCACCAAGGTTTCCACCACCATCACAGACGAGATGGCGGACCTTGGAATATTGGGCGACATTCCCGAGTCTAATCAGATAAGTTTATTTGACCTAATGGGTGTATAAACGGCGATTTTCTGTTAAGATTACTTATAGAAAAATACCTCTTGCATATTTCGTGATTTTACGATAATATAAACGAGTGCCTGAAACAGGCACTCAAAAATGGCTGGTTGGTCAAGCGGTTAAGACGCCGCCCTCTCACGGCGGAATCAGGGGTTCGATTCCCCTACCAGCTGCGAAACGGGATATGCATAATGCATATCCTATTTTTTTACAATTATGGCAAAAGATGTATTCAGACGACTGGAAACTAAATATATTCTTTCAAAAGAGCAGTTCGAAGGCATAAGAGAAGCGCTTGCGCCTTACATGACAGACGACGAGTACGGTCTTTCAAAGATAATAAGCATCTACTTTGATACCAAGAACTACGATCTTGCAAGAGAGTCCATGGAGAAGCCGGTGTATAAAGAAAAAGTACGGCTTCGCTGTTACGGACAGGCCACCCCGGAGTCGAAAGTATATCTTGAACTTAAGAAAAAGTATCAAGGTGTCGTATACAAAAGAAGGATAGCTCTTTCCTACACCGAAGCGGACCTTTATCTTAAGAAAGGGATATATCCCGATACCGACTCTCAGATAATGAAGGAGATCGATTACTTCTTTAAGTACTATAAGTCGATCCGTCCCACATACATTGAATATATGCGTATTGCTTCTTTTTGCAATGACAACAAAGACATACGCATCACCTACGACAAAGACGTCAAAGTTAAATTTGACGAAGGCTGCCTTATGAACGGCAGGGACGCCGAAAGAGTACTTGACGAAGATAAGTATCTTATGGAAATAAAGGCACCCGGTGCAATGCCTTTGTGGCTTACGAAGGCTTTGACGGATCAAAAGATCTATCCGGGAAGCTTTTCAAAATACGGAGCCGCATGCAAACGGCTTAAAATGACATACGAAGAAGGAGAAGAAATATGCTGGACAGCATTTTAAATCAGGCGGGAACGGGAATGATAACTCTCGGACTCAAAGGAATGTTACTTTGCAGTATCGCATCCATTGCACTGGGTATCGTGATCGCCGCAACATATATGATATGTAGTGAGAAGTATTCGAAGAACTTTGTCATTACCCTTACTGTTCTTCCCATACTTGTTATGAGCGTTATCATGATGGTTAACGGCAATCTGGGAACCGGCGTTGCGATAGTTGGAGCCTTCAGTCTTATACGTTTCAGATCGATCCCCGGAACGAGCAAAGAGATCGGAACCATTTTCTTTGCCATGGCAACAGGTCTTGCAACGGGCATGGGTTACATCGGATTTGCAGCTATCATCACGGTGCTGGTGGGAGCACTCATGATCGTTTTGTGCAAAACCGGTTTCGGCGACAAAAAGGATGAGACACTTCAGCTTAAGATCGTCATTCCCGAGAACCTTAACTTTAACGGCGCATTTGACGACATCTTTGAAAAATACACGAACAAATCAAAACTCGATAAGGTTAAGACAACCAACTTAGGCAGCATGTTTGAGCTTAACTATCTCGTGAATCTTAAAAAGGATGCGGATCAAAAGGCAATGATCGACGAGATAAGAGTAAGGAACGGAAATCTTACGGTTGCCATGGGTACGGTGACTCCGCTGACGGAAGAACTGTAAGAAAATCGTGTTTTACGGAAAAAACACTTGATTTTATGTTTACTTGATGTTAGTATGCTCATGTAGAATTTATTTTTTTTTACTAAAGTGGCTTGGTTTCAAGCCACTTTACTTTTTGCTTATTGAGCATTTGATAATGCAGAGAAAGAGGAATAATGAGTAAGAGAGAAAGCTACGAAGCAAAGACGGAAGAGCTTCTTAGGCCCATAGCCGAAGCAAACGGCGTTGACATCTATGATGTCGAGTACGTCGAAGAAGCGGGCGAGTGGTATTTAAGAGCCTACATCGACAAAGAAGGCGGAGTAACGATCGACGATTGCGAAGCCGTCAGCAGAGCGCTAAGCGATGCCCTTGACAATCCCGAATTCATCGAAGATGCTTACTATCTTGAAGTATCAAGCCCGGGACTTGGAAGAACGCTTAAGAAAGACAGACACTTTGAAAAGAGTATCGGAATGGAAGTCGATTTAAAGACTTACAAACCCGTCGACGGTTCAAAAGAGTTTACGGGAACTTTAAAGTCTTTTGACAAAGACACGGTTACACTTATGATCTTAGAGAAAGAGGTTTCTTTCTCCCGAAAAGACATAGCAAAAATAAATCTTACACTTGATTTTTAAAAACGGAGGAAACTTAAAATGAATAAGGCTTTACTTGAAGCACTTGACGCACTTGAAAAGGAGAAGCAGATACCCAAAGAGGTACTTTTTGACGCGATTGAGAATTCGCTTCTTACCGCCTGCAAGAATCATTTCGGCAAAGCAGACAACATGAAGGTTGAGATCGACAGAGAGACTTGCGACTATTTCCTTTATGCAGAAAAGGAAGTTGTAGAGAACGTTGAAGATCCGGTAACCCAGATCTCTCTTACGGACGCAAGAGCCATCGATGCAAACGCAGGTGTCGGCGATACCGTTAAGGTAGAGATAAAGTCACAGGAGTTCGGACGTATTGCCGCTCAGAACGCAAGAAACGTCATCACTCAGAAGATCCGTGAAGAAGAAAGAAGCGTTGTTTACAATATCTTCTACGAAAAGGAAAGAGATGTTGTTACGGGTATCGTTCAGAGATATGTGGGAAAGAACATTTCCATCGATCTGGGAAAGACGGATGCCATCCTTACGGAGAGCGAGCAGGTTCCCACCGAAGAGTTCAGACCTACCGAGCGTATCAAACTTTATGTGCTTGAAGTAAAGAATACAAACAAAGGGCCCAAGGTTTTGGTAAGCCGCACCCATCCCGAACTCGTAAAGAGACTTTTCGAGCAGGAAGTTACCGAGATCAAAGACGGTACCGTAGAGATCATGTCCATCGCACGTGAAGCCGGAAGCCGTACCAAGATCGCTGTTTGGTCCAACAACCCCAACGTAGACGCGGTAGGTGCATGCGTAGGTATGAACGGTGCACGTGTTAATGCCATCGTTGAAGAGTTAAGAGGCGAAAAGATCGACGTTATCAACTGGGATGAGAACCCCGGTAACCTTATACAGAATGCGTTAAGCCCCGCCAAGATCGTTGCGGTATTCGCAGATCCCGACGAGAAGACAGCTAAGGTAGTCGTTCCCGATTATCAGCTTTCACTTGCTATCGGTAAATCCGGACAGAACGCAAGACTTGCCGCAAGACTTACCGGATACAAGATCGACATCAAGTCCGAGTCTCAGGCTAAGGATGCTCCCGGATTCCGTTACGAAGACTATATGGATGATTACGAAGAGTACGATGAGTACGAAGAAGGTGAGTACGAAGAAGGCGAATACGAAGAAGGCGAGTACGCTGAAGAGTACGAAGGTGAAGAAGGCACCGAAAACACCGAAGAATAAGAAAGAGGCGACGGATGAACAAGAAAGTCCCGTTAAGACAATGCGTCGGCTGCAGAGAAATGAAAGACAAACGCGACCTCATTCGCGTGGTACATGCTCCCGACGGTACAATATCGCTTGATTTTAAAGGAAAGATGAACGGCCGCGGCGCTTACGTATGTAAGTGTAAGGACTGCCTGGAAAAGGCAATAAAGAATAAGGCCCTTGAGCGTGCCTTCAAACAAGCGATACCGCCCTCAGTGTATGATAGCTTGTTAAAGGAGTCAGAATCATTTGAACAATAAATTACTGTCTATGTTAGGTCTTTGTACGAAGGCAGGAAAGCTCAAAAGCGGAGAATTTCAAACGGAGGCTTCCGTAAAGAGCGGGGAAGCGTTTCTGGTGATAGTCGCCAAGGACGCATCCGACAATACCAAAAAGAAATTTAACGACATGTGTACGTTTTACGAGACCCCCATCATCGAATACGGACTTAAGGATGAGCTTGCAAGAGCCATCGGAAAAGAGATAAGAGCGATGCTCGCCGTATGCGACGAAGGATTCGCAAATTCCATACTTAAACTGTACAACGTGTCAAAGGATAATTTGGAGGACTGATCGATAAATGGCAAAAATGAAAGTACATGAGTTAGCAAAAGAATTGGATATTCAATCCAAGGACATAATTGCCTTTTTAAATGAAAAAGGAATTGAAGTCAAGGCGGCGCAGTCCTCTGTTGAAGATGATGCGATCGCTTTGGTAAAGGGCAAATTCGGAAAGGCATCCGCTCCCAAGGCTGAACCTAAAAAAGAGGCACCCGCTAAGGCTGCACCCGCAAAGGAAGAGGCCGTTAAGGAAGCACCCGCCAAAGAAGCAGCTGCCAAGCCTGCAGCAAAACCCGAAGGCAAACCTGCTTCGCCCGAAGCGCCCAAGAAAAAGAAGATCATAATGGTGAGCAACCCTCACAATTCAAACATGCCGGGTCAAAGACCCGCACAGGGTGGCCAAAGACCCATGCAGGGCGGTGCAAGACCTCAGGGTCAGGCTCGTCCTCAGGCACCTTCTCAGGGCGGACAGCGTCCGAGACCGAGTGACCGTACCATATCCGGAAGCGATTACGCAGCTCCCAGACTTATCAAGGTTCGTCCCGACGCCATAAACAGAGCCCATGCCAACTCCGTTCCCGCGGAACCCGTACAGGAAGTTGCAAAGACTCCCGTTGAGAACGCTGCACCCACAGAAGCAAGACCCGCAGCTCCCAAGAGAGAGTTCTTATCCGATATCCGTACAAAGCGTCCCGAGAGAACCGAAAGACCCGAAGGCGCAAGAAGAGACGGCGCAGCACGTCCCGCTGACAGAAGACAGGGTGGCGCTCAGGGAAGACCAATGCAGGGCGGACAGCGTCCCGCACAGGGAGGTCAGAGACCCATGCAGGGCGGCGCAAGACCCGGACAGGGCGGCGGCTCGAGAATTTCCTTTGCAGGACCCGGCGCAGCACCTTCACAGCCCGGTTCAAAAGGCGGTTTCGACAGCAGAAGAGACGACAAATACAAGAACAAGAACTATGACAATAAAGACGGTGAGAAGAAGCAGTCCGACAAGAGACGTCTTCAGGAGAAAGACAGCCGTAACAAGAACAGAGTATTCCTTACCGAGGACGATGAAGAGACACTAGCAATGAAACGTCGTACCGGTAAGTTCATCAAGCCCGAGAAGAAACCCGAACCGGAAGAGGAAGTTATCAAGACCATCACTCTTGACGACACCGTAACCATCAAGGAACTGGGCGAGAAGATGAAGATACAGCCCGCTCAGATCGTTAAGAAACTTTTCCTTCAGGGTCAGATCGTGAACGTAAACTCCGAGATCACATTCGAAGAGGCCGAAAACATTGCGATTGACTACGAGATCATCTGCGAGCATGCGGTTAAAGTCGATGTTATCGAAGAACTCCTTAAAGAGGACGAAGAATCCGAAGAGAACATGACCACCAGACCTCCGGTTGTCTGCGTAATGGGTCACGTCGATCACGGTAAGACTTCACTTCTTGACGCCATCAGAAAGACAAACGTAACCGATCGCGAGGCCGGCGGTATTACCCAGGCTATCGGTGCTTACACCGTACATATTAAAGACAGAGACATTACATTCCTTGATACACCCGGTCACGAGGCATTTACCGCCATGCGTATGCGTGGTGCAAACTCCACCGATATCGCGGTACTCGTTGTAGCCGCAGACGACGGTGTTATGCCCCAGACGGTTGAAGCGATCAACCATGCAAAGGCTGCAGGTGTTGAGGTTATCGTTGCGGTAAACAAGATCGATAAACCCGAAGCAAATCCCGAAAAGGTTAAGCAGGAACTTACCGAATACGAACTCATTCCCACCGATTGGGGCGGATCTACCGAGTTTGTAAACATTTCCGCTAAGAAGGGTACCGGTATCGACGATCTTTTGGAGACCATTCTTCTTACCGCAGACATTTTGGAACTTAAAGCCAATCCCAAGCGTAAAGCAAGAGGTCTTGTCATCGAGGCTGAGCTTGATAAAGGACGCGGTCCCGTTGCCACTGTACTGGTACAGAAGGGTACTCTTAAAGTCGGTGACTTTATTTCGGCAGGCGCATCACACGGTAAAGTTCGTGCGATGATCAACGATAAGGGTAAGAACGTTAAGACGGCAGGTCCTTCGACCCCCGTTGAGATTCTCGGTCTTAATGACGTTCCCAACGCCGGCGAAGTATTTATAGCACACAAGGACGACAAGACGGCCAAGAGCTTTGCTGAGACCTTCATTTCTCAGAACAAGGAGAAGAAACTTGAAGAGATCAAGGCTAAGATGAGTCTCGACGATCTTTTCTCAAAGATCCAGGAAGGCAATTTGAAGGAACTCAACCTCATTGTCAAAGCAGACGTGCAGGGTAGTGTTGAAGCTATCAAGCAGTCACTTTCCAAGCTTTCCAACGACGAAGTTGTGGTTAAGTGTATCCACGGCGGCGTAGGTGCCATCAACGAATCCGATGTTACTCTTGCCAGTGCATCAAATGCCATCATCATTGGATTTAATGTTCGCGCCGATGCAATCGCAAAGCAGACCGCAGATCACGAAGGTGTCGAGATCAAACTTTACAAAGTCATCTATCAGATCATCGAGGATGTTGAAGCAGCCATGAAGGGTATGCTTGCACCGGTGTACGAAGAAAAAGTTATCGGACATGCCGAGATCAGACAGATATTCAAGGCATCCGCCATCGGAAACATCGCAGGTTCTTATGTGCTTGACGGACAGTTCGAGCGTAACTGCAAAGTTCGTATTTCACGTGCGGGTGAGCAGATCTTCGAGGGCGAACTTAAGTCACTTAAGAGATTCAAAGACGATGTTAAGGAAGTTAAAGCAGGTTTCGAATGCGGTCTCGTATTCGAAGGCTTCGATGCTTTTGAAGAACTCGATATAGTTGAAGCGTACGTTATGGTGGAGGTTCCCAGAACGTGAGAAAGAACAGTATTAAAAATATTCGCATAAACGAAGAGGTTTACAGGGAACTGGCAAACCTTCTTCGCGGCGATGAGATAAAGGATCCGCGTATCAGTCAGTTTACCAGTGTCGTTGCGGTTGAAGTCGCTCCCGACTTAAAGACATGCAAGGCATACATAAGCGTACTGGGTGACGCCGAAGCGGTTAAGTCCACATACCAGGGACTTAAGAGTGCGGAAGGTTTCATAAGGAGCCAGCTCGCAAAGAGGATCAATCTTCGCAACACTCCGGCCATCACATTTATTATGGACCAGTCCATTGAGTACGGCGTAAACATGACCAAGTTGATTGAGGATGTAAACAAATCAAATGATTGATCTTGTAAAAGAACTTAAAGATATCAAAAGCGTAGGCATAAGCGGTCACATTCGACCCGACGGCGACTGTGTGGGAAGTACCATGGCGGTATATCTCTACATCAGAAAGAACATGCCTGAAATTGATGCGCACATATATCTTGAAAGTCCTCCCCCGGTTTTTGAATGTATAAAGGACATCGACAAAGTCGAAGATCCGAAAGCGGGAAAGGATATCGTATTTGATGCGTTCATCATGATCGATACGGTAAAAGACCGCTCAGGTGACGCAGAAGCTTTGTACGACAAGGCAAAAAAGAGAATAAACATCGATCATCACATTACAAATCCGGGTACGGACAGCGATGTAAACTTCATAGTTCCCACCGCTTCCAGCGCCGCTGAACTTGTATATGAATGCTTCGATGAAAAGCTTATGGACACAGAGATCGCCAAGGCGGTCTATATCGGCATGGTCCACGATACGGGAGTTTTCCAGTATTCAAACGTATCACCGAAGACTCTTAACTATGCCGCAAAACTCATCGGTTACGGATTTGATTTTTCAACGATAATAGCCGAGACCTTTTATGAAAAGACTTATCTTCAAAGCCAGATACTGGGACGTGTTCTCTCCGAGAGCATTCTTGTAATGGACGGAAAGGTAAGCGTAGGTCATATTGACCAGAAGATGGCGAAGTTTTACAATTCCCATCCTTTCGATTACGACGGGATAGTAAACGCGCTTAAGCAGATAAAGGGTGTGGACGTTGCAATATTCATGCATGAACTGCCCGATCACAAATACAAAGTGAGCCTTCGTTCCACAGACCGCATCGATGTATCGGAGGTCTGCGCGTATTTCGGCGGCGGCGGACACAAGAAAGCCGCAGGGGTTGTCATGGAAGGAAACTTCTATGATGTTGTTAACAATCTTACGGCAAGAATAGAAAAACAGTATGCTGAACGGACTGATCAACGTATATAAAGAACCGGGATTCACATCTTTTGATGTGGTCGCAGTCATGCGCGGAATTACCGGTCAGAGAAAAATAGGTCATACGGGTACGCTTGACCCAAGCGCGAGGGGAGTTCTTCCCATCTGCCTGGGGAACGCTACAAAACTATGCGACATGCTTAACGATAAGAAGAAAGAGTATGTCGCTACCTTTATGCTCGGAAAAAGTACGGACACTTTGGACGACTCGGGAACCGTGCTTGAGGAGCGAGAAGTAAAGTCAACACCCGAAGACATAAAAGAAGCCGCTAAATCTTTTGTGGGAGGCTATGAACAGCTCCCGCCCATGTATTCTGCAAAATGGGTCGACGGGAAAAGACTTTACGAGCTTGCAAGGCAGGGCATAGAGGTACAAAGAAAACCTGTCTTTGTTGACATTTACGAGATAGAGATACTCGATATATCCCTCCCTGTAGTGAAGATGAAAGTGCTCTGCGGAAAAGGCACTTACATAAGAAGCCTGTGCGTCGACATTGCTGCCAAGTGTAATGAGCTTGCGGTTATGACGGATCTTGAAAGGACCGCCACAGGCATGTTCGATCTTACCACCGCCAGAACACTCGATGAGCTTACAAAGCTAAAAAACGAAGGAAAACTATCGGACTGCGTTATTAAAACGGACTTTGTGTTCAAAGATATTCCCGCTCTTACGGTCAGAAGCGAGTACAGAAAAGTAATAGATAACGGAAACAAATTATATCCGAAGATGATAACTTCAGGCGTACCTTTCCCTGCAATGAAGAGGGTAAGAGTATACAACGACGAAGGCACATTTATGGGTATTTATGAAAGGGTAAACGGCGAAAATGCCCTAAAACCCGAAAAGATGTTTTTGGAAAGCAATTGATATGATCATATGCGATGCAACAAAAGAACTGAATAAAGACGTATCGACAAAGGTTGCCATCGGAAAGTTCGACGGCATTCATTTGGGCCACAGAAAGCTCATAAGTGAGATGGTTTCTTCAAACGACTCCCTTAAGAGCGTTGTCTTCACATTTTCGATCGACTCTCCGTTGTCTTTTAACAAGGACGGCTACATTTATTCGGAGGAGAAGAGAAGAAGCATATTTGAATCGCTCGGAGTCGATTATCTGGCAGAATATTATCTTACCAAGGAATCGGCCGGCATTTCACCGGAAGACTTCGTGCGAAAGATATTAAAAGACAAACTCCATGTTAAGGCGGTATATTGCGGAAAGGATCTTTCTTTCGGCTATAAGGGAATGGGAAATGTTGATACGTTAAAGGCATTGTCCAAAGAACTTGATATTGAAGTTCATGTGGTGGAAAAAGAAAAATATCAAAATGAAGACATCTCTTCGACCCGTATAAGGGAAGCTTTGAAAGCGGGAAAAGAAGAGGATGCGAAGTCAATGCTCGGCGTTATGAAAACCTATTTGTAATATTTCATACAACACTGTCGGTTAATTGATATAAATTTGTAAAATGCGCTCTTGTTAGGAGCGTGTTTTTTTTATAGAATTAATGTTGGAATGTTAGGGAAATGAGTAAGCATTGATATCATTTTGGAGGTTTTTTCAATGTCATTCGGAGTGATAATGTCCCTTTGCGGCGGACTTGGGCTCTTTCTTTTCGGTATAAGAGAAATGAGCGACAGTATAGAGGCTTTTGCGGGTGCAAAGTTAAGAGCTATACTTGAAAAGCTTACTACAAACCGATTCATGGGTATTTTTGTCGGCTTCATATTTACTGCTGCGATTCAGTCTTCATCGGCCTGTACCGTAATGGTAGTCAGCTTCGTTAACTCCGGACTTATGAATCTTACCCAGGCAGCCGGCGTTATATTCGGTTCCAACATCGGTACTACCGTTACCGCATTGCTGGTTTCGTTTAAACTCGAAAAGATCGCTCCCATCATTTTGCTTGTCGGTGTAGCAACCGTAATGTTCTGTAAAAATACGATCATCAAAAAGATCGCAAGCATCATTACCGGATTTGGTATCTTGTTTATGGGATTAAGCTCCATGTCGGGCGCCATGGGCAACATGAAAGATTCTCCCGAAGTTCTTGATATGTTCGCTTCATTATCTTCCCCTTTATTGGGCGTACTTCTCGGACTCGTTCTCACAGCCATTATCCAAAGTTCTTCAGTTACCGTTTCAATTATGGTCTTACTTGCAAATCAGGGTCTTATGAGCCTTGAGATGTGTATGTATATAACTCTCGGATGTAACATCGGTGCATGTACTTCTGCGGTTCTTGCTTCCCTTTCAGGTAAAAAGGACGCAAAGCGTGCCGCACTCATCCACGTACTCTTTAACGTAATAGGTACGATCTTTATGTATGCGTTCTTCGCATTCGATGTGGAACTGTTCGTATCGATCATGTCGAAGATTGCAGGAAACGACGCAGGTCGTGTTGTTGCTTTCTCGCATCTGTTCATCAAGATCATTCAGGTTATCATAATGACACCCTTCATAGGACCTATCGTAAAGCTTACCGAGTTCTTTATACCCGGCGAAGACAAGAAGATCGGCTACAGGGAGTCTTACCAGCTTAAATACATCGGTCAGAAGGTTGTCTTCAATCCCGCGACCGCAGTTGTCGAAGTTATAAAGGAAGTTGACCGTATGGCATCGCTTGCGGGTGAAAACCTTAACCGTGCCATGAACGCACTCATAACACTTGACGAAGAGGATATCGAAGAAGTCTACAAAGTGGAAGACAACATTAACTTCCTAAATCACGCCATCACCGACTATCTGGTTAAGATAAACCAGACCACGCTTCCCATCGAAGACTTGAAGTCCATCGGCGGACTGTTCCACGTTGTAAACGATATCGAGCGTATCGGCGACCACGCCGAGAATGTGGCCGACGCCGCAAAGCAGCGTATCGAATCCGGCGTTTCAATCTCGAAGGACGCACAAAAAGAGCTTGGTATCATGCTTGACAAAGTAAATGAGATGTTCAGACTTTCCGTAGAGGTATTTACAAACGGAAAAGAAGAAAATCTTGATACGATAAACAAACTCGAAGATCAGGTAGACGATCTTGAAAGGCAGTATCAGGCCAATCACGTCGCACGTCTTACCAAGAATGAATGTACACCCGAAGCAGGCATGATCTTCTCCGACATCGTATCGGGTCTCGAAAGAGTAGCGGACCACTCCGTCAACATCGCCTACTCCATGATCGCTCCCGACGAAAAAGTTTGATAATGTTTTAAGGCTCAAGAGTCAATCTTGAGCCTTTTTATTTTTTTGGTATAATTATTGATTATGAAAAGCTTATTGAAATATTTAAAAAACTACAAACTCGAATGTGCCATAGCTCCTGCGTTTAAGATGCTTGAGGCGCTGTTTGAGCTGTTTGTACCGCTTGTTATGACGGGCATAATAGATGACGGTATAAAGAAAATGAACAAGACCGTGGTATATAAAAACGGTCTGATACTTGTTGCACTGGGCTTGATAGGCCTTACCTGTTCTTTGATAGCACAGTTTTTTGCGGCAAAAGCGGCCATAGGTTTTTCGAAGGGCGTAAGGAAAGATCTTTTTGCAAAGATCATGTCGTTCTCACATGAAAACGTCGACAAACAGGGAGCGTCGTCGCTTATCACCAGAATGACAAATGATATAAATTCTGTGCAAAACGGTGTAAATATGGTGCTTCGACTGCTGCTTCGTTCGCCGTTCATCGTGTTCGGCGCCATGATCATGGCTTTTACGATAAATGTGAAGGCAGCGATCATATTTACGGTGATCATTCCGGCACTTTTTGTGATAGTGATCTATATCACTTTTTCAACCATTCCCAGATATAAGAATATCCAAAAGAAACTCGATTCTCTGACGCTACATGTAAGAGAAAACCTTTCGGGTGCCAGGGTCATCCGTGCTTTTGACGCTGCCGATGACGAAGAAGCGGATTTCGCGAAGGATAACGATGATTTTCTTAGAATGAACAAAGTGACCGCAGGTATTTCAGCGGTTTTAAATCCGGCGACACTTATACTTGTAAACCTTGCCCTTATGGTAGTCATTTGGCAGGGCGGCAACTTCGTATTTGAGGGAGTGTTAACGAGCGGTCTTGTGGTTGCACTTATCAACTACATGTCACAGATACTTATTGAGCTCGTAAAACTCACCAACCTTTTTGTAACTATCAATAAAGCACTTGCCAGCGCTTCAAGAATCTCTGCCACCCTGGAAGTGGGAGAGACTTTAAGCGACGACGGAAAGTTAAATGCTTTGGACTGTAAAGATTCAAGCGAAGTGCTTTCTTTTGACAACGTTTCATTTTCATATCCCGACGCTTCGGGAGAATCGCTTGAAGACGTATCGTTTAAGGTTACAAAAGGTCAGACTGTCGGCATAATCGGCGGTACAGGTTCGGGTAAAACGACGCTTTCGCATCTTCTGATGCGTTTTTACGATGCGACTGAAGGCGAGGTTAAACTCTTTGGAAATCCGATCAAAGATTATTCGCTCTCTTCGGTGAGAAAGAGCGTTTCGTATGTTCCTCAGAAGGCACAGCTTTTCTCGGGAACGGTAAGGGAGAATCTTTTGCTTGGCGCGTCGGGTGCCGATGACGATAAACTGTGGGAGGCGTTACGACTTGCCGAGGCAAAAGAGATAGTTGAGAACAAAGAAAATAAGTTGGACTACGTGCTTACCGAAGCGGGAGCCAATCTTTCGGGGGGACAGCGTCAGCGCCTTACCATCGCAAGAGCCCTGGCGGAAGACAACAGCGTTTTAATTCTGGATGATTCTTCCAGTGCCCTTGACTATGCAACGGATGCAAGGCTCAGAGCCAACTTAAGAAGCTTAAAGGATAAGCTTACCGTGTTCATAATCTCCCAGAGAGTCATTTCCATAAAAGATGCTGACATGATAATCGTTTTGGACGACGGAAAAGCCGTCGGCATCGGAACGCACAACGCACTCCTTTCAAATTGCGAAGTTTACAAAGAAATCGTGGCATCACAAAGCAAAAAGGAGGAATCTGCGGTATGAAGAACAAAGAGATCTACAGACGCATTTTAAAACTCTTAAAGCCGAAGATGCCTCTTATATGCTTATCCCTTATTTTTGCCGTGATAAACGTTGTTGCGACACTTTCCATTCCCATTCTTACCGGTCGCGGAGTCGATTGCATGATCGATAAGGGAAATGTGGATTTTGCGGGCTTAAAGACGATCCTTACTTGGTTTTTGGTGGTTTTACTTATAAACGGTATCGCAAACTATCTTATGACGTTACTTAACAACAGGGTGACTTTTTCGACGGTTCACGATTTAAGACGCGATCTTCTTAAGAAGATGCATACGGTGCCGGTTACCACCCTTGACGCCATGGGACACGGCGATCTTTTAAGTCGTACGATATCGGATGTGGAAAGACTTTCCGACGGATTGCTTCTCGGTTTTTCACAGCTGTTTACGGGAGTTCTTACGATAATCGGAACGCTTATCTTCATGTTTGTGACTAACGGTTTCATATCTCTTGTCGTAGTGGTGCTTACCCCTCTTTCTTTGTTTGCGGCTTCATTTATCTCAAAGAAGACCTACAAGCACTTTAAGAAGCAGGCTTCTTTGCAGGGTAAGATGACAGGCTTTATAAACGAATCCGTAAACGCTGTTCGTCTTATCAAGGCTTTCTCGGCGGAAGAGGCAAAAGAGGAAGCATTTAACGAGATGAACGAAGAGTTCGCCAAGGTTAACCTGAAAGCTCTTTTTTACTCATCCACCACAAACCCCGTAACCCGTTTTGTAAACGGACTTGTTTATGCGGGTGTAGGTATATTCGGAGCACTTCTCGGAATAGGCGGACGTCTTACGATTGGCACCCTTACCTGCTTTTTAAGCTATGCAAATCAGTATACAAAGCCTTTTAACGAGATATCGGGCGTAGTTACAGAATTCCAAAACGCCGTTGCATGCGCGGGACGTATTTTTGAATTTCTGGACAAAGAAAACACCATCGACATAAAAGAAGGCTTACAGGAAGTCAACGCTCCCGTACTTGAAGGCAATATCGAGATTAAGGACCTTGCGTTTTCCTACGATAAGTCAAAGAAACTTTTATACGATATCTCATTTAAGGTTGACAAAGGCTCACATATAGCGATAGTCGGTCCCACCGGCTGCGGAAAGACGACGTTTATAAATCTTCTCATGCGATTCTTTGAACCCGACGAAGGCGAGATATTCTATGACGGTATCCCTTCGGGAAGTATAAGGAAAAAGGATTTAAGACAACAGATCGGAATGGTGTTGCAGGAGACATGGCTTAAATCCGACACCGTGGCAAAGAACATCGCCTACGGCCATCCCGAAGCAACCATGGAGGAGATAGTTGAAGCCGCAAAGAAAGCCCATGCTCACAGCTTCATAAGCCGTCTTGAAAACGGATATGACACGGTGCTTTCCCAGGACGGAGGAAACTTATCGGCAGGTCAGAAGCAGCTTCTTTGTATCGCAAGGCTTATGCTCAACCTTCCTCCGATTCTTATACTCGACGAGGCAACATCCTCTATCGATACCCGTACCGAGTTAAAGATCACCGATGCGTTTGAAACTCTTATGAAAGGCCGCACAAGCTTTATAGTTGCCCACAGACTCTCAACGATCAGGAATGCGGATCTAATACTTGTAATGAAGGACGGAAATATAATAGAGCAGGGAAGTCACGAAACTCTTCTCGAAAAGAAAGGTTTTTACTGGCAGCTGCTCAACTCTTAAAGAGAAAAGCGTTTTGCAAATTGTATTTGCGGGACGCTTTGTTCTTTACTATGCGTGAAAAAAGCCATATAATAAGATATTATTTATTATTTTGCCGATAAGGCGGAACGGAGAAGATCATGAAAAAATTGGAAGAATATGTAAGAAGCATACCTGATTTTCCCGAGAAGGGGATCATCTTCAGAGACATTACGAGCGTGTTACAGGATGCCGACGGACTCGGACTCGCCATCGATACCATGAACGGTCTTATAAAAGACCTTGATTTCGATGTTGTTGCAGGTCCCGAATCCAGAGGTTTCATTTTCGGAACACCCATTGCATACATTAATCATAAGCCTTTTGTTCTTATTCGTAAGAAAGGTAAACTTCCCTGCGAGACCGTTTCTCAGCAGTACGATCTTGAGTACGGCACCGCAACCATCGAGATGCACAAAGATGCCATCGTTCCCGGACAGAAGGTTCTCATCGTTGATGACCTTATCGCTACCGGCGGAACAACGGAAGCCATGATCAAACTTGTTGAATCTCTCGGCGGAGTTGTTGTAGGCGTTGTTGTTTTGATGGAGCTTGCAGGCTTAAAGGGAAGAGAGAAGATAAACAAAGTGCCGCTTTTCTCGGCAATAACATACGAAGGAAAGTAACTTTTAGAGGCGAAGATGGTTTCAATACAAGACACCGAATTTACAATCGATGACGGAAGAATTGAATCATTGGAAGAATACCTAAGTCCCGAGAAACTCTACGAGGACTTGATTTCGCGTGTCAAAAAATACCATCCTTCGGACGATATTTCCATAATTGCAAGAGCATACAGAGTGGCAAACGAGGCGCATCACGGACAGGTCAGAAAATCCGGTGAGCCCTACATCGTGCATCCTTTGTATGTATCTATCATCCTTGCGGATCTTGAGCTTGACAAGGAGACTATCGTTGCAGGTCTTCTTCATGACGTTGTTGAGGACACCATTCTTACCAAAGAAGAGATCGCAACGCTATTCGGAGACGAAGTTGCATTGCTTGTTGACGGCGTCACAAAGCTGCAGCATTTCGACATGGAAGAGTCTCATGTAAGCGTGGACAAAGAAAAAATCGAGATCCAGGCGGAGAACCTTCGAAAGATGTTCCTTGCCATGGCAAAGGATATCCGTGTCATCCTTATCAAACTTGCCGACAGACTTCACAACATGAGAACTCTGTCCCATATGCCGCCCGAAAAGCAGCAGCGTATAGCAAGAGAGACGTTGGACATTTATTCACCTATAGCCGACAGGCTGGGTATTTCCCGTATCAAAGTCGAACTGGACGATCTTTCCCTTAAATATCTGCATCCCGATGTGTATGCGGATCTTACAAAGCAGATCGCGGTAAGAAAGGTTGAACGGGAGAAATATATCCAAAGTATAGTAAACGAAGTAAGTGCCCACATCAAAAACGCAGGTATCGAAGCCAAGATCGACGGACGTGTAAAGCATTTCTTCAGTATCTATAAAAAGATGGTCAATCAGAACAAGACAATCGATCAGATATACGATCTTTTCGCAGTCAGGATCATTGTCGATTCCGTCCGTGACTGTTATGCGGCTCTTGGTATCATCCATGAGATCTACAAGCCCATCCCGGGCAGATTTAAGGATTATATCGCAATGCCCAAGCCCAACATGTATCAGTCGCTTCATACGACGCTTATCGGTTCTTCGGGACAGCCTTTCGAGATACAGATAAGAACGTACGAAATGCACAGAGCGGCAGAATACGGTATCGCTGCCCATTGGAAGTACAAAGAAGCTTCCGACGGAAGAAAAGCGGGAGTCGGAGAAGAAGAAAAACTTGCTTGGCTTCGTCAGATACTCGAGTGGCAGAGAGATCTTTCCGACAACGCCGAGTTCTTAAATCTCCTTAAGTCGGACCTTGATCTTTTCTCTGACAGTGTATATTGCTTTACCCCTACGGGTGAGGTTAAAAACCTTCCCGCAGGTTCCACACCCATAGATTTTGCTTATTCCATTCACTCGGCAGTGGGAAATCGAATGGTGGGGGCCAGAGTAAACGGACAGCTCGTTAACATTGATTATGTCATCAATAACGGTGACAGAGTCGAGATCATAACAAGCCAGAACTCCAAGGGCCCCAGCCGTGACTGGCTTAACATCGTTAAGTCCACTCAGGCCAGAAACAAGATCTCTCAGTGGTTTAAGCAGGAGTTAAAAGAAGAAAACGTTGCAAGAGGCAAGGAACTCATCCTTGATTTCTGCAAGTCAAAAGGCGTCAATCCTGCGGATATCAGCAAGCAGGAATATAAAGACGCCATTATGAGAAAATACGGATTCCATGACTGGGATTCGGTATATGCCGCAGTCGGTCACGGTGCCATCAAAGAAGGCCAGGTGGTAAACAAACTGCTTGAACTCTTCGATGCAGATCATAAGAAGAACATGACCGACGAAGAGATACTCGAAAGCGTAAGAGCATCGGCAAAGAAAGTCACAAAGATCCGTACCGGCAGTGCCGGAATACTCGTCAAAGGTACGGATGACCTTGCGGTAAGATTTTCAAAGTGCTGTTCACCCGTTCCCGGTGATGAGATAGTCGGTTTCGTGACACGCGGAAGAGGTATTTCCATTCACCGAAGCGACTGCGTAAACCTTGCGTCTCTTTGCGAGCATGACAGAGGCCGTATCATCGAAGCCGAATGGCAGCAGGAAGAGGAGATTACCGGAAAGTATCCTGCAGAGATCATGATCTACGCCACAAACCGTACAGGTCTGTTGGCAGATATATCAAGAATACTTACGGAGAACAATATCGGTATCATCACTTTGAACACAAGAGTGAACAAACAAAATCTCGTAACAATGAATACCACGTTTGAGATATCATCGAGAGAGGAATTAAGCCGCGTAGTCGAAAAGATCCGCGCCGTTCCCAACGTGGTGGATATAGAAAGAACAAAGGGGTAAGTATGAGTGATATAAAGATTGGAAAGATCACACTCGGCATGTATATGACAAACTGCTACTTTGTCTACAAAGAAGGCTGTGAAGAAGCGGTCGTTATAGACCCCGCTGATTCGGGAGATTACATCTTTAAAGGTCTTAGCGACAAAGGGTTTAAAGTTAAAGGCATTTTGCTCACCCACGGTCATTTCGACCATATCTACGGAGTGAGCAAATTAAGAAAAGCAGCAGAATGCGATGTATATGCTTTTGAAGCAGAGAAAGAACTGCTTGGGGATCCGCATATAAACTGTTCCGAATCAGTGGGACGTCCCGCCACGGTCGAAGCCGACAAATGGCTAAGAGACGGAGATGAATTCACGATCGCGGGAATCACCTTTAAAGCAATACTCACACCCGGCCATACGGCGGGAAGCGGTTGCTTTTATATTGAAGAAGCGGGATATCTTATTGCCGGCGATACGCTGTTCGAGGGAAGTGTGGGAAGAACGGATCTTCCTACCGGAAGCGCAAGGACACTTACGGAGTCGGTAGAGAGTAAACTGTTTGTGTTACCCGACGCCACAAGGGTCTACCCCGGACACGGCGGTTCCACAACTATAGGTTTTGAAAAGGAAAACAACCCATTTTTCTGATGTTTCAGGGTTTATGAAATGATCTACGTTTTAATAAATGACAGTTCATTTGAATACGACGTTCATTCGCTGGTTAAAGCCTTTTATCCCGGAGAAGATGTGACGGTATCTGAAAATACCGAAGATCCTACATTCACATTAAACTTTTCCGGGAATAAATTTTGCTTTTTTGACAAAGAGAGATCTTTTGAGAACGAGGCGGAAGTTAAGGAAGGTACCAAAAGACCGGAAGTTAAGAACATTCTTAAACGGCTCATATACCAAAGTCTTTCTGCACATCTTAACGTGAATCTGCCTTGGGGCGACCTTACGGGAATAAGACCCACAAAGATCGCAACAAAGCTCCTCTCAGAAAATAAGAGCGACGAAGAGATACTTAACTACATGAAAGAAACCTATCTCGTAAGTGATGAGAAGGGGCTTCTTTCTATCGAAATTGCTCATCGTGAGGCGCGAATAATCGATCTCATCGACAGGAGTAAAGGCTACAGTATTTACATCGGCATTCCTTTTTGCCCCACCACCTGCCTTTACTGCTCCTTTACCTCAAATCCGATAGTTAAGTACAAAGAACGCATTGACGAGTATATAGACTGTATCGAAAAGGAGCTTGCCTTTACAATCAATAAAAGAAAAGGTAAAATCCTTGATACGATATATATAGGCGGAGGAACACCCACCTCCCTTGATGCGGATAAACTTGAAAAACTGTTAAGCATGATCGACAGGTACGTCGATGTTACGAAACTTAAAGAGTTTACCGTTGAGGCGGGACGGCCCGATTCCATTGACATTGATAAGCTGCGTGTACTTAAAGCTCATCATGTATCCCGTATTTCGATAAATCCGCAGACCATGAATCAAAAGACTTTGGATCTTATCGGAAGACGACATTCGGTGGAAGATGTCATAAGAGCTTTCACCCTTGCAAGAGAAGTGGGAATGGACAACATAAACGCCGACATCATACTTGGACTTCCGGGTGAAGGAGTAAAAGAAGTCATGCATACGGCTGAGGAGATAAAGAAACTTTCTCCCGAAAGCCTGACGGTCCATTCACTTGCCATAAAGCGGGGATCGAGACTTAACGAAACACTTTCGGATTACAAAGACATGACGGTCAATACGTCGGAGACGATGAAGATCGCAGGCGAACTTGCCGAGTCTTTGAACCTTAAGCCCTACTATTTATACAGACAAAAGAACATGGCCGGAAACTTCGAAAATACCGGTTATGCCAAAGAAGGCGCTTACGGGATATACAATATCCTCATCATGGAGGAGGTAGAGCCCATAATAGCCTTTGGCGCGGGAAGCGTCACCAAGATATTAGACACTGATAAAAAGCCTCAAAGATGCGATAACGTAAAAGACGTAGCGCTTTACATGGACAGCATCGATGAGATGATAGAGCGAAAAAGAGTTCTTTTTACATTGGAGGATAAATAAATGGCACTTGTTAAAAAGCCGGTTACCGGCATGAAAGAAATAATGCCCAGGGAGATGGAGATCCGCGATTATTTACAGGGCATCATCAAAGACACATACCGTTCATACGGTTTTAACGCGATCGAAACACCCTGCCTTGAGGACATAAACAACCTTTGCTCAAAGCAGGGCGGAGAGAATGAAAAACTCATCTTCAAAGTACTTAAAAGAGGAGAAAAACTTAATCTTGAGACGGCAAAGAGCGATGCCGATCTTGTGGATATGGGCCTCAGATATGACCTTACCGTACCGCTCGTGAGATTTTATTCCAACAATCAGGCAAACCTTCCTCAGCCTTTCAAGGCACTTCAGATAGGAAACGTTTGGCGTGCGGACCGTCCTCAGAGAGGAAGATACCGTCAGTTCACACAGTGCGATATCGATATTCTGGGTGAGGCAACAAACTCAGCTGAGATAGAACTTATCTTAGCTACCACTGAGACCCTCGGAAAACTGGGATTTAAGGGATTTGAGATAAGAATAAGCGAAAGAAGACTTTTACGCGCGATGTCAAACTACGCAGGATTCCCCGAAGACAAGTTTGACGTTGTATGTATCATCCTCGATAAGCTTGATAAGATCGGTGTTGACGGTGTAAAAGAAGAGCTTGCGAAAGAAGGCTTTTCGGATGAAAGCATCGCCAAGTATTTAAAACTTTTCGAAGAAAACGACAACACTCTTAAGACGCTTAACAGAATGAAGGAACTTCTCGGCGACTTCCTTGAAGATGAAGTTGTAAAGAGCCTTACAGAGATAATCGAAAGCGTTGAAAAGGTTAAGAAAGCAGACTTTAAGATGGTATTCGATCCCACTCTCGTAAGAGGAATGGGATACTATACCGGCACGATATTTGAGATATCAATGCCGGAGCTTGGGGCATCCTGCGGCGGTGGCGGAAGATATGACAAGATGGTAGGAAACTTTACCGGCCAGAACGTTCCCGCATGCGGCTTCTCAATCGGATTTGAGAGAATAGTCCTTATACTTATGGAGAGCGGATTTGTTATACCGGGCTCCCGCGAGAAAGTTGCATTTTTGGTTGAAAAGAGTATTCCGGCAGACAAATATGCAGATATATTAAGCGAAGCATCAAAAGAGCGTGAGGCAGGAAAGCAGGTGCTGGTTCTTAGAATGAACAAGAACAAGAAGTTCCAGAAAGACCAGCTTAACGCCGACGGATACGCAAACATCAAAGAGTTCTACAACGATTAAAGGAGTTTATTTTGGATACCACAGGTGTCATACAACTGATAGTTTTACTTTTACTTATACTGGGTTCCGCTTTCTTTTCTTCGGCGGAGACCGCTTTTTCACGGATCACAAGAGCCAAGTTAAGGGCTCTTGAAGAAGACGGGGTCAGACATGCAAAGACCCTTTCGAAGATTTTTGAAGATTACGACAGGATGATAACCACCATCCTTATCGGGAACAACATCGTAAACTTAAGTGCTTCGGCCCTTACTACCGTATTCACCATGAGAATATGGGGAAATGTTTACATATCCGTAGGTACCGGTATTCTTACGCTTATCATCCTTGTATTCGGTGAGATCGTTCCCAAGACCGCTGCGAGACATAACAGCGAGAAGATGGCTCTTTCTTTCTGCGTACCTATAAGATTTTTAATGACCGTTTTATTCCCGCTCGTGTTCGTGATAGATATTCTTGCAGGTGCGGTGCTTAAGATATTCGGTCTTAAGCGTGAAAAAGACGAAGTCATCACCGAGTCGGAACTTCGTTCGTATGTTGACGTGAGCCACGAGGACGGTGTTATCGAATCGGACGAGAGAAAGATCATAAACAACGTCTTTGATTTTTCGGATTCGGTTGCAAAAGACATTATGATCCCCAGGATCGATATCATGTCCATCCCCGAGGAAGCAACATACAGAGAAGTCATGAAGGTATTTCGTGAGACCATGTATACAAGACTTCCCGTATATAAGGGTGAAAACGACAACATCATCGGTTTCATCAATGTTAAAGACCTTATAAGATTAAAGGATATCGGTTCCTTCGCAGTATCCAAGTTTTTACGTGAAGGATACTATACTTACGAATATAAAAAGACCAACGACCTTATGATCGAGATGCGTTCCAAATCTCAGAACCTGGCGTTTGTAAACGACGAATTCGGTAATACGGTCGGCATGGTAACCATGGAAGACCTTCTCGAAGAGATTGTGGGCGAGCTTCGTGACGAGTACGATCAGGACGAAGAAACCCAGATCGTCAAAGACGGCGACGGTTATCTTATCGAAGCACGTATGCGCCTTGAAGACGTAAACGATGTTCTCGGCACCGAATTCGAATCGGAAGATTACGATACCATCGGCGGCCTTGTTCTGGATTCCATCGATCGTATCCCCGAGAACGGCGAGACCGTCACCCTTGAAGACGGCACTACCCTTACCGTTAAGGGCATTAAATCCAACCGTATCGTTACAGTGTATGTGGTACTTCCCAAGAAAGAAGAAGAGGAAGAAAACGAGTAATCAAAAAAGGTCAATCAATTTATCATCAGACTTCAGGCGCGGCTTTTGCCGCGCTTTTTTGTTGTTAATTCCAATTCAGCCAAACAGTATTAATAACTCCATTCAAATCGCATGCGATTACGAAAAACTACTAAAATAACACGTGTAATAAGGGCATTTTTCGTAGTTCATCCACATTTTTCGTAGTTCGTCCATAAGTTGTTGATTTTTTTTTAATACCGGTTGACAATTTAGTTAATCATCGATGACGAAAAAACGAAGGAGTATTAATATATGAAAATTGATTCATCAAACCACCTCATAAATTACAAAAAAATATATGATGAAAACAATATATCAAGTGAAAAGAGTAAAAAAGAAGACTTATTGCATAGTGAGGGCAAAAGGAGCGATAAGGAATCGGGAGTGTTATATTCGCATGCACCGGCAACAAAATATTCTGATCGCGATGGAATAGTTGTTATGAAAGCCGCTGCATCAGATGTTTATGAAAATCAGCAGGTTCAATCAAAACTTTCTTCTTTGGGATTCTATAGTGGACCTATAGATGGTAATCTTAATAGCAGTGTTTCAAGGTCAGCTATAACTGTTTTTCAAAAAGTATATGGTGTTTCGGGAGAAAATGGTAATTATGGCAGCAGAACGCGTACAAAACTCACAAGCGTTTACAACACATATTTAAGTGCTTATAACAGCCAGGGGTGTACTAATTTAAAACAACAATATGGTCTGGATTATACCGAAAAAGCCAATATGGCCAGAACATGGGCATTTCTGAGAAAAGGAATGGGGTTAACCGCAAAGCAAAGTGCAGGAATTATGGGAAATATGCTCTTGGAATCAAGATTTTCTTCAGATAATGTCAATGAAGGGATGTATCCGGGAGACCATGATTATAATTATTCGTATTCAACAAATGATGGCGTAGCCTATGGATTAATCCAATGGAGAGATTCGTCTAGAAAACAAGGCTTGTTGAATAAAGCGGGCGAATTGGGACTTTCGGTTTCAAATCTAAATGCCCAATTAGCCTATTTGAGGCAAGAACTGACAGGCTCGGTTAATGGCAATAGTTCGTACAAATATTGGTGGGAAAATTATGTAGTTACTCAGACATCTGTTCAAAACATGTGTGATAGGTTTGCCGAGTATATAGAAGGTAACACTGGCAGCAGAGAAACTCGAAGGGCAAATGCTCAGGCCATTTATAATGCATTTTCTGCGTTTTAAGGTAAATAAAATGAAAAAAAGCTTATTGTTGATAATGATGTTTTGTATTACATTCTCTGCATGCAAAACCGTTTCATCTTCGGATGAAACGGTTCCAACAGAGGAGGCGGATACTGAAATTGCGGTATCTGTGGCAAGTGAGAGTGTTGTTAGTAAAGAAACAGTGAGCCCGAAGACGGACGACACTACTGTTTCTGTTAAACCTTCGAGATCAAAAAAGGAAAGCGAAGAGCCCAAAAGTTATGTGGAGGTATATCCGGACACTTCCGAACTGCCTACCGAAATTATGCAGGTCTTTTACGAGGATAAACCTTTTAAATATGTGTTTTATTTATTCAAGACCAGAGATGACAGTGAAATCATACCACG
>JAGCTJ010000147.1 GCA_017963665.1 Lachnospiraceae bacterium | reverse complement strand
GACAAAAAAGGTTTATATGGGATTTAACAGACTTTCGATCATGGGTCTTACAGAGAGCGGAATGCAGCCATTTACCTTAAATGGAAATGCAGTTGTATGTAACGGCGAGTTATATGGATTTACAGATCTGAAGAATTATCTGATCTCTCTGGGATACAGCTTTAAGAGTGACAGTGACTGCGAGATACTTCTTCCTTTATATGAAAGACTTGGAACAAAGATGTTCGCTCTACTTGATGCGGAGTTTGCATGTGTCATCTATGACAGCAAAAAGAACGACTTCGTGGCAGCAAGGGATCCGATAGGAATAAGACCTCTTTACTACGGTTACGACAATAATAATACGTTATATATGGCAAGCGAAGCCAAAAACCTCGTAAGCCTCTGCAAAAAGGTAATGCCTTTCCCGCCCGGTCATTATTACAAGGACGGAAAATTCATATCCTACATGGATATGACGGAAGTAAAAGAATACATAAAAGACGATCTTGAAACGGTATGTGAGAACATTCACGACAAACTTATAAAAGGTGTTGAGAAAAGACTTGTTTCAGACGCAAAGGTAGGATTTTTACTTTCCGGCGGACTTGATTCATCACTTGTTTGTGCCATAGCCGCAAAACAGAGCGGTGTTCCCATAAAGACATTCGGAATCGGAATGGAAACGGACGCGATCGATCTTAAATACGCAAAAGAAGTTGCGGATTATATAGGAAGCGATCACACCGAAGTATACATGTCAAAAGAACAGGTGCTTGATTCATTAAGAGATGTCATTTATCTTCTTGGTACTTACGACATCACGACCATAAGAGCAAGCATGGGAATGTATCTTCTTTGCAAATGGATACATGAAAATACGGATATCCGTGTTCTTCTTACCGGCGAGATATCGGATGAGCTTTTCGGATACAAATACACCGATTTCGCTCCCGATGCCGAAAGCTTCGAAGAGGAATCGAAAAAGAGAGTAAGAGAGCTTCATATGTACGACGTTTTGAGAGCGGACAGATGTATCTCGGTAAACTCACTTGAAGCAAGAGTTCCATTCGGCGATCTTGATTTCGTAAAATACGTAATGGCCATCGATCCCGAAAAGAAGCTTAACAAATATAATAAAGGAAAATACCTGTTAAGACATGCTTTCGAAAAAGACGCGATCTTACCGAAAGACATTCTTTTCAGAGAAAAAGCAGCTTTCTCCGATGCGGTGGGACATTCGATGGTAGATGACCTTAAAGAATATGCCGAAGCAGAATATACGGATGAAGAGTTTGAGAAGCTGAAAGAAAAATATACATACGCTAAGCCTTTTACGAAAGAATCCCTTTTGTACAGAGAGATCTTTGAGGAGTTCTATCCCGGACAGGCTGAGATGGTGGTTGATTTCTGGATGCCCAACAAAGAATGGGAAGGATGTAACGTAAACGATCCTTCGGCCAGAGTTTTATCAAACTACGGAGCAAGCGGAGTATAAATCAAATAACGGTATTGCAAGCAAAGGCGCTTGGACTTAACGGTCTAAGTGCCTTTTCTTATAAAAAGAAAGGAGAAACAAAATGGAACAAAAGATTACAGAAATGTACGGAAGTCTGGTATTTGGAGACAAGGTAATGCGTGATAAGCTTCCAAAGGACATTTACAAGGCTTTACGAAAGACTATAGATAAGGGCACGCATCTTGAACTTGATGTTGCCAATGCGGTTGCGATCGCAATGAAGGAATGGGCCGTTGATAACGGAGCTACCCACTACACACATTGGTTCCAGCCTCTTACAGGATTTACCGCTGAAAAGCATGACAGTTTTATCTCTCCCACAAGTGATGGGGAAATAATAATGGAGTTTTCCGGCAAGGCACTCGTCAAAGGCGAGCCCGATGCTTCGTCATTTCCTTCAGGCGGTATAAGAGCTACATTCGAGGCAAGAGGATATACAGCATGGGATCCTTCATCACCGGCCTTCATCAAGGATAAGACGTTGTACATTCCAACAGCTTTCTGTTCTTATACAGGTGAAGCTCTTGATAAGAAGACTCCTCTTTTAAGATCTATGGATGCTCTTTCAAGAGAAGCGGTCAAGCTTTTAAAGATCATCGGTAACGACGAAGTTGAGAGCGTGATCACAACCGTAGGTCCCGAACAGGAATACTTCCTTGTGGATAAGGATGATTACAAGAAGAGAAGAGACCTTATCTTTACCGGAAGAACACTTTTCGGAGCACCCGCTCCCAAGGGACAGGAAATGGAAGATCACTACTTCGGATCCCTTCGTCCGAGAGTATCGGCATTCATGCACGAACTGGACGAAGAACTTTGGAAAGTTGGTATTCCGGCAAAGACAAAGCACAACGAAGTTGCACCTTGTCAGCATGAGCTCGCACCTGTATTTGATACCACAAACGTAGCGGTAGATCACAACCAGCTTACAATGGAGCTTATGAAGAAGATCGCAGAGAAGCACAATTTTGTATGTCTTCTTCACGAAAAGCCTTTCGCAGGTATCAATGGTTCCGGAAAGCACAATAACTGGTCACTTTCCACCAATACCGGAGTAAACTTACTCGATCCCGGAAAGACTCCTGCAGAAAACATACAGTTCTTACTGTTTTTGGTAGCTGTTATCAAGGCGGTTGACGAGCATGCCGATATGTTAAGACTTTCGGTTGCATCAGCAGGAAATGATCACAGACTCGGTGCTAACGAAGCACCTCCCGCCATCATTTCAATCTTCTTAGGAGAAGAGCTTACGGCAGTTTTGGATTCCATCGAGAACGAGAAGTTCTTCAAGAAGGGCGAAAATGTTCAGATGGGTGTCGGAGCACAGGTAATACCTCACTTTACCAAAGACAATACCGACAGAAACAGAACTTCACCTTTTGCATTTACCGGTAATAAGTTTGAGTTCAGATCCCTTGGATCGTCAGCATCGGTTGCAACTCCCAATATCGTACTCAACACGGCTGTTGCAGATGCGTTGTCACAGTTTAACAAGAAGCTTGAAGGCTTATCCGGAAAGAAACTTGAAAGTGCGATCCACGAACTTATCAAGAGCACGATAACAAAGCACAAGCGAGTTTTGTTTGACGGAAACGGATATACGGACGAATGGGTTAAGGAAGCAAAGAAGAGAGGTCTTTACAATCTTAAGTCCACTCCCGATGTTCTTCCCAGACTTCTTGATAAGAGCAACAAAGAGCTTTTCATCAAGCATGGTATTTACAGTGAAACCGAGATCGAGTCACGTTATGAGATCTTACTTGAGAATTATACAAAGACGATCCACATCGAGGCTTGCACTTTAAAGGATATGATGTATCACGACTTTATGTCGGCGGTTACCAAGTATATGGATGACACCGCAGAACATATCGTCAGGAAGAAGACGGTATCCAAGGAGATCCCGGTTACGGCTGAAGAGAATATGCTTAAGACGATAGCTTCCAAGTATGAGTCACTTGCTGCAGCGGTACTTAAACTTGAAGAGGATATCGCAAAGGCAGAGAAGATCTCTGATGAACTTAAGAAAGCTAAGTTCTATCACGATCCCGTATTGAGTGATATGGAAGAGGTCAGAAAGTACGCAGACTACATCGAGCAGTACATTCCCGATTCTTATCTTCCTTATCCTACATACAGCAAAATATTATTCTACGTTTAAAACGCAAAGGCGCGTGATCTTATAACTCACGCGCCAATTTTCATACGAAAGGAACTATAAACATGAGTGAATTATTACAAAGCATAGACACGGAAGTGTTTGGAGTATGGTTTTTGATCGGTGCTGCATTGGTGTTCTGGATGCAGGCAGGATTTGCAATGGTTGAAGCAGGTTTTACCAGAGCCAAGAACACCGGTAACATCATCATGAAGAACCTGATGGACTTTTGTATAGGTACCGTCGTTTTCGTTATCATCGGTGCAGGTTTGCTGCTCGGTGAGGACCTTATCGGATTCATCGGAAAACCCGGATTTGATATCTTTACTTCTTATGAATCATTTGACTGGTCATCATTTGTATTTAACTTAGTATTCTGTGCCACAACGGCAACGATCGTTTCCGGTGCCATGGCAGAAAGAACACGATTCATCAGTTATTGTATTTACTCGGCTGTTATTTCAGCTTTGATCTATCCCATCGAAGCTCACTGGATCTGGGGCGGCGGCTGGCTTGCACAGATCTGTTTCAACGATTACGCAGGATCTACCGCAATCCATATGGTAGGCGGTATCGCAGCTTTGATCGGTGCAGCATTACTCGGACCCCGTATCGGTAAGTTCGAACGTGACGAAAAAGGCAAAGTTGTTAAAGTAAACGCTTTCCCCGGTCACAACTTAACGATCGGCGCACTCGGCGTATTCATCCTCTGGTTTGGATGGTACGGATTCAACGGCGCAGCAGCTACAAACGTAGCAGAGCTTGGAAGTATCTTCCTTACCACTACCATCGCTCCCGCTGTAGCAACCGTAGCATGTATGATCCTTACCTGGGTTAAATACGGAAAACCTGATATCTCAATGTGCCTTAACGCATCACTTGCAGGACTTGTAGCGATCACCGCTCCTTGTGATGTAACCGATGCTCTCGGCGCAACAATAATCGGTTTGGTAGCAGGTTTGCTCGTTGTATTCGGCGTATGGTTCCTCGATTATAAACTCCATGTTGATGACCCTGTAGGTGCCGTTGCGGTTCATTGCTTAAACGGCATCTGGGGAACCATCGCAGTAGGTCTCTTTGCTACATCCTCATCACCCGCTTTTGAGACCGCCGGTATTAAAGAAGGCCTCTTCTATGGCGGCGGTTTCGAACAGTTGGGACTTCAGATCACAGGTTTTGCGGCTGTAGCCGGATGGACTGTAGTTACTATAACGATAGCATTTTTAATAATCAAAGCGATCTTCGGTCTTCGTGTTACAGAAGAAGAAGAGATCACAGGTCTTGATGTGACCGAGCACGGTCTGACTTCCGCATATTCGGGATTTGCGATCATGGACGTTTCAAACACAATGACGATGAGCGTAAACGAAAACACAAACCTCGGTGTTTCGGACTACGACAAGGCAAGCGAGTTTGTTCGCGAGAAATCGGTCAGCACATATGTTGCACCCGATATCGATACGGGAATTCACAAGGTTGTCATTATCGCAAAACTTACAAAGTACGATGCTTTGAGAAAGGCGATGAACGAGCTGGGCGTAACCGGTATGACAGTAACTCAGGTAATGGGCTGCGGTATCCAGAAGGGTGCCGGCGAGATGTACAGAGGTGTCGAAGTCGATGCGACATTGCTTCCTAAAGTTAAGGTTGAGGTTGTCGTAAGCGAGATACCTGTACAGAAGGTAATAGACGTTGCCAAGAAGACACTGTATACGGGACATATCGGAGACGGCAAGATCTTTGTTTACAACGTTGATAAGGTTGTTAAGATCAGAACCGGTGAAGAAGATTTCGACGCATTACAGGATGTCGAATAAAAAAGTTATATACGAAAAGGCATAGATTTTCTACTCATAGATTTCACAAGGGCAAACCTTGTGAAATCTATTGAGCGTTTATAAAACGGAGGCAGTAATGGTTAAGTATGTATTTGTAACGGGCGGAGTTGTATCGGGACTCGGAAAAGGAATAACGGGAGCATCTCTCGGAAGACTTTTAAAGGCAAGAGGATACAGAGTCGTAATGAAAAAGTTCGACCCCTATATAAATATCGACCCGGGAACAATGAATCCCATACAGCACGGAGAAGTGTTCGTAACGGATGACGGTACCGAGACGGATCTCGATCTTGGCCATTACGAAAGATTCATAAACGAAAGCCTCAACAAAAATTCAAACGTAACTACCGGAAAGATATACTGGGCGGTCATTAACAAGGAACGTCACGGTGATTACGGCGGAGGAACGGTACAGGTCATTCCTCATATAACAAACGAGATCAAGTCCCGATTCGTTACGGAAGACGTTGACGGTGTTGACACCGTAGCGATAATCGAGATCGGAGGAACGGCGGGAGACATCGAAAGTCAGCCATTCCTTGAAGCCATAAGACAGTTCCAGGCCGATGTGGGAAGAGAAAACGCGATAGTCATTCAGGTTACCCTCATTCCTTACCTTAAGGCTTCGGGGGAACTCAAAACAAAACCTGCGCAGATGTCTGCGAAGAACTTACAGAGTATGGGTATATGGCCGAACATTTTGGTATGTCGTTCAGACTACCCCTTAGACGATCATTTAAAAGAAAAGCTTGCGCTTTTCTGTAACGTAAAAAAAGAGCATGTGCTCGAAAATCTTGATGCGGAATTTCTGTATGAAGTTCCGATAATGTTGGAGAAAGAAAACTTTGCGAAAGCGGTATGCGACAGCCTAAGCATTGCATGTCCCGAGCCTGACTTAAAGGAATGGGAACAGATGCTTGATAACCTCCATCATCCCGATAAGGAAGTTACGGTATCCTTGGTAGGCAAATATGTTTCTTTGCACGATGCTTACCTAAGCGTTGTGGAAGCACTTAAGCACGGCGGCATATCCAACAGGGCAAAGGTCAATATAAACTGGCTCGATTCCGAGGAAATCACCAAGGAAAACGTAGAAAATAAACTAAAAGACAGCGACGCGCTGATCGTTCCCGGAGGTTTCGGAACAAGAGGCATAGAGGGAATGATAACAGCAATCGGATATGCGAGAGAAAAGAAGAAGCCTTTCCTTGGCATATGCCTCGGAATGCAACTTTCACTTATAGAATATGCAAGAAACGTAGCCGGACTTGAAGGCGCAACAAGCACCGAGTTTGATGAAAACGCAAAATACCCCGTTATCCACATAATGCCCGACAAAGAAGGGCTTGAGGATGTGGGCGGAACATTAAGACTTGGTTCATATCCCTGTGATCTTACGGATAACACCATTGCAAGGAGTTTATACGGCGAAGAACATATAACAGAAAGACACAGACACAGATACGAAGTAAACAACGAATACAGAGAGATCTTAACCAAGGCAGGCCTGGTATTTTCGGGAATGTCTCCCGATAAGAGGATCGTCGAGATGCTTGAGTTACCTACACATCCGTTCTTTGTTGCAACACAGGCACATCCGGAATTCAAGTCACGACCCGATAAGGCTCATCCGTTATTCAGAGGCTTTATAAAAGCAGCAATAGAGTACAAAGAAAAAACCGTCAAAGAAGGGTAAAGTCATGGAAAGTGAAAATAAAGGCTTATACAGAAGCGAATTTGAACATGATAACTGCGGTATAGGCGCAGTCGTAAACATCAAAGGAAAAGCCGCTCATTCGATAGTGGATGATGCTTTGAGCATAGTTGAAAACTTAGAGCACAGAGCAGGTAAAGACGCTGAAGGAAAGACAGGCGACGGTGTCGGCATTCTTACTCAGATTCCTCATAAGTTATTTAAGAAGCTTTGCAAAGCAGAAGGCATCGAGATCGGAAACGCACGTGAATACGGCGTAGGTATGTTCTTCTTCCCGCAGAACGAACTAAAAAGAAGCCAGGCGATGAAGATGTTTGAAGTCATCGTCAGAAAAGAAGGGCTTACATTCCTTGGATGGAGAAAGGTAAAGATCAATCCTTCTGTGCTGGGAAGCAAGGCTCTTGAAAGCATGCCCGTGATCTATCAGGGATTCATCAAACGTCCCGAAGATATAACCGATGACATCGCATTCGACAGAAAGCTCTACATCATAAGACGTGTATTTGAGCAAAGTACGGATACGACCTATGTTCCTTCACTTTCTTCAAGGACCATAGTTTACAAAGGTATGTTCCTTGTAAAGCAGTTAAGACCTTTCTTTGAAGACCTTATGGATAAAGATTTTGAGTCTGCCATTGCAATGGTACACTCAAGATTTTCCACGAACACAAATCCCAGCTGGGAACGTGCGCATCCCAACAGGATCCTTGTTCATAACGGCGAGATCAACACCATAAAAGGAAATGTGGACAAGATGCTGGCAAGAGAAGAAACGATGCATACCGATGTCTTCTCTTCGGAAGACATGACAAAGATTCTTCCGGTTGTTTCTTCATCCGGTTCTGACTCAGCTATGCTTGACAATACCCTTGAGTTCTTATCCATGTCCGGAATGGATCTTGCCCTTGCCGCAAGCATACTCATTCCCGAGCCCTGGACGCATAACGATACTATCCCCGAAGAAGTCAGAGACTTCTATCAGTACTATGCAACCATGATGGAGCCTTGGGACGGACCCGCATCTATCCTTTTCAGCGACGGTGATGTGATGGGTGCGATACTCGACCGTAACGGACTTCGTCCTTCAAGATACTATGTGACCGATGACGACAGACTTATCTTAAGTTCCGAAGTCGGTGTCCTTGAGGTGGACGAATCTCACATCCTTAAAAAAGAAAGACTTCATCCCGGAAAGCTTTTACTTATCGATACAAAAGAAGGAAAGCTCATGGGGGATGATGAGATAAAAGAAAAATACGCCCTTAAAGAGCCTTACGGCGAATGGATCGACAGCAAGCTCATAAAGCTTAAAGATATCAAGATCCCCAACAACAAAGTTATTTCTTATAAAGAAGACGACCTTTCGAAGCTGCTTCTTTCTTTCGTATATGAATACGAAGAATACAGCGAAGAGATGGCAAACATGGCTCTTTTCGGCGGCGAGTCCATCGGAGCGATGGGTGTGGACACTCCTTTGGCG